>CAADGM010000231.1 GCA_900696535.1 uncultured Planctomycetota bacterium
CAGGCAACGCGGCCATCTTCCCCCGCAACAAGTTCACGCTTCAACTTGCCCAGGCCACGTCGGCCGGCGCGCAGCGCTACAACCGATTCGTCAACGAGACCGAGATCAAGCGGCCCGGGCAGACGATTCTGGCCACTGAGCTGAACACGAACTGGATCGTGTCCGCGGAAGGCTCGGACGGCGACCCGGCCCTGCTGAGCAAGAGCCACCGCCCGATCAACCCCTTCTTCGCGTTGGGGACCGGGTCGGACGAGTACGGCATTCCCGAGAATAACAACCTGGCGTTGACGTACATGGGCTCGGATCCCGCGCTCCCGTATGGGCTACTGCCGGAGAAGCTCGTCAACGAGACGCCGAACCTGATCGGCAACCCCTCCTACGCCGAGACGAACGCGGTTGGTCGGCATCACCCCGGCGGCGACAAGCTCGGCGGCTCGGTGAACTTCCTGTATGTGGACGGCCACGTGGAGCGCAAGACGATTTTGAAGACGCTTCAGGACCGTGAGTGGGGCGACAAGTACTACGCGCTGACCGGGGCGACGGAGGTTCGCGACCGGTTTGGGCAGATCAACCCGTACTAGTTGGCCGGTGGAGGCGGCTCGGCCGGCGCTTGCGGCGCGCGGGCCGCGCGTGAGGGTGCTCTGTGTGAATGTGCAGGCCGCGGACGCGTGCTCCCGGTCTGAAAGCCTGGTGTTCTTCGGAGGAAGTGAATCATGAGGCAAGTGCTCCTCGGACTCGTCACGGCGCTCGGCCTGGCCGGCGCCAGCCTGGCGCAGCCCGTCACGATCGACCCCAATTCGGGGCCGAACGGCGGCCAGGTCAACGTGAGTGGCGCGACTTTGTTCCGCCCCTTCTTCGCCGCCCCGCAGTCGACGAACGATTTCATCGACGTCGACGGTGACGGACTGTTCCAGAACTTCCCCAACTTCCCCTTCGTTGATCAGCTCGCCACGACGTTCGTCGATGGGCAGCCGCTCACGACCACGTGGGCGATGCAGTACCGCGGCGTCGGCTCGGTCAACGGACTCGAGGAGTTCACGACCTCGCAGCTTTGCAACCGGCTGCGCGGCTCGGTTCCCTCGGAGCGCGGGCTGCTGAACCGCTTCGAGTGGGCGGCCGGCGGCGTCAAGACCGGTGGGCCGAACGCGGGTCTCGACTGGCTGACGTTTGACCCTCTCTACCCGTTCAACATCTCCTTCCCCCAGGCGCAGTACGGCTTCGTCGGCGCGAATGGAACGAAGGCGGACGATAGTGGCACACGCCTCGGCACGACCGAGGTTCACATTGCCATCCTCGACGTGCCCTCCACGTACGCGATCGTGGCCGGCAATCCGGCCGACGCGTACTGGGGCCGCGGGCCGACGGAGTCCGGCTACGGCTACTGCCCGATCCTCTCCAACACGGGCTGGAGCAACCAGATGGAGAGCCTGACGAAGGATTGCGGGGCCCACAACGGCGGCGTGAAGTCGCTAAACGCGAACGGCATCGACCAGAACTCCGTCTTCGACACAACGGTCGCCTGGGCCTGCATCGTCTATCTGGCGAATCGCGGCGTCGGCCGGCCCGACCTGAACGGCGACGGCATCGCCGGCGACATGGCCCTCACCGACATTCGCCACTGCATGCTCACCGGTCGCACGATCTCCGGAGAAAACCTGATGGTCGCGACGCGTTCCGGCGGCTCGGGCACGCGTAATGGCATCATGAACTCGACGGGTATCGACCCGTCGTGGGGCCGTGGCGATAACACCGATACCGAGTGGATCCAGGACAACCTGGGCAACGTCGGCCCGGATCGCAAGTCGTCGAACGCGGAGTCGTCCGGCGGTATCGAGCGGGCCGTCCAGTGTCAGCGCCTCGCCGTGGGCTACACCGGCCTGTTCGGCAGCGGCCGCGCCATCACCGACGCCAGCGCGGGTGATTACGAGATTCTGAACATTCAGTTCGACGATCGCGGCGGGTCGGCCTATGTGCGGCCGAGCATCACCAGCGTTGTGCAGAACTGTGATCCGAACAGCGGCTATACGCTCGGTGGCCTGGTCAGCTTCGTGAGCCGCGGCGACCCGTACGAGACCGACCCCAATAGCCCGATCTACATGCAGGCCCGCCCGGCTGCCGCTTACCTGCGCAACATCAGCGAAAGCATTCTCTCGATCAGCGACCCGAACGGTCCGGCGGACCCGAACTCGGTCTTCAACATGCCGGGTGAGTACCTGGTGACGCGTTTCTCGCTCGTCGCCGGTGTGAGCTGCCTGCCGGTCACCTCTGCTCCCGACGTCTTTGTTCCGCAGAGCCCGGCGACCTTCCGCCCGGCCGTGCAGCAGATCTCGATCAACACCAACCCGAACCCGCCGGCCTACGGCGCGGTCAACTCGGCGGGCAAGACTCCGCGTCGTGCCCGCATCAACCCGGACGGGACGAAGGAGCATCCCTCGCTCGAGCCGAACACGTTCTGGCTGGACGGCACGCCGGTGACGGCCACGACGTACCGGTACAAGGGCGCGGACGGCAACTTCTACACGATCAACCGCGATGCGCCGCTTGGCTCACGTAACCGCGTGACGGGTGACTTCAATCGCGACGGCCTGCGGAACATCAACGACATTCCGCGCATGTTCGTCGCGTACGCCGACCCGACCGGCTACGGCGCCCACCCGCTCGAGCTGCCCGCGCTGCCAAATGATCCCGCCCAGACGCCGCAGCCTGGCGGCAACGTCGCCATCGTCCACATTATGGGCGACTTCAACGCCGACGGTAACTTCGATGCCGACGACATTCGTTACTTCGCCGACGGTCTGGCCCTCGACCCGAACTTCCCGAACGGCAAGTACGGGCCGATCCTGAACCGCAAGCGCGGCTTCACGCTGGTCGACCAGACCTGGGCGACGCAGCCCGGCGGCGACGACAACTTCTTCGACACCGTCCTGGCTACGCCCAAGGCGTACGCACCCGGCGACAGCCGCGGCGACATCGCCGGCGCGACGCCCGTGGCCGGTGCCTCGCCGATGGGGCACGACGGCATCGTCGACGCCAAGGACATCGACTACGTCTACCGCCAGTTCAAGAACGAGTACCTGGGTTACAGCAACACGAGCGTCAACTGGAACAACCCCGACCAGGCCGTGTACTCCGACGCGTCGGCTGACATGACCGGGCCGGAGATCCTGCCGATCGGTGGTGGCGTGCCCGCCCTGATCATCGATCAGAAGGACGTTGATGAGCTCGTGCTCGTGATCCTCGGCACGCAGTACGGCGACGCCAACCTCGACGGCGTCGTTGATGCGGCCGACTGCGCGATCGTTGAGGCCAACCTCGGCCAGCCCGGCGGCTGGGCGCAGGGTGACTTCAATGGCGACGGCATCGTCAACGCCCTCGACCAGGCCATCGCGGGCTGCGGCGGCGTCCCGGCCGGTTGCCCGGGCGACAGCGACTGCGACGGCGATGTTGACTTCGACGACATCGACTTCTTCGTGGCCGCCCTGAGCGGTGAGACCGCCTGGGTCGACCTGCACCTCGCGGTCTTCGGCGTGGCGCCGACCTGCGCCTACAGCAACAACGACGTGAACGGCGTCGACGGCGTGACGTTCGACGACATCGATCCGTTCGTGGCCGCGATCGGCAGCATCTGCCCGTAATCGCCGCCGTAGTGCTTCCAACGCGACCGCGCGACCACTCGCACGTCGCGAACCAGCCGGCCCGGGCGCCTCACGGTGTCCCGGGCCGGTATGTTTCGGATTGCCTTTCGTCGCCGGCCGCGTTAACACACGGGCGATGCGCCGAGACGCCCGCCAGTCCGACGTGCTCCGTCCGGTCGAGATTCGGCGCCGGTTTACACAGGCCCCCCCGGGGTCGGTGCTGATCAGCGCCGGGCGGACCGTCGTGCTCTGCACGGCGTGCATCGAGGACGCCGTCCCCGAGTGGCGCATTCCTAGCGGGGCGGGCTGGCTCACGGCCGAGTACGACATGCTTCCTGGCTCGACCGGCCAACGCCGCCCGCGCAATCGAACCAAGGTCGACGGCCGGACCCAGGAGATCCAGCGGCTCATCGGCCGGTCGCTGCGGGCCGTGGTCGACCTCGCCAAGCTGGGGCCGCGGACGATTCACGTCGATTGCGATGTGCTGGAGGCCGACGGTGGGACGCGCACCGCCGCGATTACCGGCGCGTACGTCGCGCTGCGCGACGCGCTCGTCCACGGCCAGCGGGCCGGGTGGTGGGGGGCCGACGTGGCAACCGCCGGCGTCGCCGCCGTCAGCGTTGGTCGCGTGGACGGCGAGTTGCTGCTGGATCTCGACTATCGCGAGGATGTGGCGGCCGAGGTGGATTGCAACCTCGTGCTGACGACCGACGGGCGGTGGGTCGAGGTGCAGGCGACCGGCGAACGCAGTACGTACAGCGACGACGACTTGAAGGCGATGATGGCCCTGGGCCGCCGCGGGATCGAGCGGCTCTTCTCGTTCCAGCAGGCGGCGCTCCGGGCGGAGCACTGAGCAGCGGTGACGACCATGCTTCCGATCGCGGCGATTCCGGCGGCCGGCGCGCGAGGCTGGCCAGCCCTGTTGGCGGTTGCGCTCGCGCTGCTGATCACGGCGGCGCCGGCGTCGGGTCAGCTCTTTGGCCCGAAGCAGAACAAGGACGAGGAGACCTGGACGATCCGCTGCGCGACCGCGACCGGGCCGGACCAGATGCAACGCGCCGAGCGGCTGGCGGCCGCGCTGAAGCAGGTGAAGGGCCTCAAGCCGGAGCTGGTTCAGACGTTCCGCACGGAGGAGGGGACGAGCGTCTACTACGGCAAGTACCGCCGGGTGTACGGCTCCCCGACCGAGGTCGAGCAGTACAAGCCCGACGCGAAGCGCGCCCTCGAGCTGATCCGCAAGCTGCGGCTCCAGGACCGGGACGTGTGGCCGTTCATCCTGGCCACGATGGACGTCTTGCCGACCTACCAGCCCGGCAAGCCCGAGTGGGACCTGGCGAAGGTGGACGGCTACTGGTCGCTGCACGTGGCGGTCTTCTACAACACCGAGACGATGAGCGGCCGGCGGACGGCGGCCGAGGAGTACTGCAAGATTCTGCGCGAGCAGGGCGAGGAGGCGTATTTTCACCACGGTCCGTCGAACAGCTCGGTGTACATCGGGGCGTTCGCGAAGTCGGCGGTGCAGGAGGTGCGCAGCGAGGACCCGCTCTCCGGGCAGGTTTCGACTACGCTGCGGATCGTCGATCCGCGGCTGGCCAAGGCCAAGGAGAAGTTCCCGCACAGCCTGCACAACGGGCACGAGATGTACGAGGTGATTCGCGATCCGCGCACGCAGGCCGTCCAGCAGCGCATTCCGACACCGTCCTTCCTCGTCAAGACCCCGCGGGCCCGGCAGCTCGAGCAGGCCCAGGAGAAGCGCCGGTCGTGAGCCAGCCGCGGCACGTGCTGCTGGCGACGCGCAGCGCGGGCAAGCTCCGCGAGATCCGCGCGTGGGTTGAGGGGACCCCGCTCGTCTGGCATGGGCTCGAGGAGTTCCCGCACGTGGCCGAGCCGGAGGAGACGGGGCGGACGTTCGCCGAGAACGCCCGGCTCAAGGCGCTGTACTACGCCGAGCATTCGGGGATGAGCACGCTGGCCGACGACTCCGGGCTGGAGGTTGACGGGCTGGGGGGTGAGCCGGGCGTGCACTCGGCCTACTTCGCCGGCCGCCCGCGGGACGACGCCGCCAACAACCACAAGCTCGTGCGGCTGATCGCGCACGTGCCGTCGGCGGACCGGACGGCCCGCTATCAGTGCGTCATGGCCTTCGTGCACGGGGGCAGCGTCGTGCTCGAGACGCACGGCGCGGTCGAGGGCGTCATCATCGAGACGCCGCGGGGCCGCGAAGGCTTCGGCTACGATCCCCATTTCTGGCTGCCGGACCGCGGCAGGACCATGGCCGAGCTGAGTCCCGACGAGAAGAACGCCATCAGCCATCGTGGCCGCGCGCTGCGGGCGATCCTGCCGCAGATCCTGCACCTGCTCGGCGTGCAACCGTAACGGAGACTGCGGCGCCGGTTTTCAACAGGTGGTCCCCTTGCGGCACTGGCTTCCAACCCGTGTGCTCGAAAGCGCAGCGACCCCACATCCAAGATGAACCGGCGGCGCTGCCCGGTACAGTACGCGGCATGCGTGGATCGCAGTGGGTGCTGAGCGGCGTTGTGTTGCTCGCGGCGGTGGTTGTCAACCAATCCGCTGTCCACTGGCGATCGAATATCGCGGACGACCACCTGTTCGCGTACTTCGGGTGGTGCGTTTCGCAGGGGGCGGTGCCGTATCTCGACATCTGGGACAACAAGCCGCCGGGCATCTGGTGGCTGAGCGCGTTGGGTACGCTGGTGTTCGGGCCGGGCGTCGTCGCCAGCATCGCGACCGCGGGTGGAGCCCTGCTCGTCGCGATGGCGGCGCTGGTCGCGGCGGCCGTGCGGGCCTTCGGGCCGGGCGCGCGCTGGCCGGCGACGCTGGCCGCCGCGGCGTTGCTCTCGGACCAGCGGTTCGAGTGCGGCGGGAATCGCACTGAGACTTACGTGATCGCGTGCGAGACGCTGGCCGTGGCGTGCTACCTGGCGTGGCTGGACCGGCGGCGGACCTGGCTACTCATCTGCGGCGGACTTCTCGCGGGAGCCGCGCCGCTGTTCAAGCAGTCGGGTCTGGCGGCCGGCGTTGCGATCGCCGGTCACATGGCGTGGACGCTCCTTCGCCGAAGTGCGACAGAGTCGGGATCGTCATCCTTTCCGCGCTGGCGCGATGCGCTGGTTCTGGCCGCGGCCGGTTCGACGCCGATCACGATCGCCGCGGTCGTGCTGGCTGCCCAGGGGGCGCTGAGCGAGGCGGCATTCGCCGTCGGCACGTTCAACCGGGCCTACTTCGCGATCGATGATGCGACTTGGATACACCTGGGACGCGCCTGGACGGCATTTGCTCCAGCGCGTCGCCTGCTGGCGCCCGTGTTCGCCATGGCGCTTGTCGGGCTGGGCCTTGGGCTCTGGCGCGGCCGCGTCACGCGCGTGCGCGGCGAGCACGCCGTGATCGACATGTCGCGCCTGGCGCTCGTGCTCGCGTGGGGTCTGCTGGCGACATACCTGGCGTGCGTCGGGCCCGGTCGGCGGGAGCACCACCTCATGCCCGCGCTGCCGGCGCTGGCGCTGGTGCTCGCGTATCCGCTGGCCGCACTGGCCGCCCGCGGTCGGCTCAGTGCCGGCCTGGTTCGGTCACCGTCATCGGCGGTGTACCTGGCCGTGTGGGCGACAGCGCTGCTCGTGCTGGCCGCCGGCAGCCTGGGCGACGCGCAGCGTTGCTGGGCGAGAAAGCCGGCCTGGTATGCCCTCCAGCGATCGACGCCCGCGCCCTTCGAGGCCCAGGCGGCTGAGATCGCCCGGCTGACCCATCCCGCTGACCGCATCTACGTCTGGGGTTGGAGCCCCGGGACGTATCGCTACGCGCTGCGCCTGCCAGCCTCGCGCTTCGCGACGCTCGAGAAGGCCGGGCAGGTCGGCCCGCACGCCCGGTTCATCGTGGAGGCGGCGACGGCGGACGTCCGACGCGTGGTGCCCGCGGCGATGGCGATCTCGGACAGGGACCTGGAGAACCTGCGGCGCGACTCGGGCTCCGAGCTGGCCGCCTGGGTGGATGCGCACTACGACGACCGCGGATCGGTGCGGGGCATGCACATCCTGTTGCGCCGCTTGGACATCCCCGCGGGGTCTCGCTAGCATGCCCCCCGGGCTGCCAGCCGCGGCGTTGTCGACCGCCGGCGCGCCGCCTCCGTCGCCCGTGAGCACTGCTGCATGGCGGTAGCCGATCGGCACATCATCGCGGTCTTTACCGGCTCGTTCGACCCTGTCACGTTCGGTCACCTCGACGTGTTGCGCCGGGGGTCGCGGGTCTTCGGCGAGGTGATCGTCGGGATCGGCATGAACCCCGACAAGGAGCAGCTCTTCACGCCTGAGGAGCGCTTGGCGCTGCTGCTGCCGCACATCCAGGACATGCCGAACGTGCGGGCGGCGACCTACGCGGGCCTGACGATCGACTTCGTCCGCGAGTGCGGTGCCCACGTGCTGCTCCGTGGCATCCGGGACATGGCCGACCTGTCGAACGAGGTGCAGCTCGCAAACCTGAACCGGCTGATCGGGGGCATCGAGACGGTGTTCATCCTCGCCAGCGATCAGCACGTGCTGACGTCGAGCACGTACATCCGGCAGATCATGGAACTGGGCGGCAGCGATCCGGCCCGCATCGCCCAGCTTGTTCCACCGAACGTGGTCGAGGTGCTGGTGGCACGCTATGGGGGCAAGCCGCGCCGTGAGCCGGGCAGCCGTCGCGAACCAAGGAGCCCGACCTGAGCCCCGAGTCGCTCTACAGCACCGGCCATGCTCGCTCGCTCCGCCGCGCAGCCGTCGCCCCGAAGGTGGTGCTGCTCTGGTGCGTGGTCATTGCGCTGGTGACGCTGGGGCTGTACGCGGTCGCCCCGTGGATTCTGCCCGTCCGCGTCATCGAGGGGCCGATGGTCCAGTTGGCCGGCCCGGACGCCGTGACGCTGGTGTGGTACACGACGCGTCCCGTCGACTGCACGCTCGTGGTCGATGCGGACGATGCCCGCCGGACGATCAACTCGTCGCCGGCCGGCCGCCGGCACAGCGTCCGCGTGGACGGCCTGGCCGCCGGGCGGTCGTACAGGTACCGGCTCATGGCCGGCACGCGGGCCCTGACGAACGTGGTCGCGTTCCAGACAAATAAGGAGGCGGACCAGCGGTTCACGTTCGTGGTCTTCGGCGACAGCGGTCGCGGAACACGGGCCCAATACCAGCTCGCGGTCGAGATGGATCGCGCGACGCCGCGGCCGGACCTGCTCGTGCACACGGGCGACGTCGTGTATCCCGACGGGGCACGCTTCCGCTACAACGAGAACTTCTTTGCGCCGTACCGCTCCATGCTGGCGCGGATCGGCTTCTGGCCGTGCCTGGGCAACCATGACGTAGAGAAGGATGGGAGCGCTCCGGCATACATGGAGGTATTCGAGTTGCCGGACAACGGCCCGCCGGGCCTGCCGCCGGAGCGCAACTACTGGTTCGACTACGGCTCGGCCCGCTTCGTCGTGCTGGACACCAATTTCGAGTCGACCAGTGACGCGCTGCTGCGCGACCAGGTCGCCCCGTGGATCATCAATGTGTTCGCCCGGCCCGCGCCGCACTGGCGCTTCGTCATCACCCATCCCCCGCCGCACACGGCCGGCAAGTACGCCCCGGACGAGCGACTCCAGCGCACGATCGTGCCTGCGATCGAGCAGGCGGGCGTTGACATCGTCTTTTCCGGGCACGATCACAACTATCAGCGCTTCGCGCCCCTGCGTGGCGGGGTCGGCGCGGATGACGGCGTGGTCTACATCGTGACCGGCGCAGGCGGGGCGAAGCTCTACGACTTGAAGCCGCGCGACCAGTGGCCCCCGTCGCTCGTGTTCGCGGATAGCCAGCGTCATGGATTTACGCAGGTGACCATCGATGGCGAGACGCTCACCTTGCGTCAGTACGCGATCGGCACGCCCAAGCCGATCGACGAGTTCACGCTGACGAAGTTGCGCGCCACGACGCAGCCCCAGCCGGCCCCGGCGCCCACGCCCGCCGAGACCCAACCTTGATCGCGTGTGCCTGCGCCACGCTTCGCCCGGACGCGACTACTTCTTGGGGGGGGCTACGAACGGTAGTGGCAGGGCGGTGGCCGGATCGGGCTCCAACTGGCCGCACGCCGCCAGCACGTCCTCGGTCGGCACGCGGTAGTCGCGCGCCCTGAGCGGCTTGAGGACCTCGGGCTGCTCCCGTCCGACGCGCACCAGAAAGGCTTGGACCCGGGCGGCAGTGTCCGGGTCGAGATTGTGGCCCACGAGGAGCAGGCGGGTCGGCAGCCCCATCGTGCGGCCGATGACTCGCATGTCCTGGCGGCCCGTTTCGCCGCTCGCCGTGGATTGCTCCGGCAGGGCGTTGTAATCGTCCTCATCGATGAAGCCGGCGGCGACCTGGCTGGTCGCCACGGCGTGAGCCATCGTGCGGGCGTCGGGCAGGTGCCGGAGCGATCCCGGAACGGGGAGCAGTTCAGTTTGCAGATCGGATGGCTGGATGCCGTTGTCGCGGAGCAGCTTCAGCGCGCCATGATGCAGCAGCGAGTCGTCGCGCGGACCGAAGGCAACAATCTTGCCGCGCAGGTCGGCGGGGCCCTGGATGGCGGACGTCGTCGCCGTCACGAGCAGTGCGCTGCGCAGCACATCGCCATCCGGATCGGACGAGACGGCCAGGATGCGCGGTCGCCGCTCGGCCGGTGTGCGGGCGTACTGGGCCGGCGTCACCACGGCGAGAGAGTACCAGCCCGTCGCGATGCCCTGCTCAGCCTGGAACGCGAAGCAGGGCTCAAGCGCGACCGGCCGGTCTATCGCCTTCGACAAAGCGGCCTGAAGCGGTGCGTAGGTTGTGAACGGGCTGACCGGCGCCGCCGCGGCCTCCGGGACCGAGTCGACGACCACCGCGACGACCAGCGGCTCCTTCTGGAAAGCCAGCCGGCTGATGACATGCGTGCCGGTCGACTGGCAGCCAGCGACCAGCGCCGCACCGACTGCGAGCGTAACCAATGTGGTGCGGTGGAAACTCGAGTTCATGGCGGGCACCTCGCGTGGCTCACGGTTCGACCGATTGGACAGCACTGAACGGATCCAATCGGACGCGGCATGTCCGACGGGGGGCACGTGGCGTCGCGGCGGCATTACATAACCGGCTAGAAGCCGGTCCGCCGGGCGCCGAGGCCGCTTCCCAAGGGGGCGTTTCCGCGGCGCTAATCGTAGTCCGGCAGGGCGTCCCGGTCGAACACTGGACCGTCACTGCACGTCAACGCCCAGCGCCACCCGAGCGGCCGCAGTGGTGCGCGGACGCGCACCACGCACGAGAGGCAGGTGCCCAGTCCACAGCCCATGTTTCGCTCGATGCAGAGCTGGCAGGCCATGCCCAGTGCCCGCGTCTGGCGGGCCAGTGCCCGCAGCATCGGGTCGGGACCGCAGGCCATGACGACGGCTCCACGCGCCGCATCGCCACGCTGCGCCGCCCAGGCAGCCAGCGCGTCAGTCGTCAGCCCGCGCAGGCCCACCGAGCCGTCGTCGCTCGTGACGATGCTGGCGAAGGGCGCTTCGCCGGGAAGCCTGACGCACGGAGCCGGCGCCGCATCGCGCGGCGGCTCTTCGCGCAGGTCCACGGGAAGCAGATCGCGCGTCCGCGCACCGACGATCAGGGTCGCGTCGGCGTGACCGCGGTCGTGCAGCACCCGAGTCAGGTACAGCAAGGGCGGAATTCCGACGCCGCCGCCGACCAGCACCACCGGCACATGCGCGGGCGGGATGTCAAAGCCGCGGCCGAGGGGGCCGGTGATGTCGACCGTGTCGCCGGCGCGGAGTCGGTCCAGCCAGGTCGTGCCGACGCCAACGGCCCGGGAGATCACGGTCAAGTGCGTTTCATCGCCGCGGTCTTCGCGGTCGGCGATGCTGAACGGCCGGCGCAGGTACGCCTGCGTGCCGGCGAAGTCCGGGTCGCTGATGCGCGGGAACGCGCCTGCGGGCCAGGCATGCACTTGCGCCGCGCTGTCCTCGGTTGCGTGGCACAGGAGTTGCAGGAACTGGCCGGGAGCCGACGCCGGAAACGAATCCGCCGCGAGGGAGATGGCCACGTGCTCGCGACAGGGGTGACGGACGGACGCGACGCGCACCGCTTGCGCGCACGCGGTCTGCACCGGGACCAGCGGCGCGTCGTCCGGCAGGGTTCCGATCCCGATCTCGCGGCTCATGCTTGGTTCGCTCCGGGAGACGCATCGCGCGGGCCGTTGGATCGGATGCGCGAACGCGGTGAAAAAAAACTTCCGGGATCGTGCCTGAAGGCGGATCCCGGAAGCGCGCCACGGCTAGAACAGCCGCAAAATCGAGTTTGCATTTCGGTGGAAACGACCGTCGTCGTCCGGTCGGACTATAGCAGAACGGGGGGGGGCTGTCCACCCAAACGACGGGATTTGACCGCGTGCGCGTCATTGTTGTAAAG
Source organism: uncultured Planctomycetota bacterium (assembly GCA_900696535.1). Taxonomy (GTDB): domain Bacteria; phylum Planctomycetota; class Phycisphaerae; order UBA1845; family Fen-1342; genus CAADGM01. Next base: position 12,074 of record CAADGM010000231.1, read on the forward strand.
TCATTGTCTTCAACGTGTTAAACTTTACATCGTCGGGGGCGACTAGGGTGTCGAGGGCGTTCGGGAGCGCTTACGGTCACGGCCCGGATTTCTCCGCCAGCCGGGCGACGGCCCTGGGGTGTCCGAGCGAGTGCGCACCGGCGAGAATGGAGCGCGGATGCGGCAGCCGAACATGAAGCCTTGCCATCACGTCGCGATCGCGATCGTTCACCGGAACGGCCGCTGGCTTGTCGCGCTGCGCCGGCCCGAGGCGCACCTCGGCGGCCTCTGGGAGTTCCCCGGCGGGAAGCTCCATGACGGCGAGTCGGCGACGGACGCCGCCCTCCGCGAGCTGCGCGAAGAGTGCGCGGTCGAAGCTGATGTCGAGCGCGTGCTGCCGCCGGTCGAGCACGACTACGGCGATCGGCTCGTGCGACTGACGGCCGTGCTCTGCCGGTGGCGGAGCGGCGAGCCGCGGCCGCTGAGCGGGGAGGTCTGCCGCTGGGTAACCCGGGGCGAGCTGGCCGAGCTTGCGATGCCCGCGTTGAACGCCGAGATCATCGCGGCGGCGACAGGTGAGGCGCAGCCGCGGACCGGCTGTGACTGAGCCGTGGCTGTCCGGGGTTCCCACCGTGGTCGTCGTGCGTATCAATCACCCCGCTTGAGCGCGGCGAGTTCCTGCTCGAGTGCCTCGCGCTCGGGAAGTTCGAGAACACGAGCGATGTCGAGCGCGTCCTGGAGGCTGCGGCGCGCGTCGGCGCGGCGGTCGAGTTTGCGCTGCATGCGGGCCATCTCGCGCAGGCAGACGAACTGGCTCATGAGCTCCGGCGAGTCACGCAGGGCGGCGTGGGCACTTTCGTAGTACCGCAGCGCCTCCGCGTCCTGTCCGGCGCCGGCGTGGAGTTCGGCCAGCGCGATGTGCAGGGCCGGCTGGGCGGCTTCGCCTGCCAACTCGGCGCAGCGTCGCGTGGCATTGATCGCTTCGGACCACTGCCCACGCATGCGGTAGTGCTGTCCGAGCTGCATCCAGGCCGTAGCCTCGTGCGGCTTGGAGCCCAGTTCGCGCGACAGGGTCAGCACGCGCTCGTGCAACGCCAGCGCCGCGGGCGCGTCGCCGAGCCGCTCGCAGGTCATGGCGAGCTTGCTCAGGGCGGGCATCGTCGCCAGGCGGTCGCCGATGTGCTCGAGGAGGGCGATCAACTGCTGCTGCCAGGCGCGGGAATCTTCGAGGCGCGCGCGAACCGCGTCGCGGTCGGCATCGCCATCTGCCGTGGCAAGGGCCTGGGCTTGGGCCAGCGCGAGATCGCCAAGCCAACCGAGGGCCGCGATCTGCCCGAACACGTCGCGTGCCTCGGTGGCCAGGGCGAGCGCGGTCTCGGCGCGCACGCGGGCTCCGTCGGCAAAGCCGTCGGCCTGGGCGATCATGCTCAGGGCGAGTTCCGCGTTGGCGCGGTCGAGGGTGTCGCCACCGCTTTGCGCGGATGACAGGACGGCCCGCAGGCGGCGTGTGGCCGCGCCGCGCCCGGCGCGGCCGGTCCGCAGCTCGAGCTGCGCCACCAGGCCGTGTGCGGCGCGGAAGCGCGGATCCACGTCGATCGCCTCGTCCGCCAGCCGAAGCGCTTCCGCGACGCGCTCCTGCCTCACGGCGAGGACGGCGCGGGAGAAGTACTCCAGGGCGGTGAGGGAATCGGTGGGCATGACGGGGGGCGGTACCGCTGTCGAAGCAGGCGCCGACGGGGCGAGTTCGCCGAGGATCCACGTCCTGGCGCCCTCGAGCACGTCGGACAGGCGCGCGGGCCCGATCTCGGTCGTGGCGACCGCTCCGCCCGCGCTGGATAGGCGAGCGAGGCGGAGTGTTACCGACATGCTCGCCGGCGTGCCGGTGCAGCGGCCCGAGAGCCAGTGCGTCATCCCCAGCTCACCGAGCACGCGCGGCCAGGGCGGGGGCTGATTGGGGTCGTCCGTCAACTCCATCCGGCCCTGATGGGCCCGGATGGTAGGCATCGTGCAGAGCTGGGCACTCCGCCTCAGCTTCCAGGTGAGGACTTCCTCGAACGCGACGGCGACCCATGCGTCGCGCGCGTCGACTTCCGCCGCAATGTCAAAGCCGACCACGGCCAGGCGGGCGCGGTCGTCCGTGGCCGGCTGGCTGGCCGGGGGGGCGGCGCGGACGGGGAGGGCCAGGAGCAGTGCCGCGAGTACCGCAGGCGTACACCGGCGAGCAGACGAGGGGATGGGCAAGGCGCTACACTCCGACAGGCGGGCCGAACGGCAGGCGCTACCGAGCTTCGCGCGCCGCGGACTGCTGCGCAGCCGCGCCGTGCTTGTCTTTGGCGCCGGCGGGAGTATAAGGGAGAATGGTGGGCGAGCGGGGAGGGCTGGGCGAGCCCTGAGACCCGACGGAGGCCACATGCGTACGTGGATCGTGGTTCTGACCGTGCTGCTGGCGGGCCTTGCTCCGGCCGCCCGGGCCGATCTTGACGTCGGGGCGTACGCGCCGGACATCGAGGCCAAGGAATGGCTCAACACGGATGAGCCCATTTCGCTCACCGAGTACCGGGGCATGATCGTGCTCATCGTGTTCTGGGTCTCGTGGCACAAGGGCGGGGAGTTCGCCCTGACCGACCTCAGCATTCTGAACTCGCCCTTGGCCCGGCAGCGGGGCTTCATGGTCATTGGCGCGACCGATGCCGAGAAGGACAAGGTCGAGAAGATGCTGAAGGAGAAGCGCATTCTGTACCCGATTGCGACGGGATCGAAGGCGCACGAGGAATACAAGATCTCCAAGTTCCCCTCGCTTGTGATTGTCGACCCGTACGGCAAGGTGGCCTGGAGCGGCGTTGCCCTCGGGCGCGATGCGGAGATGGGCAAGGCGCTCGAGAAGGTTTTCGAGGAGACGCCGCCCTTCCGCACGCATCCGATCGAGGTGCTGGAGGCCGAGCGGCGCCTGAAGAACGCGCGGCAAGCCCTGCGCAACGAGCAGCCGCGCGAGGCGATCGAGGAGGCCAAGCGGGCGGTGGACCACACGGTGTTCGGCGACCCGCTGCGGGCGCGCTGCCAGGACATGCTCGACCTGGCCGAGGCGCTGGGACGCGATGCGCTGACCCGGGCCCAGGAGGCGATCGACGATCGGCGCTACGCCGATGCCGTGGCGCTGTTTCGCGAGGTTCGCCGCAACTACATCGGGCTCGAGGTGGCCCGCACGGCCCGTAAGCGGCTGGAGACATACAAGAAGAAGTACCCCGAGGTCGCCAGGATTCTGGAGCGCGACAGCGAAGAGGCCCAGGCACAGATGGAGCTCTCGACGGCGCTGGACGAGTTCCGCGCCCGTCAGTTCGGCCCGGCGATTGTCCGGCTGGAGCGGATCGCCAAGGACTTCCCGGAGACCGACGCGGCGGCGCTGGCTCAGCAAGTCATCGACCGCACGGCCAAGAACCAGGGGATCATGGGCTACGTGCTTGACCACAAGGCGTCGCGCGAGTGTCGCAGTCTCCTGGCCCAGGCCGCGTCGTTTGAGCGCTCGCGCCAGCTCAGCCGCGCGCGGCAGTTGTACCGGCAGATTCTCGATACGTACGGCGACACGGTGTACGCCGACGAGGCCGTGCGGCGGCTGCAGCGGCTGCCGTAGGCATGTGACGCGGGAGTTGCGGCGCGCGTCGGCAGCGCGTCGGCCCGGGCAGAGCCCGCACCGGGTCGAGACCGGTGCCCGACTCAATCAACGGATTCCTAGCGGCCCACCAACCGGATGACCAGCAAGGACCCTTACGAAGTCCTCGGCGTGTCGCGCCAGGCGACAGCAGACGAGATCAAGCGCGCGTACCGCAAGCTGGCCAAGCAGCACCACCCGGACCGCAACCCCGGCAGCAAGGCCGCCGAGCAGCGCTTCAAGGAAGTCCAGGCGGCGTACGAGATTCTCGGCGACCCGCGCAAGCGTGCCGAGTACGAGCGCGCTCGGGAGAGCGGCTTCGCGGGCGACATTCCCGACTGGGCCCAGGGCGTTCCCGGGAACTTCGGCGGGCGGGTGAGCTTCAATTTCGGCGATGACCTGACCAGCATCTTCGAGCAGTTCTTCGGGGGCCGCGCGCGAGCGACGCAGCGCCGCTCGCCGCGACGCGTGGCGGAGCGCGGCGCGGACATCGAGCATGCCGTCGAGCTGTCGTTCGAGGAGGCGCTGGGCGGGGCGCAGCGCGAGGTCGTCCTGGCCACGCCCGACGGCCAGCAGGAGCGCGTCCGCTTCCGCGTGCCGGCCGGCGTCGAGGATGGGCAGCGCGTGCGCGTGCCCGGGAAGGGGCAGCCGGGGGTCGGCGGCCGCGGCGACCTGGTCGTTCTGTGCCGCGTGCGACCGCACCCCGTCTTTCGCCGAGATGGGCTCGATGTCCTGCTAGACCTGCATCTGAGCTTCCCGCAGGCGGCGCTCGGGACCGAGGTCGAGATTCAGACGCCTGACGGTCCGGCGGTGCTGAAAGTTCCGGCCGGAACGTCGAGCGGCGCCAAGCTGCGGCTCCGCGGGCGAGGCGTCCGCAACGCGCGGACTGGCCAGCGGGGCGACCTGTACGCGGTGGTGCGCATCGACGTGCCCAAGGCGCTGTCGCCCGAGGCTCGACGGCTGGTGGAGCGGCTGGCGAGTGAACTGGCGGCGCCGGCGACCCGGTGAGCGAATGACGCAGCAGCAGGACGCACCAACGCCCAGCCGTCCGGCACCCGGCGACGGCTACGGTCGCATCGCCGTGCTGGCCATGCTGGCCGTGCTGCTGCTGACGGTTGCGTGGGGAGTCTACCTCTACAACGAGCGGCACCTGGCCGGACTCGAGGCGGTGCCCGGCGCGGTGGGCGTCGAGGCCGCCGCGCGAGCCGAGGAGCGCGTGCACCGGCTGACACTCCTGATCATGGTCGTGATGGTCTCCGGGCTGCTCATCATGCTCTTCCTGCTGGGCTCATACCTTCTGCTGCGTGTGGGCCGCGCCGTGCGGCAGCCGATCGGCGGTCGGCGCACCGCCTACTTCGATGCCTGGCGTCATTACCGACTCACGCCCGAGCAGATCGCGCAAGCCACGGCCGAGACGGATGATGGTGCCGCCGGCCCGCCAGGCGAACAGTCCTGCGACAACAACGACCCACCCCGGGGATAGCATCGCGAGGAGAGACGTCATGGATCCGAACCGACAGGCGCAGCGCGGGTCGGAGAACCAGCCTGCGGGCGGCCGCGGCGTGGTCGAGCGGCTGTTCGTGTACTGGCTGATCAGCACGGCGGGACTGGCGCTGCTTAGCATCGTGACGATCGTCTTCGTCGCGGGCGCGCTGCAACGCCAGTCGCACATGCTGCGGCTGCTTGCCGAGCGCGTCGCGGCCCTCGAGGCTCCGCCCGCGCCGCCATCCGCGGCGCCTCCGTCGGCGCCGGCTGAGCGCGAGGCCGCCCAGCGCGGGCCGGTCGCGCAGCCCGCGTCGCCGCCCGCGGTCGCCGCGGCGACAGGGCACGCCGCTGAGCCGGCGGCTGAGGCGGAGTCGCCGGTGGCGGCAGCGCCGCGCCTCGATGAGCCCCGAGCGCTCGCGCAGCTCAGCGCGCTGGTGCGACCGCCCGGGCGCAGCGTTGCCGACGTCAGCGATGTGGCCGCGCTGGGCACCCTGCTCGATGCCGCGCGCGGCCAGCCGGCCAGTGCCGAGTGGAGCGCCGCGGCCCGGCTGCGGCTGGCGGTTGCCGCGCGCCTGATTGGGCGCGATAGCGATGGGGACTTCTATGCGAGGATGCTGGCACCTGGCAGCGAGGAGCGGCGCCTGTACGACGAGGTCGTGGCCCGCGTCACGTTCGAGCGCGGTCGCGTCCGCGAGGCCCTGCCGCTGCTCACACGATTGACGGTCGGTGACGGGGCGGCCCCGGACCTGCTGGTGCTGCGGGGCGCGGCCCACTTCGAGCTTGGCGACTGCGCCGCGGCAGAGTCGACCATGGAGCGCGTTTCGCAGCCCGCGCGGCTGACACCGCGGGATCGGCTGCGGCTGGCCCGGCTCGGCCTGGCCCTGGAGCGCGCCGACGTGCTGGCGGCAGTGCTGCCGCTGCTGGGCGACGTGCCCGCGGAGCTTGAGGCGGAGCGGGACTTCCTGCGCTCGGCTGGCCTGGTGCTCGACGGCCGCTCGGTCGAAGGACTGGCAGCCCTGGACTTCCTGGTGGCGCACGAGAGTGACTGGGCACGCGCGGTCCGCGCTGCCGCTGGACCGCCGCAGCGCCCGTCGCGCTACGAGCTGGAGGTCTGGCGCGGCGTCGCGCTCATCGCCGGAAACCAACGGAACGAGGCTCGCGAGGTTCTGCTCACGGCGGCGCAGGTGGAGCCGAGCCGGGCCGACGCGTACCTGGCGCTTGGGCGGCTGGAGGCGACCGGCGGCCAGTTTGACCGCGCGGCGGCTTACCTTCGTAACGCGGTGGCCGCGGCACCGCGCTCGGCCGGCGCGCTCGAAGCGCTGGCGGCGGTCGACCTGAATCTGGGGAACGTCGGCAGCGCGGTCGAGAGCGCGACCCAGGCCATCGCGCTGCGTCCGCGCTCGGCCTCGGTCCGTTTCCTGCGGGCCCTGGCGCACGCCAAGCTCGGGCAGCGCGAGGCGGTCGAGCTTGATTTGCGGGCCGCGTTTCAGCTTGACCGCGGCTACCTGGACGAGGCCCGCCAGGCGGACGTGATCGGCCGCCTGTTCACGCCCGAGGAGCTCGAGGCGCTGGCCGCTTCGCCGGCGTCGCCGGCCACCGCACCGGGCAACCCCACGTGATCCGCGGCACAGTGCGAAGCGGCAAGTTTGAGCGCGGCCGCGGGCGCGCCGGCAGTAGCGCCGGGCCTCTGAGCCCCGCGTCCTGTGGCGGCAACGGGAGGCACGCTGGACTCGGAGGTCCAGCGCGACTGCCCTTCAAACGCTCTTCAATCGCCCTTCGACCGCTCCTCGGCTGCTCTTCGACGGGCCGCATGCCCGGCGGCGTCGCGGTGGGGGGGGGCGCCAGATTCGCTGGGATTGAGCCGCGGCGGGGCTACACTGTAGGTGTTGTGGCGCGGCCCGTTTGCTGCTGGAGTGAGACGTTTGACGACCCTTCAGTCTCGTGAGGACCTGTCCGTCGGCCGCGAACGCGCGGTCGTCGTCAAGGTGATCATCGGCAACGAGCCCGAGCCGGCTGAGCCACTGGCCGAGCTCACCGAGCTGGCCCGCTCGGCCGGGGCGATCGTCGTGAGCCAGGCGATCCAGCGCCGGCCGGCGTTCAACGCGGCGAGCTGCGTGGGCAAGGGCAAGCTGGAGGAGATCCGCCAGCGGGCCGACGCCTATGACGCCAACGTGGTCATCTTCGACAACGACCTGAGCCCCTCGCAGATCCGCGAGATCGAGCAGGCCGTCGGCCGCAAGGTCATCGACCGCAGCGAGCTGATCCTCGACATCTTCGCCTCGCGGGCCCGAACGCACGAGGCCCGCCTCCAGGTCGAGCTGGCCCAGCTCGAATACACCGCGCCGCGCCTCCGCGGCATGTGGACGCACCTGGAGCGGATCGCCGGCGCCGGGGGCGGCACGGGCGCTGGGGCCGTGGGCGGCATCGGCACGCGCGGACCGGGCGAGTCGCAGATCGAGATCGACCGCCGGCTGGTCGGCAAGCGCGTGGCCCTGTTGAAAAGCAAGCTGGCGGAGATCGACCGCCGGCGCGTGCGCGAGGTCCGCGCCCGCCGCGAGCAATTCACCGTCTCGCTGGTCGGCTACACGAACGCGGGCAAGAGCACGTTGATGAACGCACTGACCGGCGCGGGGGCGTTCGTGGAGGACCGCTTGTTCGCCACGCTCGACACGCTGACGCGCAAGTGGGAGCTTGGCAGCGGGCGCTACTGCCTGCTGTCCGACACGGTGGGCTTCATCCGCGACCTGCCGCACCACCTGGTGGCCTCGTTCCGCGCGACACTCGAGGAGGCCATCCACGCCGACCTGCTGCTGCACGTGGTCGACGCCGCCAATCCCGAGGCGGCCGTGCAGATCGCGGCGGTCGAGCGCGTGCTGGCGGAGCTGGGCTGTGGCGAGCGGCCGGCGCTGCTGCTGCTGAACAAGGCCGACGCGGTGCAGGACGAGGCCGCCTTCGCGGTGCTGCGCGGGCGACACCCGGACGCCCTGCGCGTCTCCGCCCGCACGGGGCTGGGGCTGGACACGCTGCGCGACGAGGTACTGCGTCGGATGCGCGGCGAGCAGCGGCGGATCACGCTGTCGATACGCGCCGGCGACGGGCGGGCGCTGACGTTCGTCGAGCGCTTCGCGGAGATTCACGAGCGGCGCTTCGAGGACGGGCGGGCGATTGTCGAGCTGGATATCTCCCCGCGGGCCCTGGAGCACCTGCACCGCATCGCGGCGGACGTGCGGCATGTGAACGGGCTGGAGGCATGAGGGCGGGCTGAGGCGTCGGGGCGGACTCGGGCCTGAGGCCGGGGTCGGATGCGGCGGTGGGCTCGGACGTGAGGACGGGCCGGGCGCGGCGGTAGGCTCGGACGTGAGGGCGCCTTGAGTGTGCCGTGTCAGCCAGGCGGCACGGCCTCATCGGTCGGTCGGACCGGCGGATAGGTCGGCTGGACCGGGGTACCGGGCGGCGGGAGTGGCGAACGCGGCGACTGGGCTTACGCCCGATGCGGCAACTGGGCTTGCGCGCGGTGCGGTTGGGCTTGAGTGTTGGTCGGCTGGGCCCGCATCTTCGCGGACGCGACGGCGTCGGGAGCCCAGCCAGCCCAAGGACCGGGCCAGACTCGCGACACCGCCATCCCCACGCAAGCAGAATTCGACGCCTGCCCCGCTCCCTCCTTCCCTCCGCCCCTTGGCTCCTTGACTCCTCAACTCCTCGACTCCTTCCCTACGCTCCTTCGCTCCTCCGCCCCTGTTCCCGGTTCCCCGTTCCCTTCTCCCCTCCGTGCCTTCGTGCCTTCGTGCCTCCGTGCCTTCGTGCCTCCGTGCCTTCGTGCCTACTCAAGCAGTTCGCCCAGCACCAGGTCCCACTCAACCACGCTGCCCTCCGGCGGGTTGGCGGCCAGGGCCGTCACCGCGTCGATGAGCGTGTCCAGCCGCTCGGCCGAGACAGACGCCCGGAGCTGCGCGGCCAGCGCCGCGGCCTGGCCCGCGGCCCCGCCGCCGGCGTTCATCATCATCATGCCGCCGTCGCCGTTTCCGTCACCCTCCCCCTCACCCTCGCCGTCGCCGTTTCCGTCACCGTCACCCTCACCCTCACCCTCACCCTCACCCTCACCCTCACCCTCACCCTCACCGCCGCCGTCGCCGCCCAGTCCGTCGCCCTCGTTGGGATCGCGGGCGATTGTGATCTTCACGCGACTGGGGGTGTCCTCTACGTAGATCGTGTAGATCTCGGCGAGGGCGCTGCCGTCCGTGGCCTGAAACTTGTAGGTACCGTCGGCGCTGGCCACAACAAGCTTGTCCCGGGGGTACACCGTGTACCCGCCCTGTGCGCCGCTCCACTCCTTGATCTGGTACTGGCCGCTGGCGCTGCTCGCCAGCGAGGCCGCAACGACGAGCGCGCAGAATCCAATTGCCCGCCTGAACATGACCGCTTCTCCTTTCGAAAGACGCGAAGCCTACCGTCGCGGTCTACGCGACCGCGCCAACCACACCAGTATCAGCACCCAGCCACTTGGCTCGGGCACTGGAACTACCCCGTAACGAAAATAGTCCCAGGTAGACAGACTGCCGGAACCCATTACTCCGTCTCCCCATCCGACGTATGGTGAACCCACGGGTAAGTTGGTGAACGAGCCCTCGACTCTTGGTACGCCGTCGATCAACAACGTGTACTGCCGCATGTCGGACGACCGCAACTCGTAGTAGTGGAACATCCCGGGGATGATAGAGACGCCGGGAAGCCAAGGCTCATGGATACTCCGAAGACTGTCCACCGAGAACCGAAAGCCCACACCCCAACCCTCTGTGTAGAAGCCAGACGTTACACCCCATGGCGCCCCAACTGCGATCTCAAGCACCATCCGCCATTGGGCGACGAACAGCTCGCCAGGGCCTGGTTCGAACCCCGCAGATGAATGCAGTCGTTGTACGTAGTCGTACACACCGGTATCATGCAGCGAGTCGATCTTCAACGCGCCATTCTCGAGCGTGCGCACGGCCTGTCCCTGGCCGGGGCCGTTCCAGTTTCCGAAGTAGCGCGTCCACCCCTCGTTCTCGGGGAAGTCGTTGCCTTCCCACGCGACCCACCAGGGCGTCGCCGCGGCGGGCGCAGCGAGCAGAAGTGCGGAAGAGATGACCGCGACGGCGGCCGAGACCACTCGGCCGGCTGCGTGGCGTGCCGTGGCTGCCCCGAATGCATTTGCGATCAGGCTTCCGCTCGCTTTGTGGTTTACCTTCCGATGCAACATGACCAACCTCCTGCCCTGAGTGCTTGCCGTCTTGTCTTTCCCGCTCGACATGCCCAACCTTGCATGCCCGGTTTCACACTGCGAGCCGTGCTCTGGATTCCCGCTTGCGCGGGAATGACGGCCACGCTCCCGCTTTCGCGGGAATGACAGCCGCTGCCGCGCACACGGAAATGACGGCTTCCGCTCCGTCACCCCCGCGCACGCGGGGGGCCAGTCTGTCGCGTAGCCCGCGGCCGCGCTCCCGCCTGCGCGGCAGTGACGAACTGCCCGCCGCGACGCGCGCATGGGCCGACTGCCCTATTCTACCGGGCATCGAGGCCGGTTTGACCGCGACTTTCGCGGCCGCCGCACCCGCGACGCCGTCCTCCCGCCAGCCCCGCGGGTGCGCGGGTGCGCGGGTGTGCGGGTGTGCGGCTTCCCAGGCCGCATCAAGACCTCAACGCCCAGTTGTGGGTTATTATGCCCGCGCTCTGGCGGCCAGCGAAGGAAGATCTTCCGAGAATCGTGGCCGCGGGGTGCGAGGGGGGTCGAACCAGCGATCGCTATCCGAGCCGACCGCG
>CAADGM010000232.1 GCA_900696535.1 uncultured Planctomycetota bacterium
CGAGGAGCCTGCGAAACGGCCGGGAAAATGTCAACCTAAATGTCAAACGGGGCTGGCGCTAGCGCCAGCCGATTAGAGGGATCGAAACCGTCCTCGAACAAATGTCTAGAGACAAAACAGAGACATGTTTCGCGTTTGACTCGCCCCCTCGAACTCAAGCCCCTTGGTTAGGTTCGCTGACGCGAACTCCACCCCCTTGATCTAGCTCCCTCGGGCGAACGGAACCAAACTCCGGCGGATTGCGGCCGCGCCAGCGCGGGTCCAAAATGTCGGACACCGCTTTTTGCTGCAATATCGCTGACGGTTCTTCGAGGGCTCACGGGCCATGCTCCGCTGGTTCTACGTCGCCATGCACCTCCTCCTGGAAGCCAGCGCCGCCCGTCGCGACGCCCGCATCCGGTTCCTCAAAGCCGAGGTCGAGATCCTCCGCCGCAAGCTCGGCGGCAACCGGGTCATCCCGGGTCCCAGCGACCGCGCGCGCCTGCTGGCCATCGGCCAGGAACTCGGCCACAAGGTCGCGGACATCATCGGGATCGTCACGCCACGGACGTATTCTCGGTGGGTCGAGGAGCTGCGGGAAGGGCGCCCAGCGAAACGCGTCGGCCGGCCCAAGATCGCCCGGAACATCCGTGACCTGGTCACGCGGCTGGCGCGGGAAAACTGTGGCTGGGGGTACCGGCGCATCATCGGTGAACTGCGGAAGTTGCGGCTGCGTGTCGGGCGGTCCTCCGTTCGCCGGATTCTGCGCGGTGCCGGCTTGACGCCGTCGCCGCATCGCCGTGGCCGGGCAGGCGAAACCGTGTGGCGGAAGTTCATCCGCCTGCACGTGAACACGCTCGTGGCCGCTGATTTCTTCACGAAGAACGTGATCACGCCCCTGGGCGTCCGCGTCGCCTACTGCCTCATGTTCATCCACGTCGGCACCCGCAAGGTCTACCTGAGCCCACCGACCTACCATCCTCACGAGCAATGGGTTCAGCAGCAGGCCCGGAACGTGCTCATGTGGCTGGAGGACAACGACTTGCCCATCCGCTTCATTCTGCACGACCGCGACGCGAAATTGCTGTACGGGTTCGACCGTGTCTTCGAGAGTGCCGGCGTGCAGCGGGTGCGCACGCCCGTGTTGGCGCCGGATGCGAACGCCTTCGCCGAAAGCTGGATTGGCTCGTTCAAACGCGAGTGCTTAAACCACTTCCTCTGCTTCAGCTTGGGACATCTCGAGCACATCGCCCGCCAATACACGCGCTTTTTCAACAAACACCGCCCGCACCAGTCACTCGGGAACCGGACGCTACCTGAAGCCCACAAAGACCCGCCCGAAGCCGCCCCATTGAAGCGGGCCGGCAATGTGAAGTGCCGACGCTTCCTGGGAGGGCTGTTGCGGCACTATTATCGAAAGGCAGCGTGATGAAGCGCAGCCGAGCGACGCAAGCAGCAGGGTCGTGCAACCGAACAATGTGATCTTCCGTATCAATCTCTCCACGGTCGTGGTCAGAGTTCGATACCGCAGCGGGGTTCCAAGCCGCGGTCATTCGATTCGCAGATTCCGCATCATGCCGCTGTCGCTGTGTTCAAGGTTGTGGCAGTGGTACACATATGTGCCAGCAAAATCCCCGAAACGAATTAGCAGCCGAACGCGCTCGCCCGGCATCAGCAGGACGGTGTCTTTCCAGCCATCGTCCACGTAGCCTTCCCGCACCGACTCCCAGCCGGCCGCGTAGGCGCTGTTGACGCTGCGGCCAATGACTTGGAACTGCACGCCGTGGATGTGGATCGGATGGTTCATCGCCATGGGAAAGGTCTCGTTCACGAGCTCCCAGACTTCGAGCGTGTCGAACGGAATGATCTCGTTCGCGGCGACGCCGGTCTCCGAGAACTGTCGCCCGTCGAAGCCCCAGCTCATTCCCATTGTGCCCATGCCCATTCCCATGCTCATGGTCACCGAGAACCGGCGGGGCGAATCGACGTTGACCGCGTCTTCGATGCGATATTTGGTGACGGTCGAGAGCGTCGCGGGTTGAACGAGTGTTTCGGGCGCGGTGCGATCCACCCGGACGCGCAAGACCGTGAGCGGTCCGCCGTTCGGTTGCCCGGAGATCGCCTGGGCCGTTTCGGTGCGAGCTTTCATTCCCCCGCGCATTGCACCGCCTGACATCATCCCGCCCATGCCGATATCGGTGCCTGAGAATGCGAGGCTTTCCAGCGTGAGCTGCGTGCCCACCGAGCGGCCGGAGAAGTCCGCCCACGCTTCAACACGCTCGCCGGGGCCGAGCGTGACGTATGGGCGCTCCACAGGAGTGACCAGCAGCCCGCCGTCGGTCGCAATCGCGACAAATGGCGCACCGTCGCTCCAGGCGAGCTTGTATGTGCGAGAGTTGGAGCCGTTGACGAGCCGCAGCCGGTAGACCTGGGTCGCCACGTTGAGCTGATACGACGGCTGGCCGTTCACCAGGACCTGGTCGCCGAGAAAACCATCCATCATCTGGCCGGCATGCGGCGGATAGACCAGTTGATTGTCAGCGTTGAAAGACCGGTCCTGGATGATGAGCGGGATGTCGTGGTCTCCTCCAGGCAAACCTGCCGCCGCTTCTTCATCATCGGAAACTAGCAGCAACCCTGCCAGGCCGCTGTAGACCTGGCGGGCTGTCGTGCCGTGCGCGTGCGGGTGGAACCAGTAGGTTCCGGCGCGATCGCGCACTTCGAACTCGTACACGTACTCCTCGCCCGGGCCGACGGCGGCGGTCGGGTGCCCGTCCTGATTCGCCGGGACGCGCATGCCGTGCCAGTGAATGATGGTGGCCTCGCTCAGGTCGTTCTGCAGGCGAATGCGGAGCCGGTCGCCGGTCCGCGCCCGAATGATCGGGCCGAGGTAGGAGCCCGTGATGGGCGCGACACGCGACGGATCGCCGCTGATCAACTGCGGCTCGTATCCGAGCGTGCGTGTGGCGGCCCCGTCGAAGATCTGCGTCTCCGCCGCTCTGGCGCGAAGGCGCAGGTCCAGCGTGGGCTCGAAGTTTGGATCGACTTTGCCGCCGCCGGATTCCGGTGGGTCTGTCGGACAGCCTCCGAGTAAGAGGGCGGTTACGCCCACCAGAATGGCGGTAAGCGCCGTCCCGCAAAGAGACTGGCGTTGTCTTGAGCGAGGCATTCGCGTTCCTCCAGAGTCGGGCCTTGACTGGTCCTTGCGAAGTTCGATGCGCCAACCCCGGCGTTTCTTCCATTCCGGATAGGAGATTTGTAGGGTTGCTGGCGGACCGCGCGCAGGCTACGGATGCGAGTGTTCTGCGGCGGGTTTGAAATCGGGCGCGACCGCCTGGAGGATTGCGGGCAGCTCCGTGGTCTCATCGAGCCGGCTCAGGACGCAATGACAAGTCGTGGCGTCGGTGACGTGAACAAGCCGCCACTCACCGACCTGCACCCGATGTCCGCGATGCTCGCCGACGACGCACGGATAGTCGCGGTGCGTGCCATAGTCTTCAGGGTGAATCGCCCGATGGAAGATCGTTCCGACGAATTCGCCGTTGCGCCGGTAGATCGCGGCAGCGCCCGGACTGTCGCCAATCTGAAGCGCGAACGCTTCATCCAGTTTAAAGCCGCCGGGGAGTCGCTCCGGAACGGCGAAGTTCAGTTCCGCAGCGTGGCGTCGAGCGTCCTCGGACGATACGCGACGACCCCGGTAGAGATGCACGAAATCACGGAGCGCTTTCTCAGCATCGACGGAAAGTCCGTCGAGCAGTGCAGAGAAGTCGACCGGCGCCGCTTCGGCACGTGTTGAGAGACCTTGCAGGATCGCGAAATAGCCGCCCACCGCCAGGACGAGGCACGCGGCGGTGGCAAGTATCGAACGAACTCGGAGGAGCCGCACCAGGCGGTGGCGCGGTGCTGCCATCGCAAGCTGCGTGTCGATGCGGCTCCAAAGTGCGGGCGGCACGCAGACTTGGCCGCCAGAGGCAATTCGGTCGCCTAGGTGCCGCAAGCCCTCGACTTCGCATCGACACTCCGCGCAGGTGCAGACATGCACCTCGATCGCGGCGCGCGTTTCCGGGGACCCCTCACCGTCCACGTAGGGACCGAGCACTTCGCGCATTCTGTCGCAGGTCTTCACGACGCACGTTCCTCGGCAGGCGGGGCGATGCGAGCGGCGCCCTCTCGCCCGTGACAGATTCGATGCTCGTCCGGCTGGGTTTCTTCCCGTTCCGGCGCGAAATCCCTCAGCAGCTCGCGGAGTCGTTCACGGGCGCGATTCAACCGCGAAGCGACCGTGCCCATCGCGATGTCGGTGACCTCAGCGATTGCCCGGTAATCGAGACCCTCCTGGTAGCGAAGCAGGAGCATCGCACGATCCACCGGATCGAGCGCGGCCATCGCACCCTCTACGTCCAGGCGCGTCCCGGCGTCGTGTCCATTATTTCGTGGGTCCGCGCGAACCGCCGCGACCTCCGGGTCGAGCGGCGCGGGCTTCTTGCGGCGAAGCCACTGGAGCGCTGCATTGACGGCGATTCGGTACAGCCACGTATGCACCGCCGAGCGCTCGTCGAACGTCGCGATCGCCGAGAACGCCTTCAGATAAGTCTCCTGGGCGAGATCTTCAGCGATGTCGGCGGAATGCGCCATGCGCGTCAGCAGCCGGAACACGCGCTGGCTGGTCTGCTCGTAAAGGGCGCGCTGGGCCTCGCGCTCGCCGCGTTTGCAGCGTGCGACGAGTTCGTGTTGGGAAGATGTTCGGGCTGTTTCAGGACGATCCACAACTGAATGCTATCCGCGACAGCAGCGGCCGCCAGGCCGGACCCCGATTCGGGTGAGCGATCCGAGCCCGTTTCGAGTAATTCCGCCCGGCCCAGGGAAGAAAACTGCCGTGCAGTGCATCGAATGGGCAATCGGCGAACATCGGCCCGTCACGGGGATGCGCCGCGCCGGAGTAAGCCCCTTGGAGAGTGACCATGCGCCCTACGCTTCGTTCGACGATCGCGGCCCTGCTTTTCACGATTCCGTTCGGTACGGCCATCGCGCAGGAACACAGCGGTCACGGCGCCGCGGACGACAAGAGGATAGCCGAGCCGAAACCCGCGGATTCGGACAAGAAACTGCCGCTCTGTCCCGTCATGGGGGAGCCGGTGGATTTCTCGCTCAAAGCGCTGACCGACGACGGCCCGGTTTACTTTTGCTGTGACATGTGCATCCCGAAGTTCAAGAACGACCCGGCCAAGTACGCCGAGAAGGTCGCGACGCAGCGCGCGGCGCTGGAGAAGCGCGAGCGGGTGCAAGTGACCTGCCCGGTGGATGGCAAGAGTGTGGACGGCAAGCTGACTGCCGAGGTGAGCGGCTACAAGATCTCGTTCTGCTCGAAGGAGTGCCAGGCAAAGTACGCCGAGCATCCCGGCGCCTTCAGGGCGAAGCTGGCGGACAGCTACACGTACCAGACGCGCTGCCCGATCAGCGGAGAGATGATACAGCCAAACGTGTTCACCGATCTGAACACCGGCCAGCGCATCTACTTCTGCTGCGCAGGTTGCGGCGACAAGCTGCTGAAAGACCCAGCTAAGTATGCACCGAAGCTGGAGGAGCAGGGCGTCATCATCAACCCGAAGAAAGTCACGCCCGGCGCGCCCAAGCCGAAGAAGGATGACCACGCCGGCCACAACCACCCGTAGCCGGGCAAGCACGTTATCGCGCGCGAACGAGGGATACTGCAACATGGAAACGTCCATTCAACTCAGCGGCATGCACTGTCAGTCGTGCGTCGGCAAGATCACCGCGGCGCTCAAGCGTCTCGTCGGCGTCGAGTCGGTCGAAGTATCGCTTCACCCGCCGATGGCGCGCCTGCGTTCAAGCGCGCCGCTCCCGCAGGTGGAGATCGAGTCGGCGGTGCGGAGCGCGGGCGACTACCACGTTTCCGACGTGCCGAACGCACAGCCCGCGATCAAGGCGCCGCCCGTCGATGAGGCGGAGCACGGTTCGTTCTATCCGCTGCTTCTGATTGTCGGATACATCGCCGGAACGGTCGCGTTGGCCGCATGGAGCAGCGGGTCGTTCACGCTGGCGGCACTCATGAACGGCTTCATGGGCGGCTTCTTCCTCGTATTCTCGTTCTTCAAGCTGCTCGACGTGCGCGGCTTTGCCACGTCTTACCGCACATACGACCTGGTGGCCACGGCGTGGCCGACGTGGGGCTACGTCTACCCCCTCGTTGAGCTTACGTTGGGCGTCGCATACGTTACGGGTACGCTGCCGTGGCTCACGAACTCGGTGACGCTCGTCCTGATGCTGGTGGGCGCGGCCGGCGTGTTGAAAGCGCTGCTCAAGAAGCGGCGTATTCGCTGTGCATGTCTCGGGACCGTGCTGAAACTGCCGCTGACGCAAGTCACGCTGGCCGAGGACATCGCGATGGCCGTGATGGCGACGGCCATGCTCCTACTGCCGCACGCGTAGATCGACGGTGCTTACGAAGGCGAGGCGATCGAGATGGTTCACTCCCGCATCCCGATGCTCGCGGGCAGCCTGTGCTGCCTGACGCTCGTGTCCTGCACGGCGATTGAGCACGGCCGCGAATTGCAGCAGGCACAGCAGCGGATGGACGACGCGACGGGACGTCGTCCATCCTGGGCGGTCGATACGCCACTGGGGACGCTCGCCGTTCCGTTGGACGGTGAATTGACCGAAGACGCAGCAGTCGACCTTGCGTTGGCCAATAACCGGGCCTTGCGGGCGGACATCGAGGTAATCGGACAGGCCAAGGCCGAACTCGTGCAGGCCGGCCTGCTTTCCAACCCGATGCTCACGGTCATGCTGCGCTTCCCGGAAGCGGGAGGCCGCGCGAGCCTCGACTTCGGCTTGGTAAAGGACTTCGCGGACTTGTGGCTGATTCCGTCACGGAAGCGCGCCGCCCGGTCGATGCTGCAGCAGAAGCTGCTGTCGTTCACGGACAACGCGGTCGGGCTGGTGCGCGAGGTCAGCACGACGTACATAACGCTCCAGTACCTAGACCGTACGATCGAGTTGCAGGTTGAGAACCTCGACGTACTGCGACAGGCTATCGACGTGGCGCAGGCGCGGCTGCGGTCCGGCAGCACCACGCAGCTTGATGTCAATTTGCTCGAAGCGCGTCGCCTGCAAGCCGAGCTTGACCTGCTTCAACTCCGCAACGAGCGACGCACGACACAGCTCGGCCTGCTGCGACTCATGGGGACCTCGCAGGCGTCCGTAGAGTGGCGCCCGACGCCGTTGCCCCTTGTGCAACGCGATGAGATTGTGAGCGAGGAGGCGCTGATCGACTGGGGGCTTCGGCGACGTCTGGATATTCAGGCGGCCGGGTGGGAGGTGGACGCCGCATTGGCCGATTTCCAGCAGCAGAAGCTCCGGCTGATTCAGAGCTTCGGCGTGGGAATCTCGGGCGAACGACCCGAGCGCCGCGGCATCCCGGGCCGCAACATCGGCGCCGACACCGCTCGTGCGTCGATCGCCAACGGCCGACTCACGGCGCCGGAGATCGAACCACGCAGCGCGCGGCGCGCCGAGCGCAGGCAGGAAATCGACTTCATCCTCGGGCCGGTCATCGAAGTGCCGCTGCCGATCTTCGACCAGAACCAGGCGCAGATTGCCAAGACCCAGTATCGGGCACGTGAGCTGCATGAGCGCTACTCAGAGTTGGAACAGCGGACCGTCGAGCAGATTCGAGGAGCGCTTGTGACGCTTCAGACGGCTTCCAAGCGGTTGGAAATCTACCAGACATCGCTCTTGCCCGTTCAGGAGTCCAACCTGCAGGTCGCCGAGACCGCGTACCAGTCCGCGCAGGAGAGCATCCTCACGGTGTTACTTGCGCAGCAGGATCTCATTCAGGCGCGGTTGGGACTGGCCGCGGCGATCCGAGATGAACTCACCGCCAAAGCGAACCTGAAACGGGAGTTGGGCGGACGACTGCCACGGCCGGAAGAGCTAGCGCCACGAACGCAATCGACCGCGGCGGGCGCTCCTTCCACGCAACCGGCTACAGAAACGAGAGCGGAACCATGATGCGATTCCTTCCGATCGTGCTGGGGACATTCGCTTGCCTGGCTTTGGTGGGCTGTACGGGCAGCGGCGGCACCAGCGGTGAGTGGATCGAGCAACTGCGCATGTTCGTTGTGGAATTCGCGCGCAACGCGCTGGCAGCCTTCCTGGTTTGAGCGACAGCGGAGGAAAGTCGGCATCAAGAACGTCAGACGGACGCCGTATCGCCCGAGATCGAGGATTCTATGAGCAGCAACTCAAGCAGTGCAGGCGGTCGCCCGGTGTCGTGGCCGGCTGGGCTCGTCTATCGAGCCTGGAAGATGTGGCTTGTTCGCGTGCTCGTTGGCGCGGCGGTGCTTGTGGCGGCGTTCCTCCTCGGCGGCTGGGTGCTGGTGCGAACAAGCACGAGCGATCAAGGTGTGTCCGCGAAGACGCAGCAGCCGGATGCCGTGCAATACTGGACTTGCTCGATGCATCCGCAAATCAAGCTGCCCGAGAAGGGGCAGTGCCCCATCTGCTTCATGGACCTGGTCCCGGTGCAGGTCGGTAGCGGTGATGAGTCAGCGCCACAACTATCGCTCAGCGAGCGGGCGAGAACACTGGCGCGAGTGCAGACGGCGCCTGTTGCGCTGCGCGAGATGACGCACTAGCTGCACATGGTGGGCAAGGTCGCGCCCGACGAAACGCGCATGACGTATGTGAGCAGCTACATCCCTGGACGGCTTGATCGACTCTTCGTGAACTACGCCGGAATCTTCGTTCGTCAGGGCGATCATCTGGCCGAGATGTACAGTCCGGACGTCCTCGTTGGGCAGCAGGAGCTTCTCCTGGGCTTGGAAGGCGTCGAACGCGCCCGCAATGCAAGTGAAGCGTCTGTTCGCCAACGCGCTGAAGCCGTGCTCGAGGCAGCCAGGCGAAAACTGGAGCTGTGGGCGATTCCCAAGGATGAGATCGAGCGCCTGCAGCGCGAGCGCCGGCCGACCGACCAGGTGCGTATCGATGCGCCGCAGAGCGGCTGGGTGCTGGAGCGGCTCGCGTACCAGGGCATGTACGTTGAAACCGGTACGCGCCTGTTCACGCTGGCGGACCTACGCAGCGTCTGGGTCATGCTGGACGCATACGAACTCGACCTGCCTTTCCTGCGCTACGGTCAGCGCGTTGAATTCGAGACCGAGGCATACCCTGGTCGCAGGTTCGAAGGCCGCATCTCCTACATTGATCCGCGGCTCACGGAGCTGACGCGCACGGTCAAGGTACGCGTGAACGTAATCAACGAAGACATGCAGCTCCGACCGGGCATGTTTCTGCGCGCAGGGGTGAGAGCGCAGATCGGCGAAGGCGGACAGGTGATCGAGCCGTCGCTGGCCGGGAAGTGGATTTGTCCGATGCACCCCGAAATCGTCAAGGACGTCCGGGGCGCATGCGACAATTGCGGCATGGACCTGGTCACAGCCGAATCGCTCGGCTTCGCCGCACCCCACACCCCTAGCGCGCGGGTGCTCGCCGTGCCGCAGACCGCGGTCCTGCTGACCGGCCGCCGCGCGGTGGTTTACGTCGAGAACAAGGGTTCCAACGGTGACCTGGCTTACGAGGGACGCGTTGTCGAACTGGGCCCGCGGGCCGGTGACTGGTATGTCGTGAAGGGCGGCCTCAACGAAGGTGAGCGTGTCGCGACGCGCGGCGCTTTCCAGATCGACTCAGCGCTCCAGATTCAGGCCCGCCCCAGCATGATGCAGCCGGCGGGCGAGGATGCCTCATCCCAGCCCGACGCGCGCAGCGCAAGTCCGCCCGGTTCGATGCCCGCCATCCAATCGCACGCGGTCGCCGGAGCGATGTACCACCAGCACATGCGTCCAGTGCTGGATGCCGCGATCGCGTTCACGGAAGCGCTGGCTGCCGATGATGTCCAGGCAGCCCGCTCCGCGGCCGAAAAGCTGCGTGAGGGACTCAAACAGGCTTCCCCGCACGGCCTGAGCGGCACAAGCATGGAGGTCTTTGCGGAGCGAATCGAGGCGCTGCGGAAGGCGCTTCCGAGGGCCGACAAAGCCGACGTTGACGCGCTGCGTGATCAGCTCGCACCGCTGAACAGCGCTATTGAGAAGTATATCCGCACATTCGGCCACGACCGCACGCAACCGCTGGTCCGGATGTTCTGCCCGATGGCGTTCGACAACCGCGGCGCGAGCTGGTTTCAGCTCGATGACAAAGTGCGCAATCCGTACTTCGGAAAGCGCATGTACCGCTGCGGAGAGGCGACTGCGGCGATCGCCGCCGACGGCCGCGAGGTGCGGCCATGAGCAGTGCACCGCTTCCTCCGGCACCATCTGATTCGCCGGCGCGACCGCAGATCTCCGGGCCGGTCGATTGGCTGATCCGCTTCTGCCTGGAAAACAAGCTGGTCGTCTTTCTGCTGCTTGCGCTGGTGCTCCTATGGGGCTACCGCGTGATGCCGTTTCGCGTCGCGAAGGAGTGGGTCCCGCGCGATCCAATTCCGGTCGACGCGATACCCGACATCGGCGAGAACCAGCAGGTCGTTTTCACGGACTGGCCCGGCCGTTCGCCGCAGGACGTCGAAGACCAGGTCACCTACCCGCTGACGACGACACTGCAGGGTACGCCCGGCTTCAAGACAATCCGGGCGTTTTCGATGTTCGGCTTCTCAGTCGTCTACGTCATCTTTGACGAACAGTACGATTTCTACTGGTGCCGATCGCGGCTGTTGGAGAAGCTCAACATTGCCCAGCAGAAGTTGCCGCCGGGCGTCACGCCGTCGCTCGGCCCGGACGCGACCGGCCTGGGGCAGGTCTTCTGGTACACGCTCGAAGGCTCGCACGGGGGCTTCGACCTGGTCGAGCTGCGGAGCATCCAGGACTGGTACGTGCGCTATGGGCTTCAGGCAATCCCCGGCGTGAGCGAAGTCGCGAGCGTGGGCGGATTTGTGCGCGAGTACCAGGTGGACGTCGATCCGGATGCGATGCGTGCCCATGACGTGAAGCTCCAGGACGTCTTCATGGCGATCCAGCGGGCCAATATCGACGTCGGCGCGGAGACGATCGAGTGGAACGGCGTCGAGTACATCCTGCGCGGCAAGGGCTTCGTCAAGAACGTGGCCGACGTGGAGAACGTTGTTGTCCGTTCTACTGAGAACGTGCCCATCTATGTCCGGAACGTGGCCCGCGTGCAGCTTGGGCCGGCGCTGCGGCGCGGAGCGCTCGACAAGGACGGCGTGGAGGCGGTGGGCGGTGTCATCCTCGTGCGCTACGGGGCGAACCCGATGGAGGTCATCGAGCGCGTCAAGACCCGCATCGCAGAGATTGAGCCGGGGCTGCCAAGCCGCACGCTCGAGGATGGGACCGTCTCAAAGGTGCAGATCGTTCCGTTCTATGACCGCACCAAGCTCATCGAGGAGACGCTGGGAACGCTCAGCGCAGCCCTGTACGAACAAATCCTGATCACGACCTTCGTCGTGCTGATGTTCCTGTGGCACGTTCGCAGTTCGATCGTCATCAGCCTGACCATGCCACTAGCCGTGATGATGTGCTTCATCTTCATGAAGTACGCCGGCGTCGATTCCAACCTGATGAGCCTCGGCGGCATCGCCATCGCCATCGGCACGATGGTGGACATGGGCATCATCCTGACGGAGAACATCGTCCGGCATATTGAGGAGGACGGCGATCGGAAGCCGTTGATCGACATCGTGTACGAAGCCGCGCGCGAGATCGGCTCGGCCATCACGACCGCCATCCTGATGACCGTCATCGCGTTTCTGCCCGTTTTCGCGCTGGAAGGACCGGAGGGGAAGCTCTTTCGCCCGCTCGCCTACACGAAGACGTTCTGCCTGCTCGGCTCGCTGCTCGTCGCCATCCTAATTCTTCCATCGCTGGCCCAGATCATCTTTGCCCGCCGCGGCATGCGCGGATTGCGCGGCGTGCTGTGGCCGGCGATATTCCTGGCACTGGGCGCCGGTTTGTTCCTGTACGGCTGGAAGTGGGCCGGCCTGGCGGCGGCCGCGTACGGGGCATTTACATGGATTGAATCGCAACTTCCCAAGCGCGCCCTGCGCTGGGGCGGAATCGTGGCGAGTGTCGCCGTCATGGTCGGTGTGCTGCTCCTGCTGACGAGCCACTGGATGCCGCTCGGACCCGGGGCCGGCATGGCGCGCAACCTCCTGCTCGTGCTGGGCATCAACCTCGCGTGGGCCAGCGTCCGCGTGGTGTTCATCGACTTCTATCCGTACTTCCTGCGGCTTTTCCTCGACCACAAGGTGGCATTCATGATGGTGCCGACCGCCATTGTGGTGTCCGGCCTCGTCGTGTGGCTCGGGTTCGGTCGGGTCTTCGGCTGGCTTCCGAAGCCGGCGACGGACGCTCCCGTGAGTAGTTCACCGGGCGATGGACTCTCCGGCGTGTACACGCGCCTGTGGACGGCCGGCGTCCACAAGTTCCCGGGGCTCGGCCGGGAATTTATGCCTCCGCTCGACGAAGGCTCGTTCCTCTACATGCCGACGCTCATGCCGCACGCGAGCCTCGGTTCCGCGCTGGAGGCGATCTCGCTTCAGGACCGGGCGATCGCGGCGATTCCTGAGGTCGAGCGCGTTGTCGGAAAGATCGGCCGGGCGGAAACGGCGATCGACCCCGCGCCGATCTCGATGATTGAGACCGTAATTCTCTACAAGGATGAATACCGGAAAGACCCGCTCACGGGTGAATTCGCACTGGACGAGAGCGGGCAGCCCATTCGCCAATGGCGCGACCACATCCGGTCTCCGGCAGACATCTGGAGCGAGATTCAAAAGGCCGCCGACGTGCCCGGCGTGACGGGTGCGCCAATGCTCCAGCCCATTGCCGCGAGACTGGTCATGCTCCAGTCGGGCATGCGGGCCCCGATGGGCGTAAAGGTGTTTGGCCGCAGTCTCGAAGAAATCGAGCAGGTCGGCTACCAGATCGCCGAGGTTCTGAAGAAGTCGCCGGGCGTCGCACCCGCGGCGGTGATCCCGGACCGCGTGGTCGGTAAACCCTATCTGGAGATCGAGATCGACCGCCAGCGCATGGCCCGCTACGGCGTGAACATTCGCGACGTCCAGGACGTGATCGAAGTCGCGCTCGGCGGGATCCAGGCGACGACGACCGTCGAAGGCCGCGAACGGTATCCGATTCGCGTCCGCTACCAGCGTGAGCTGCGCGACAATTTCGACGCGCTCGAACGGATCATCGTTCCGGGCATGGATGGTCAGCAGGTTCCGCTTCGTCAGCTCGCGGACATCCGCTACATGCGCGGCCCGCAGGAGATCAAGAGTGAAGATAATTTCCTCGTGTCGTACGTGCTGTTCGACAAGCAGCCCGGTTACGCCGAGGTCGAAGTCGTCGAGGCGGCCGCGCGCATCCTGACCGATCTTCAGAAATCCGGCGAACTGAAGATGCCGCCCGGCGTGCACTACAAGTTCGCCGGCAGCTACGAGAACCAGGTGCGGTTCCAGCAGCGGCTGAACGTCATCCTGCCCGTCAGCCTGTTCCTGCTCTTCCTGCTGCTGTACTTCCAGTTTCGGTCGGTCCCGATCTCGCTCATCGTCTTCAGTGCGATTCCAGTCGCCTGGGCCGGCGGCTTCATCGGCCTTTGGCTCATCGCCCAACCGTGGTTCTTCGATTTCGCGATCTTTGGCCGCGATGCCCGCGAGCTGTTGAATTTCGACGTGTACAACCTGAGCGCCGCTGTCTGGGTCGGTTTCATTGCGCTCTTCAGTGTGACGAGCGACGACGGCGTCGTGCTTGCGACGTACCTCGGGCAGGAGTTCGAGAAGCACCCCGTGCACAGCATCGCCGACATTCGCGCCAACATCATCATCGCCGGCACACGGCGGGTCCGGCCGTGCCTGATGACATCGGCGACGACCGTCCTCTCCCTGATGCCGGTCCTGACCAGCACGGGCCGCGGCGCCGACGTGATGATCCCGATTGCCTTGCCGTCGATCGGCGGCTTGTCGATTGAGTTGCTTTCGCTCTTCGTGCTGCCCGTCGCGTATTGCTGGTACAAGGAGATCCTCTGGCGGCGAGGTGCTCGGGAGGGGCACTTCATCGGCACGACGTCCAGTGCGGAGCCCGCGCGGACCTGACACAAGGACGGGCAAGTGCGACGAGCGCCGTGTTCGGACGACGCCTGTGCGCGAAGCGCGTTTGGCTGACGTCGAAGTCCAGCGGGTGCCTCCGAGGTGTGGCTTGGCGACTGCACCCGGCGTCACGTGTTGCAGTTCTTGCAGCCGGGCTTCGACGGCGCCCTGGTTGCCGACGGCACGCCGCCAACCCGGTTCAAGAGCGGCACCGCGGCGCCCGAGTATGCGGCGGCGGTCAGTAGACAGGCACTCAGATCGGACATGCCGTGCGTGAAAACGTACACGGCCAGGGCAGTCCAGAACGCTTGGCACGCAAAGCAGCCCATGAAGTACGTGAACGCCCGCCACGCCAGCGACGACCGTGCGAGCTGCTGCAGCTCAATGCGGCGCGACCCGATTTCCGGGTCCGTCAACGGCTGCTTCGCCGCGTGTTGCGAGCCGCGGGCGACATCCTCGTCCCACTTCGTCCGGTTCGCGACCTCCCAGTTGAGCCGGTTGATCCGCTGGCGGCGCGGGTTGTCGCGCAGCGCGAGGTGGTACTGGAGTTCGGCCGCGGGGAACGACCCGAAGATCGCCTTCGCCAGCGCGCAGACCGCCAGGGTCCAGACGAAGAAGGATGCCACGTGTGCCCAATCGGTGATCTCGAAGATGCTCGTCATGTTCGGGGCCTCCTTGCCCTCAGAGTCGTTGAACTTCTGCACCGCCCGCGCGGCTCATGCCTTTCGCGCGGCGCACTGCTCCATCCGTTCCCGCATCAGATGCCGCACGATGCGCACTTCGGCCGGCGCGTTGCTGGGGTCCACGGTCAAGTCGCCGTTCTTCGGCAGCTTCCAGCCGGCGTCGAGCTTGTCGAACAGGCTCGCGATGGCCGGGTCGTGCTCGATCAGCCAGCGCCGAAGCTCGGCTTCGGTCGTGCTGTTCAGCAGTTCCACCGCGCGAGCCAGGACGTAGTCGCAGGCCAACAATCCGAGCTCGTCGTCCGGGCAGTACGCCGTCAGGTGTACGCGCTTCGGACCGACGTTGATCGACACGACCGGCATCGCCTCACGCTCCTCTCACGCCGCCGACGACCAGCCGGCGCTCCCACACCCAGTGAACCTCTGGCGCCCAGGACACCGACGCGAAGGCGACGAGCCGCTGGAGTTCCTCGAAGCGCGTTGCACCGGGGTCACGGTTCTCGAACCCGATGTTGATCGCCCCGACGTTCGGCACGCCGGCGAGCTTCGCGACCTCCCGAGTCAGCCGGCGGCAGCGGCCCCAGACGTTGGCGTCCAGCATCATGAAGACCATCCGGTAGAACGGCACCGCGGCCACGAGCAGCGTGAGCTGCGCCTCCGTCGGCAGCGAGCCGAAGAACGCGGTCGCGACCGAGTCGTTGTCCGGCTGGATTGCGGCCGTGACCATCAGTGCGTCGAAGGGGCCCTCGACCACGAACAGCGTGTTCCCGCCGACGGCCACACGGTCGGCGTCGTAGATCGTCGTCTTGTGCCCACCTTCGACCGGGTAGCTGAGCCAGCGCTTCCGCTGCCGGGCGTTGATGGCCCGGGCCGTGTAGCCGAGGTCCCGGCCGCCCTCGCGCACCGGGAACACCACGCGCCGCTCCTGTTCGTCAAAGCGCAGATCGAACCGTGGTATGAGCTCGTCCAGGCGCTGCGCGGGCATGCCGCGCCCGACCAGGTAGTCGTAGCCCGGCTGCGCGACGCCCTTCGGCGCCAGCGGCGATAGCGCGCTCACATCACGCACGTTCCGGCTCCCGTCCAGGTTTCGCAAGGGCAATCGTGCATCCACGTTGCCGGGTCCTTGGCCAGGTCGTAGTTCCGCAGGCGCGGCACACCGCGGCCTTCGTACGGCGGCAGCCCGCCGTTGCGGCCGGGGAAGTGGCGGTACGGCCGGCCCGAGCCGTCGAGGTTTAGATCGACCGCGACCCAGGCGGCCTCGCCCTTGCACACCGGGAAGTCACCCAGCGAGCATTGACAGATGTGGCCTGTGCAGCACGCGGTCCCCGCCCACGCCGAGAAGCACCCGCTCTGCGCATCGACGAACTGCGCACAGAGCGGCCCGTACTCGCCGTGGTAGCCGTAGCCAGGGATCGCCGGCGGCAGCGCCAGCGTGTCGCCGAACGAGCAGTCCGGGCTGCATCCCGGCATTCCGTCGCAGCCGGAGTACCACGACGGCACCAGCCCGCGCCAATAGATGCCCGTCACCTCGTGGAACCACAGGCCGCTGTCCGGCCCCATCGGGTACGTTTCGCCGCAGCCGAACATGTCGCCGAGGCAGTTGCCGCTGAACTCGTTGCCCGGTGGCCCCGTCGCCTTGAAGTACAGGCCGGGGTGCCAGACGTGGTCGAGGCGGTTCTTCTTGAACTGCCCACCATGCGTCGCGTCCCAGCCGTGGTTGCACGTGTCCGGCGTGCAGGCGTAGTAACTGTAGCCCTCGACGCGGCGGAGGCAGTTGTAACCGGCGTGCGGATCGTCCACGCAGTGCTGCGTCTGCCAATCCCACGAGCGGCAGCCCTTCTCGTTGCGGTGGTAGCCGCAACCCGGCGAGGCCTCCATGTCGTCGCCGTAGCCGTCACAGACCGTGTCTTCCCAGTAGCCGCGCTCGCAGGGGCAGTCCGGGCTCGTCTCGGGCGAGTACTGCGAGTAGCCGTGCTTGCGGCTCATCATGTGGCACTTGGCCGACTGGCAGTTCTGTGTGCATTCCTGCCACGTCGGCACCGGCCATGACTGGCACGTGTCGGGATACTCGGTCCACTGATCGTCGTAGTCGGGACCCCACTGGTGATACCAGTATCCCAGCGCGTGGTCGTACGGCCAGCACGCCTCGGCGTTGGCGCAGCACTTGTCGCAGCCCTTGCGGTACTCGACGTGCGCCGTGCCATAGCAGTCGTGGTAATCCGCGGCATAGTGGTAGCCGCAATCCTTGCCCATGAACTGGCCGGGCGTGCGCTTGCGCGTGCAGAGCCCGATCGAGGTCCACACGCCGTAGTCGATCAGGTAATCGACGGCGTCGATGATCTCCTGGATGTGGA
>CAADGM010000233.1 GCA_900696535.1 uncultured Planctomycetota bacterium
CGTCTCCGCGTGAGCCGCGCTCTCAGGGCGCCATGCACTTCGTCTGCACGTCGCACGTCGGCTTCTCCGGCAGCGGCGGCAGGCCGTGCTTCGTGCGGACGTACTTGTCGATGGACACGGCGGCTTTCTTGCCGTCACCCATCGCGAGGATGACCGTGGCCGAGCCGCGGGCGATGTCGCCGCCGGCGTAGACGCCGGGCTTGCTCGTCGCGCCGTGCTCGTCGACCACGATGTAGCCCCACTTGTTGAGCGCGATATCGGGCGTGGCCTGCGTCAGCAGCGGGTTGGCGCGCGTGCCGATCGCCATGATGACCAGCTCGCAGTCGATGACGAACTCGCTGCCCTTGACCGGCACGGGCTTGCGGCGGCCGCTGTCGTCGGGCTCGCCGAGCTCCATCCGCAGACACTCGACGCCGCGAACCCACCCGTCCTGGTCCGCCAGGATGCGGACCGGGTTGGTGAGCATGCGGAAGTCGATGCCCTCTTCCTCCGCGTGGTGCACTTCCTCGACCCGGGCGGGCATCTCCTCGCGGCTGCGGCGATAGACCAGGATCGCATCCTTGGCGCCGAGCCGCTTGGCGGTGCGGACGGCGTCCATGGCCACGTTGCCGCCGCCGACGACCACGACCGGGTCGCCACGGATGATCGGCGTGTCGAACTGCGGGAACTCGTAGGCCCGCATGAGGTTCGTGCGGGTGAGATACTCGTTGGCGCTGTAGACGCCCTTGAGATTCTCACCCGGGATGTTCATGAACATGGGCAGGCCGGCGCCGTTGGCGATGAAGACGGCCGAGTAGCCCTCCTCGCCGAGCAGCTCATCGATCGTGAACGTGCGTCCGATGACCACGTTGCAGACGATCTTGACGCCCATCTGCCGGAGGCGGGCGACCTCGGCATCGATGATCTTGTTGGGCAGGCGGAACTCGGGGATGCCGTAGGTCAGGACGCCGCCGGGCTGGTGCAGAGCCTCGAAGACGGTGACGTTGTGGCCCTTCTTGGCCAGTTCGCCGGCGCAGGTGAGGCCCGCCGGGCCGCTGCCGACGACGGCGACCTTGATCCCGGTCGGTTCGGCCAGCAGCGTCTTGAGGTCGAGGTTCTCGCGGGCCCAGTCGGCGACGAAGCGCTCCAGGTGGCCGACGGCGACGGGCTTGCCGTTCTTGCCCTTGGCCCGCACGCAGACCTGCTCGCACTGCTCCTCCTGCGGACAGACGCGGCCGGTGATGCCGGGCAGCGCGTTGGCGCCCAGCAGCAGCTCGGCAGCCCCGCGCAGGTCGCCCTTGGAGACGCAGTCGAGGAACCCGGGAATGTCGATGCCGACGGGGCAGCCGTAGACGCACTTCCCGTCCTTGCATTGCAGGCAGCGGTCGGCCTCGATCTTGGCCAGAGACTCGGAGAAGCCCAGGTTGACCTCGCGGAAGTCCCGGTTCCGTTCGTCCGGGGCCCGCTCGGGCATGCGCTGACGGTCGATCGCGAGACGCTCTTTCGGGGTCAATGACATCGATGGGCCTCGTCAAGCGCGGAACCCCGCGCAAGTGCTCCAGTCATTCGGGTTACGGTGCTAAGGTGAGAACGTGGGAAGGTGACAAGGACGCGCGTCGTCTGGTTGTCCCCGAGATTCGGGTCGCGCTCCCTTTTCACCTTCTCACCTTATCACGTTATCACATGGTCACGTTGCGGCAGCTCTGGCGTTCACTTCGCGCCCGCGAGCCGGCACTCGTGCTCGGCGCGCTCCAGCGACGCGCGCTCCTCTTCCCGGTACGCGCTGAGCCGGTCCCACAGCTCGGCGTAGTCCACCTGGTGCCCGTCGAACTCCGGGCCGTCGACGCACGCGAACAGCGTCTTGCCGCCCACAGTCACCCGGCAACCGCCGCACATGCCCGTGCCGTCGACCATGATCGGATTGAGCGAGACGATGGTCGGGATGTTAAACGGCCGCGTCAGGTCGCAGATGGCGCGCATCATCGGCACCGGGCCGGCGCAGTAAACCACGCCGATAGGACGATCTCCAGCCGCCCTTCCCATATGGTCTGGGCTCTGCACGTCCCCTGCGTGCCTTCGTGCCTCCGTGCCTCCGTGCCTGATCAATTCAGCAAGCTTGTCGGCCACCGTTCCCTTGAACCCGTAGCTGCCGTCGTCGGTCGTGGCGTAGACGACGTCGCTGACGGCGCGGAGCTCGGCTTCGAGCACGACCAGGTCGCGCGACCGGCCGCCCGTAATTGACGTCACGAACGTTCCGGCCTGCTTGAGCGCCTTGGCCAGCGGATAAATGACCGCGGTCCCGACGCCGCCTCCGACCAGCACGGCATGCTCGACCGTATGCAGCTCGGTCGGCTTGCCGAGCGGGCCCATGACGTCGAGGATGCTGTCGCCGGCGTTCTTGCAGAACAGCGCGCGGGTCGTCTTGCCGATGGCCTTGACGATGAGCTCGATCGTGCCCGCGCGCGGATCGGCGTCGGCCATGGTCAGGGGGATCCGCTCGCCGGTCTCGTCCAGGCGAATGATCACGAACTGCCCGGGCTGGCGATGCCGTGCGACCAGCGGCGCGTCGATCTTGAACCACTTGACATCGGAAGCGAGCGGGCGGGCGTCGAGGATCTTGAACATGCCGGTCCTCAGGGGGCCACGATCTTGGCGATTTCGATCCGGATATCATGTCAAATCCTGTCGCCTTTCGCAAGGCAGCGTGTAACTCGCCCGCAGACAACGAGCTAGGGCCGGGGTTCCACGAATTGCCCGCGGTTATAAGTGCGGCTAGGGTGAGCCCACGGTACGCTCACGGCAGCGTGTGAACACGGGCACCCGGCCGTCGCCGGACGCGGGCAAGGAGAGTCGCCATGCCTTGGCTCGAATGGCAATTCCTGCTCTTCCTCGTGCCCATCGCGCTGGGCGTGCTCTACGTCCTGCTTATGCTCATGGGCGGCGTGGGCGCGGGCCACGGCGACGCCGATGGTGGCGACGCGGACGCTGCCGCCGGCGAGGTCGCGACGGTCGACGCCGACGCCGGGGTCGATTTGCACGCGGACGTCGGACACTTCGACCTGCACGACGCTGCTCATCCCGAAGCGGCTGGCGAGCACACGCATACCGCCGGCGCGGGCGGATTCGTATCTGTCGCCGCCGGCTTCCTCGGCTTCGGGCGGGTGCCGCTCTCGATCCTGATCATGTGCTACTGCTTCGTGTGGGGACTGGTCGGGATGGCGACGCTGACGCTGGCCGGTCCGGCCCGGGTGTCGCTGGCGATCGCGCTGGCGCTGGCCGCCAGCATCCTGGCCACGCGGCAGATCGCCCTGCTGCTGTCGCGCATCCTGCCGTCGTACGAGTCCTACTACACGCCGCCACGCTCGCTGCTCGGCCTGCACGGCCAGGTGCTCTACGAGGTGACGGCGAGCTCGGGCGTGGTGCGTCTGCGGGACGAGCGTCAGAATCTGCGGGACATGCCGGCGCGGGTGTTTCCGGGGCACGCGCCGATCCGCGCGGGGCAGCGGGTCGCGCTGCTTCGCTACGATGCCGCCGCCCGGACGTTTCTGGTTGCGCCGGTCGGGGCGGAGCCGGGGCCGTTCGCATCGGTTGGGGAGGTTCGGTCCAGTGAGTGAGAGAGCCACCTTCAGCGAAAGGGTTAGCGCCATGGATCGCTCGCGTTCGTCGTTCTCGATGTTCCTGGTGGTCGGTGCGCTGCTCGGCCTGCTGCTGACGTTCGGCCCGTTCTTCATTGAGCAGCTTACAGACCGGTCGCGGCTGGTGCTGATGGGCTTCGGCATCCTGGTGCTGTTGTTCTTCGGGATCATCGGGGTCATCACGCGGCTGTACCGCAAGGCCTCGGCCGACGAGGCCTTCGTGCTGACGGGCATGGGCGGGCGGCGGTGCGTGATCGACGGCGGCGCGATCGTCATCCCGGTCGTGCACGAGGTCATCCCCGTCTCGCTCAAGACGTTCAAGCTGGACGTCGACCGCACGGGCCCGGAGGCGCTGATCACGGCCGACTTCCTGCGGGCCGACGTGAAGGCCGTCTTCTACGTGCGCGTCAACAAGGAGCCCGAGGACATCATCCAGGCCGCCACGTCACTGGGCATGAACTCGGGCAACCAGCAGGCGGTTCAGCAGCTCATCTTCGAGAAGCTCGTCTCGGCGCTGCGCACGGTGGCGGCGACGCAGAAGCTCTACGACCTGAACGCCAAGCGGGCCGAATTCGCCGAGGCCGTGCAGAAGATCGTCGAGCAGGATCTCAAGCCCAACGGCCTGACGCTGGAGTCGGTGACCATCTCGTCGCTCGACCAGGCCCCGCTGGTGGCCATGCGGCCCGAGGAGAACGTGTTCGACGCCCAGGGCGCCCGCACGATCGCCGAGCAGGTCCAGGCGCAGCGCGTGATCCGCAACCAGATCGAGCGCGAGGCCGACCAGCGGGTCAAGGAGCAGAACGTCAAGACGTCGCAGTACGTGGCCCAGCAGGAGGTGCTTGAGGCCCGCGCCAAGGCCGAGGCCGAGGCCGCCAAGAACATCGCCCAGTCCGAGTCGCAGCAGAAGGCCCAGACGGTCGCGGCCGAGCAGAGCAAGCTGGCCGGCATCGCCCGCGTGGAGGCTGACCGCGAGGTCAAGCTCGCGACCGTCGAGCAGACCAAGGCCGTTGAGGTGGCCAACCAGCAGCGCGAGCAGGCCGAGCAGATCGCAGCCGTTGCGCGCGAGCGCGCGGTCGAGCTCGCGCGTCGCGAGCAGCAGATCGCCGTGGCCGAGGCGGAGAAGAAGCGTGCCGCGGCCGAGGCGGCCCGCCTGGAGACCGAGCAGCAGCGCAAGGCGGCCGAGCAGGCGGTGCTGACGGTCGAGGTGCGGGCGACGGCCGAGCGCGACAAGGACAAGACGGTCATCGCCAAGCAGGCCCAGGTGGAGCAGAGCCGGATCGAGCAGCAGATGCATGCCGACGTGGCCGCCTACGCCGAGGTGAAGAAGGCCGAGGCCGAGCAGACCGCGGCCCAGAAGCAGGCAGCGGCGCGGATCACGCTGGCCGAGGCGACCAAGCAGGCCCGCGAGCTGGAGGCCGAGGCCGAGCAGGCGGTGCAGATGGTCCCGGTGACCGTCGCCCAGGAGCAGGTGAAGGTGCAGGACGCGCAGGTCTCGGTGAAGATCCGCGACCTGGAGGGCCAGGCCCGCTTCGAGAAGATCGCCCGCGAGCTCCAGGTCGAGCTGGCCAAGATCGCGGCCGACAAGGAGGCCCGCATCGCGGCCGCCCAGGCGTTCGGTCAGGCGCTGGCCAACGCGAACATCCAGCTCTGGGGCGACCCGGCGACGTTCGAGAAGATGTCCAGTGCGTTCTACCGCGGCCAGGCCTGGGGCACGCTGATCGACGGCCTGGATCGGGCCACCCCTGGCCCCATTCGCGACGCCGCCGTGGCCGCCGCTGACGCCGTCGGCAGCACGCTCGGCGCCGTGGCCAAGCGCGTGGCGGGCGACAACCCGGAACAGCCCAAGAAGCCCGGCGGCGACGGCGGGAAGGCGTAGCGGGGCATCGCGGCCAGCCGCCGCGCGCGAGCTGGCTCCAGCGTCACACGGTGCGGCGAATCAGCACGGCGGTCAGGTCGTCGTGCTGCGGCGCCGAGCCGCGGAACTCGGATGTCGCGGCATCGAGCCGCTCGATGAGCCTGGCCAGTGGCTCACCGGCGTGCTGAGCGAGGAGTTCGATGACCCGCGGCTCGCCGAATTGCTCGCCGTCGTCGCGGCTGGTCTCGAAGAACCCGTCGGTGAGCAGGACCGCCATGTCCCCGGGCTCGAAGGCGAATTGCTCGGGCGTCCAGGTGGCGTCGTCCAGCACCGCCAGCGGAAGCCCGCTGGAGCCCTCCATCCGCGCCGCGCCGCGCGAGATGAAGATGAGCGGCCCCTGGCCGGCCGAGATGTAGCTCAAGCGGTGCTGCGACGGGTCGAGCACGCCCACGAAGGCCGTCACGAACCGGTCGGCGCTGATGTCCTGGATGAGCAGGTTGTTGACGCGCAGGGCGATGGTCCCGAGCTCGCTGGTCATCGAGAGCATGGCCCGGGCCATGGATCGGCACTGCGCAATGACCAGCGCCGCCCCGATTCCGTGCCCGGTCGCGTCGGCCAGGATCACCGCCGTTCGCCCACCGTCCAGCGGCTGGAAGTCGTAGGTGTCGCCGCCGGTCTCGTCGGCGGGGCGATTCCAGCCGGCGATCTCGTAGCCCGGAATCTGCGGGCAGGTCTTGGGCAGCGTGTCGAGCTGAATCTTGCGGGCCAGCTCGAGGTCGCGGGCCATGCGCTGCTTGACGACCTGCTCCTCGAGCAGGAACTGGCGGTGCAGGGCCACGCCCGCCTGGGCCGCCAGCACGCGGGCCAGCTCGGCCTGCTCCTCGGTGAACGGCCCGTCCGCGTGGTTGAGCGCCTGGAGCACGCCCATCAGCTCGCCCGCGAGGTTCTCCAGCGGAAACGTCAGCAGGTTGCGCGTGCGGAAGCCCGTTCGGCGATCCACGTCCGGGTTGAACCGTGCGTCGGCGTAGGCATCGGGCACGTTGATCACGGCGCGCTGCGAAGCCGCCGCCCCCGCGATCCCGCGATCCGCCGAGAAGCGGATGCCCTCGACGCCCGTGGCCACCACGCTGTACAGCTCGTGCGTCCTGCGGTCATAGAGGAATATCGTCGCCCGCTCGCAGCCCAGCACGTCGCACGCGGCGTCGACGATCACGCCCAGCAGCTTCGTCAGGTCGGTGATCGCGGCCATCTGGCGCGTCACGTCGAGCAGCCGCTGGAGGTTGCGCGTCTGGCGGGCCGTGTCGGACATGGTTGCGGCTAAGCCGTCCGCTGGGAGGCTGTGGCACCGACTTCCAACCGGTGCGAGCACCGCTCGGCAAGCGGTGTCACCGACAGCCGGTGCGGACTGATAAGAGTACGTTGGGACCGTGCGGCCGGCAACAATCGCCCGCGGTGCCTCAGCGCTTGAGCAGCTCGATCGGGGCGAACTCCAGAATGAGCGTCTTCTCGCCGTAGCCGGCGAACTTCACGCCCGCCCGGGTGTTGCCCGGCGCCGGGCGAATCCACAGGAGCGTTCCGACGCCGTACATGCGATGCTTGACCAGCGAGCCCTCACGCCAGCCCGCGAACGGCGAGTCGGGCGGGGGGAGCGGCGCCGGTTCGGGACGCCGCTTGCGGCCAGTGCCGCGCGGGTCGGTCGGCACCCCGTTCTCGAAGATCCGCTCGGACTCGTCGACCTCCCGTCGCCAGCGCGAACCCCCGCCCAGGCGCGACCGCGCCTCGTCGGCCGACAGGTCGTCAACCAGCGGCACGATGTCCGGCCGGTTGGCATACAACGGCGAGATGACCTGCCGAATCCGCCGATCGACGTGCTCGATGGCCCCCGGCGCCTCAAACTCCGCCAGGAATCGCGACGGGGCCCGCGGTGTCACCTGCCCTCGGATCACGCGCTCCCGGCAGTAGGACACGTACAGCCGCTCGCGGGCCCGCGTCAGGCCGACGAAGCACAGCCGCCGCTCTTCCTCGAGTTCGTCATCCCGCCCCACTTTCAAGGCCCGCTCGTGCGGCAGGAGCCCCTCCTCCAGGCCCACCAGGAATACGACGGGGAATTCGAGCCCCTTGGCCGCGTGCAGCGTCATAAGCATGACGCAGCCGGCCGTCGGGTCGACCGCGTCCTGGTCGCTCACCAGGCTGACGTGCGAGAGGAAGCCGGCCAGTGTCGGTGGCCGTTCGTCCTCGGGCAGTTCGCTCGCGTAGCGCGTCGCCGCGGTCACCAGCTCCTGCACGTTCTGAATGCGGCTCTCGCCCTGAACCTCGCCTTCCTCCGCGTACATCGCCTCCAGGCCCGTCTCGGTCAGCACGGTGCTCACGGCCTTGTCCGGCGAGGCGGAAGTGAGCGGAGTAAGCCGGTCGAGCAGCTCGACGAAGCCGCGCACCTTCCTGGCGGCAGTGCCGAGGGCGTCCAGCGCGCCCGGCGTGCGGAGCAGATCGAGCAGGGGCACGCCGCGCTCGGCCGCCAGCGTCGTCAGGCGGTCGAGCGTGGTCTTGCCGATGCCGCGGGCCGGCGTATTGATGATCCGCAGCAGGGCCACCTCGTCGGCGGGATTCACCAGCACGCGCAGGTAGGACAGTACGTCGCGGACTTCCTTGCGGTTGTAAAACTCGACGCCCCGGGCGATCCGGTACGGAACTTCCGCGTGACGCAGCGCTTCTTCCAGTCCGCGCGAGACCGCGTTGATGCGGTAGAAGATCGCGAAGTCGCTGTACGGCCGGCCCGCGGCCCGCTGCGCGACGATCGCGCGGGCCAGCGCCTCGGCCTCCTGGCCCCCCTCGCTGAACTGCCAGACGGTGACCTTCTCCCCAGAACCGAGCTGCGACCAGAGCTCCTTGTGCTTGCGACGGCGGTTGTTCCGAATCAGCCGCGACGCGATCGCCAGGATGTGCCCGGTCGAGCGGTAGTTCTGCTCCAGGCGGATGGTGACGGCGTCGGGGTAGTCGCGCTCGAAGGACAGAATGTTGTGAATGTCGGCCCCGCGCCAGGCGTAGATGCTCTGGTCGGGGTCGCCGGTCACGCAGATGTTGCGGTGGTGCTGCGACAGGGCCCGCGCGATGCGGTACTGCGCGTGGTTCGTATCCTGGTACTCGTCCACGAGCAGGTACCGGAAGCGGACGTTCAGTCGCTCGGTCAGATCCGGGTGCGCGTGCAGCGCCTGGGCCACCTTCATGAGCAGGTCGTCGAAATCGACCGCGTTCCGCTCCTCGAGCAGCCTCTGGTACGCGGCGTAAACGCGCGCGACCGCGGCCTGCTCGAAGCCCTCGTCCCTCGAGGCGTACGCCTCCGGCGTCTGCAAGCGCGCCTTGGCGGCGCTGATCCGGGCGCGGGCCCAGTCCGCGCGGACC
This sequence comes from uncultured Planctomycetota bacterium, assembly GCA_900696535.1. Classification (GTDB taxonomy): domain Bacteria; phylum Planctomycetota; class Phycisphaerae; order UBA1845; family Fen-1342; genus CAADGM01. The sequence goes on from CAADGM010000233.1 coordinate 8,869, forward strand.
AGCGACGGGCTTGTTCCGCTGCGCTCGATTGCCTCCTGGACGAGCTTCCCGGCGTCGGTTTCGTCGTAGATCGAGAAGCCCGGCCGCACGCCGACCAGCGAGCCGAACTCGCGCAGCAGCCGCACGCACAGGGCGTGGAAGGTGTAGATCCACATGCCGCTGGCGGCCCCCAGAGCCTCGATCCGGCGGCGCATCTCGTCGGCCGCCTTGTTCGTGAAGGTGATCGCCAGGATGTTGCGCGGCGGCACGCCCGACGCGACCAGGAACGCGGCCCGATTCGTGATGACGCGCGTCTTGCCGCTGCCCGGGCCGGCCAGGACCAGCAGCGGACCGTCCACGTGAGAGACGGCCTGTCGCTGCGGCTCGTTCAGGCCGTCAAGCAGTTCCTGCGCGGCTCGGGGAAGGGCGCCTGGCATAGCCGCACATGGTACCTGATTCCACGGCGCTCGCCGCGGCGGAGGCGCTGTTGGGTACCGAGCGTGACCAGCCCGCCGCCGTGTGCCCGGTTGGCGCGGGCCGAGATCCCGCCGATAAGGCCGGTGGCAGGCCGGTGGGATGAGCGTGGGTGCGTGCCCACGCCTGACCGTGCCAGCCGCAATCTGTCACATACGCCAAGGAAGCTGAGCCATGTTCTGGATGGCCCTGTTCGCCCTGTTCTTTTCGCTCTTCGCCGGCCTGGTCTCGTTCGCGTAGCGCTCGGGTCGCGGCTCCCAGGCCCAGGAGCGTTGGCCCGCGTCACGTGTCCAGCGGCCGGCCATCCTCGTCGATGAGCAGCGTCTCGGTCGCCAGCCGGAACTGGAGGATCAGCCCCCAGCGGGCGGTCTTGGCCGAGTTGAGCGAGAGCTGCGCGTCGAGCAGCTCCTGTTCGGCCTCGACCTTGTCGCGGTTGCTGATCAGCCCCTCCTCGAACTGGAGGCTGGCGAACTCCGCCCGGCGCTCGGCCACCTTGAGCTGCTGCTCGGCGATGGCCAGGCGCTTGTCGGCGAGTTGCAGCAGGTTCACCACGCGCCGCACTTCCGTCCGGATTCGCTCGCCCTGGTCCTGCTCGTCGCGCTGCGCGGCCCGCACGTCGATCAGCGCCCGGCGCAGCCGGTTGCGTTCAGCCGTCCGCTCGAGCGGCAGGTCGAGCGTGATCTGCGTGCGCCAGTTGGCGTTCTCGGTGTGGAAGTGCGTCAGGCTGTAGCGGTTCGGGTCCGTCGGGAACGTCACGTTCCCTTCCCAGTTCAGGTCGGGCAGGAGCGCGTTGCGGCTGATGTCCACGCCCCGCCGCGCGTCGTCGATGCGGTCGCGCAGCGTCAGCAGGTCGAGCCGCCGATCCAGCGCGACACCGATGGCCAGGTCGAAGTCGCCCACGGCCTCCGGCACGGTCAAGAGCGGGTACGCCCCGGCGATGATGGCCCGCTCGATGGCGGCGATGTCCTCGATGTCCTCGCGGCGCAGCGGCTCTTCCACCGGCATGCCGATCAGCAGCTTGAACTGGTCGGCCTCTGAGCGGAAGTCTTCCGCCGCCTGGAGGAGGAAGTTCTCCGCGCTGAGCATGGCCTGCTCGGCGCGCTGTGTGTCAAGCAGGCTGCCTTTGCCGGCCTCCTGGAGCGCCTGGGCGCGCCGGAAGTCGTCGATGGCCCGCTCGTAGCGAGCCGCGTTGTTGGCGACGTTCTGTTTGCGCTCGAGAAGCCCGAAGTACGCCTGCGCCACGCGGACCAGTAGCTGCCGCCGGAAGCGCTCGAAGACCCGCACCGAATACGTCAGTTCGCGCTCCAGGCGGATGAGATCCTCGCGCGCGACGTGCCCGGCGCCGCGCAGGAGCGGGATGCGCACCCCAGCCTCGATGCGGCTGCTCTCCTCCGCCGTCAGCGACTTCTTCACGTCGCGGATGAGCGTGCTGATCGCGCGGCCGGTGACCTCACCGCCGTAGGGCAGCCGCTGCCGCACGGACCAGTCCGACACGAAGCGCATGGCCTGGTCGAACTGCCGGGCCTCGCCGTAGTTGCCGTAGACGGTCTGGAACTGCGAGGCGAAGATCGGGGTCCACAGGTGGCGCTCGAGGGTCAGGGCCAGCGCGGCCAGGTAGAGCTGTTCCTTGGCCGTCATGTACTCGCGCTGGTGCTGCTGCGCATAGGCCAGGGCGTCCAGCAGCGTGAACGGCTCGGTACGGGCGGTGGCGGGACCGGTTGTTGCGACCTCGGCCGGGCGCGTGAGGGCGTTCGCGTCGCGCTCGATGCCGGCCGAAGGCTGGGTGGCCGACGCGCGCGGCCGCCGAAAGGCGTCGGGGATCGATTGGTCGGTCGGGCGTGGCGAGCGCTCGTACGCCGCCCGTCCGGCGCCGCGCCAGCGCTCGGGTGTGCCGGCGTCGGCGGAAGACGTGATTTCGAGCGCCTGCCGCTGTCGCTCGCGGATCAGCGCGGCCACGTCCCGGTCGGCCTGGCGAACAAGCTGCTCGCACCCGGCGCCGCCGACCGCGGCGACGAACGCCCAGGCGGCGAAGACCGGCGCGGTCAGGCGACGTTGAGTCGGGGCGGCGCGCCGCGCAGACGACGGGGTACAACCACGCATTGCCGGCCTTCCTACCGGCTTGTCGGCGGCGCTGCAATGCCGCACATGTCGATTCTTGCGCGGCGCGCGGGTCGGCCCGCACGCGCGCCGCCTGCCGCGCGTGCCGACTCGAGCGCGCTCCATCCGCGCCGGCCCGCCCGGTCGCCGGCCGTGCCGGGTACCGGTAGGATCAGCGCGGGTCGGCCCACGTCGCCGACCGGGGTGAGCCCGCCCGCGCGAGCCACGGGCCCGCAGGACTCGACCGATGCGCCTGCCGCGGATCAGGCTGGCAATCAAGTACCGCTTCCTGTTCGGGACGGCGGTCGTGCTGATCATCGGGGCGGCGCTGGCGGTGCCGTGGTTCACGATGGAGGTCCTGGTTCTCCAGCAGCCCTTTCGCGAGGCCCAGGCGATCGTCGAAAGCCACTTCCGGCACGTGATGTCCAATCCGGACGCCGGCCCGGGCGTACACGGGGACAAGTTCAGCCTGCTTCCCGAGCGCGTGCTCGACCAGGCGCGTTTCGTCAAACTGGCAGGCGGTGGCGAGGCCGCGACCACCCAGCCGGCGCTCGACGAGTTCGCGGCGCAAGCCGTCAGCGCCTTCCGCGACCGGCCAAGCAAAGAGTTCTTCTATCGCAAGGTCTGGGAGCCGGAGGGGCGGCGCTTCCGCTACGCGCACGCGGTGTGGGTCACGCGAAGCTGCCTGAATTGCCACGACGTCGGCCGCGGGGCCAGCCCGTACCGCGAGAACCAGCTCGCGGGCGTCATCACGGTGGACCTGCCGGCCGGCCAGAGCGACCAGTTCTCGCTCATCAACCGGGCCGTGCTGCTGTCGGCCGGCATGCTGGCCGGCATCCTGGCCATCCTCGTGTTCTACGTTATCACGACGCGTTTCATCCTCGCGCCGGTGCACGAGCTGCGCGGCGTGGCCCTGCGCGTGACCGACGGCGACCTGTCGGTGCGATCGGCCATCCGCACGGGTGACGAGTTCGAGCAGCTCGCCGTCAGCATCAACACGATGCTCGAGCGTCTGCGCATCTCGCAGGAGGAACTCCAGAAGGCCAACCGGCTGCTGGATGAGAAGCTGGGGCAGATGGCCGAGTCCAACGTGGCCCTCTACGAGGCCAATCGGCTAAAGAGCGAGTTCCTGGCCAACGTCTCGCACGAGCTGCGCACGCCGCTGACCAGCATCATCGGCTTCGCGGAGCTGCTGCGCGAGGGCTCCGAGCCCGCCGATCCGCGCACGCTGCGGTACGCGGAGAACATCCTCATTTCGGGCCGCATCCTCCTGGAGATCATCAACGACCTGCTGGACCTGGCCAAGATCGAAGCCAACAAGCTTGACCTGCGCATCGAGCCCGTGGACCTGGGCGAGGTGTGCAGCACGCTGGCGGACTTCATGCGGCCCCTGGCCGACAAGAAGGCCCTGACTTTCTCCGTCGAGATCGAAAGCGACCTGCCAAAACTCCAGACCGACCGCGGCCGGCTGCGGCAGGTGCTGTTCAACCTGCTGTCGAACGCGATCAAGTTCACCCCGGAGCGCGGCCAGATCTGGCTGCGGGCGCTGCGCGCGGGTGAGAACGTGCTGCGCGTGGAGGTCCAGGACACCGGGCCCGGCGTGCCACCCGAGCATCAGCAGACGATTTTCGAGAAGTTTCGCCAGATCGACCAGTCCGTCACGCGCGAGCACGCGGGCACAGGGCTCGGCCTGGCGATCGCGAAGGACCTCACGCAGCTCATGGGCGGCGAGATCGGCGTGGTCAGCGAGGTCGGCCAGGGCGCCACGTTCTGGGTCGTCCTGCAAATCGGCGCCCCGGAGCGACGTGAGCGACCGATGATCTCTCTGGTATAACAGTCCGACGGGTTCGCAAAGCCGGTCGACGTGGGTCGCCCGCGCGGCGGACGGATGGCGCGGTCGCGGCATGATCGAGATCGAAGGACTCACCAAGGTCTTCCCCAACCCGGATGGCACCGAGAAGGTGGCCGTCGACGGGGTCTCGTTTCGTGTCAGCGCCGGAGAAATCTACGGGCTTCTCGGGCCCAACGGCGCGGGCAAGACCACCACGCTGCGGATGATCAGCGGGCTCCTGCGGCCGACCGCGGGCCGCGTGCGGATCGAGGGTCGGGACGTCACCGACCATCCGGAGGAGGTCAAGCGGCACATCGGCTACCTGACCGCCAACACCGGGCTGTACAGCCGGCTGACGCCGCTGGAGGTGCTGGACTACTTCGCGACGCTTTATGACATCCCGCGCCCGCAGGCCCGCGCGCGGATCGAGCAGCTTGTGGCGTGGCTGGGGATGGGGAGCTTCGCGCGGCTGCGGTGCGGGGCGCTCTCCACGGGGCAGAAGCAGCGGACGAGCATCGCGCGGGCGCTGATTGCCGACCCGCGCATCCTCGTGCTCGACGAGCCGACCCTCGGGCTGGACGTGCTCAGTAATCGCCTCATTCTGGAGTTCATCCGCACACAGTCCCTGGCGGGCAAGGCCGTGCTGCTCTCGACGCATGCGCTCGACGAGATCGACACGCTCTGCCGGCGCATGGGCCTGATCCACAACGGCCGCCTGATTGCCGAGGGCGAGCTCGACGCCCTCCGCGCCGAGACCGGCAAGGCCCGGCTCAGCGAGGTCTTCCTGGCCCTGGTCGACGCGCCCGAAGCGGTCTTTGTCGACCGTGGCGTCGGCCCGGCGCAGCGGAGTGCTGGCCCCTCATGACCCGCCTGCACCGCGTCAACACGATCTGGCGCAAGGAGCTGACCGACACGCTGCGCGATCGGCGCACGCTCATCGCGATGGTGCTCGTGCCCATGGCACTCTACCCGGCCATGATCCTCGGCTCGCTCCAGGGCTTCGAGCTACAAATCGCGCGCCTGAAGCGCGAGCAGTACCGCGTGCTCGTGGCGACCGAGCCCGGACCACACGGTCCGGCCGTCTCGACGCAGGAGGCCGCTCTCTGGCTTCGTACGGCGATCGACACGGACCCGACCCGCCGGCCCGGTGCCGAGACCCTGCCGGCCGAAGTGCTCGTCGAAAAGGCCGCCCGGGGCGAGTTGCCGGCCGAGACGCAACCGGCCGATGCGGCCCGGTCGGCCGAGGAGCGGGCCCGCGAAGACGTGCGGCGACAGCCGCCGAAGTACGAGGTCGAAGCGGCGCGCGACGCCGCCGAGATCATCGCGGCGATCCAGTTCGGGCAGGCCCACGCCGGGGTGCTGGTGCGCGGCCCGCTTCCGTCCGCGGCCGATGATGGCGCCTCCGTCGTCGTTGTGCTCACGGATCAGACCGACATCCGAAGCCAGATTGCGGCGTCCGGCCTGGAGAGCATCCTCGAACGCCTGGGCAAGTCGCTGCTGCGTCAGCGGCTCAAACGCCAGGCCCTCAGCGAGGCATACATCACGCCCCTGGTGGTCAGCGAGCAGGCCACCGCCACGCCGGAGAAGGTGGGCGGCTCGATCCTCGGGCAGATCGTCCCGCTGATCCTTATCGTCATGACGATCACGGGCGCGGTGTACCCGGCGATCGACCTGACCGCCGGCGAGCGCGAGCGCGGCACGCTCGAGACGCTGATGGTGGCGCCGGTGCCGACGGTGGACCTGATCGCCGGCAAGTTCGTGGTCGTGGCGCTGATCGGGATGCTGAGCGCGGCGCTGAACCTGCTCTCGATCGGCGGGACGATCTACCTGGGTGGGCTCGGAGAACTGCTCACGCGCGGCAGCGACGTGGTCATTCCGCTGGGCGCGCTGCCGTGGGTGTTGCTGCTTCTGGTCCCGCTTGCGGTCCTTTTCAGCGCCTTGCTGCTGGCGGTTTGCAGCTTCGCCCGCAGCTTCAAGGAGGCCCAGAACTACGTGATGCCCGTGATGGTCGCGGCCATGATCCCCGCCATCGTCGGCATCCTGCCGGGTACGCGGCTGGACGGCCCCATGCTGGTCATGCCCGTGACCAACATCACGATCCTCACGCGCGACCTGTTCACCGGGAAGTTCGATCCCGCGGCAATCGTGTGGGTGACGGCGTCCACCACGCTGTACGCGGGTGCTGCGGTCGCGGTTGCCGCCCGGCTTTTCGGACAGGAGGCCGTGCTGTTCGCCGACAGCGGCTCGGTCCGCACGCTGTTCCAGCGGCGGTTCTTCCGCCCGTCGGAGCGGCCTTCGGTCGCGCAGGCCTTTCTCATGCTCGCGGTCACGTTCTCACTCAACTTCTTCGCACAGCAGTCGCTCCTGCGGCCGCTGACGTTGCCCGGCCAACCGCCCACGCCCGACTACTTTGCCGGCGTGGCCGCGATCATTCTGATCGTCTTCGTCGCACTGCCGGCCGGTACGGCGGCGTATCTCAAGACGCGGCTGCGCAGCACGTTCGCGCTGGGGCCGGCGCCGCTGCGCGGCTGGCTGGCGGCGGCGTGCTTCGGGCTTTCGACGTGGATCCTGGCCAGTGCGTGGTTCGCGTGGCAGAGTCAGTGGCTCCCCGTGCCGGCCGAGATGACCGCCGAGTTCGAGCGCGTTCAGGCGGGCCTGGCGGCGCTGCCCGTCGTCCTGGCGATCCTGTACCTGGCCGTGGTGCCCGCGGTCGGCGAGGAGTTGCTGTTTCGCGGCTACGCGCTCGGCGGGCTGCGCAGCCTGGGAGCCGTGGCCGCGATCGGTCTGACCGCGTTGGCCTTCGGCCTGCACCACCACAGCATCTTCCGCATCGTCATTACGGCCGGCCTGGGCGTGCTCTTCGGGCTGCTGGTTGTACGCTTCGGCTCGGTCTGGCCGGCGGTTCTTGCCCACTTCATGCACAACGGCATCGCGCTGCTCTCCATCCGCGGCGACGGCCTTCAGCCGCTTCTCGAACGGTTCGGATACGCGGCAGGGACGGGCGCTCCGCCCGGCGCGTGGACCGCGGGCGCGGCGCTGCTCGCGGCCGTCGGCCTGCTTCTGTGTCTGCCTGCGCGGCCGCCGCCTCAGAGCGACAGCTCCATGTACCGCGCTTCCGGCAGCGGGTTGTCGTAGTAGGCCGCAGCGTCGCGAAACCCCAGCGACTCGTACAGCCGGTTGGCCGCGGTCATGGTGTGCAGCGTGTCCAGCCGCACGCAGCGATAGCCGATCAACCGCGCGTCGGCCAGAATCCGCTCGGCCAGCGCCCGCCCGATTCCACGGCCGCGGACTCCCGGCCGGACGTACATCCGCTTGAGCTCGCACACGCCCGGCTCGAGCGGACGCAGCGCGACGCACCCCACCGCCTGGTCGCCGAGCAGCACCACGTACGCCCGCCCGGCCGGCGGGGCATACTTGCCCGGGAGCGTGCGCAGCTCGTCCTCGAACTGCTGAAAGCACAGTTGGAACCCGAGCGACGCACCATACTCCTCAAACAGCGCGCGGAGCACCGGTATCCAGCCCGGCTCGTGCGCGGCGACGATCTGCGGCTCCGGTTCCATCAGCAGGCACTCGCGGCAGCCACGCGCCCGAGTCCGGCGTCCGGGGTTTCCCAAACGCCGCCGGAGGGGTGCGGACCGACAGATATAATCTCCGGCCCATGACGCGACCGCCACGGCTGCGGGTGAGCGAGATCTTCCACTCGGTGCAGGGCGAAGGTACGCGGGCCGGAGTGCGCTGCGTCTTCGTCCGCCTGACCGGGTGTCACCTGCGCTGCGCCTGGTGCGACACGGAGTACGCCTTCTACGAAGGTACGTGGATGACGCTCGACGAGATTCTCGCGGAGGTCGAGCGCTATCGGTGCCCGACCGTCGAGCTCACCGGCGGCGAGCCGCTGCGGCAACCCGCGACGCCCGAGCTGCTCGCGCGGCTGTGCGAGCGGCACGAGACCGTTCTGCTCGAGACGAGCGGAGCGGTCCCGATCGACGCCGTCGATCCGCGGGTCGTTCGCATCGTGGACATCAAGTGCCCGGGCTCGGGCGAGGCGGAGCGCAATCACTGGCCGAATTTCGACGTGCTCTCGCCGCGCGATGAGGTCAAGTGTGTGCTGGCAGACCGGGCGGACTACGAGTGGGCCCGCGGCGTAGTGGTGGCTCGCGGACTGATCGGCCGCTGCCCGGTCGTGTTCATGCCGGTTCATGGGCGCTTGGCGCCGGCCGAGCTGGCCGAGTGGATTCTGGCGGATGGGCTCGACGTCCGGCTGGGTGTGCAGCTTCACAAGACCATCTGGCCTGCGGTCCCGCGCGGCGTCTGAGCGGCTGCCGCGCAAGTTCAGGAGGCGATGGAACGCGATGCAGGTGCGCTTGACGAAGTCGTTCTCGTTCGAGGCGGCCCACTGGCTGCCGAACTTCCCGGACGGGCACAAGTGCCGTCGCCTGCACGGGCACAGCTTCCGCGTCGATGTCGAGCTCGCGGGTGCGGTCGACGAGCACTCGGGCGTGCTGATCGACTACGGACAGATCAAGGAGGCGTGCGAGCCGATCCGCGCGCAGCTCGATCACTACTGCCTCAACGACATCGAGGGGCTGGCCAATCCCACGTCGGAGCTGCTCGCGAGGTGGATCTGGACACGCCTACGGCCGGCACTGCCCCAGCTCACCGCGGTCACGGTCCACGAAACCTGCACCAGCCGGTGCGAGTACCGCGGCCAGTAGCACCGCCGCGGGGAACGGCGCGCGGAGCGCTGCCCCTTCGCGTCAGGGTTTGCCCGGTGCGGCGGCAGGCGCGGTCGCTGGCGCCGTCGTCTTGGCCCGCTCGGCCAGCGCCTTGATGGCCTCCGGCAGTGCGAACCGGTCGGCCGGAAAGTCCTGGTCGTGCTTGATCGTGTTGAGGATGACGATCTGCTCGACCTCGGCGGCTCGAGTGACCTGCTTGTGGGGGAGCAGAATGTCGTCCACCTTCTTGAAGTCGAACGAGAAGACCTCCATCGGGATCTCGCCGCGCGGACCACGCAGTGTCAGCTCGATCTTGGTGGGGAGGAACGTGCGGCGGTCGTAGAAGATGGTCTCGGGCAGGCCCGCGTTGGGCGTGAGCACGATCTTGTAGTGCAGCCGACCGTCGATCGTCTCGATGCCCTTGGTCTCGGCCGACTTGTAGTACTTCTTCCACTCCGTGGCGCGGTTAAACGCGTTGAGCCGCTCCGCGACGGCCTTCTCTTCGCCCTCCAGCAGGCGCGGTCCGGCCATCGTCGAACTCTCCCAGCAGACCGTGCCGTCGCTGCCGCTCTCGATCTTGCCCAACCCCTCGATCTCGGCCAGGCTGTAGGTCTTGCTCGGGGGCGCCTCGTAGACCGTGATCGGCCCCTTGACCTTCAGGAGGGGAATCTCGAGCGTCCCGTAGGAGACGCGGTTCTTGATCTTGGCGAATGCCTCCCGACCACCCATCACCTCAATCGACTTCTCGATCACACTCTCGGCGCTGGGCAGCAGGTCCTCGTCGGCCTCCGCGGCCAGCCCAGGCCCCGCCGGCAGGGCGATCGCACCGATCACGACCGAGAGCAACGCGCGCCACAGCGCCGGCCACGATCCCATCCAGTTACGCATCGTCAGTCTCCACGTTGCCGCCGAGGCGGCTGCCAGAGTCTACTGCATCAGTTCGCCAGCTCGCGGGCCGTACCGCCCGACAGGATCCACGCCGTCGCCGCTTCCAGGGCCAGGTCACGACCCGCCAGCAGCGCCGCGCGGGTGGGCGCCGCGACCACGTCGGGCTCGACCCCGTTCCCCTCCAGCCGTCCGCCATCGGCCGAAACGTAGTCGGCGATGGCGTACTGGAACCCGTCGTCGTTCGGCAGCCGCGTGAAGATCGAAGGCAGCGCGGCCCCGGCGGTCCGTTCGCCGAAGATCCGGGCCCGCTTCAGGTCCTTCAGGCCCCCGGCGACGATCTCGGCCGTGGAGGCCGTGCAGCCGTCCACCAGGATCGCAAGCGGGCCGTTGTAGGGTTCCGGTCGCGGGAATACCGCGAAGTTGATCGTCGCGCCGCGGGTCCGCATCGTCCCGAGCGGGCGGTTGGCCTGGGGGGCAAACCAGCCAGCCACACCCATCGACATCGCCCCCAGCCCGCCCGGGTTGCCGCGCAGGTCCAGCACGATGCCGCGCGCCGTGCGGAACTCGGTCATGGCCCGCTCGAATCCCTCCGCGATCGTCGCGGGGTCGAGGAAGATGTTGAACGTGATGTAGCCGATTGCTCCGGGGAGCCAGCGGGACTCGAACCAGACGCTGGCCGGCGGCATGTCGCCCAGTTGCACGAGCTTGCCGCGCGGCTCAACCCGCCGCAGTTCGAGCGTCCTTCGCGGGCCCTCTCCGGGGTCGAACTCGACCTGGACGTCTTGGCCGACCGGCCCGTCCAGCTTGGCCTCAATCGCCCGCACGAGCATGAGTTGCTCAAGAGTCGAGCCGGCATACTCGCGCCGGATCTGGTCGATCGTCGGCTGCACGCGTCGCCCGTTAACGCGGACGATCCGCCAGCCCGGACGCACGCCGGCGTGCTCGGCGGGCGAGCCCCCCATCACAGCCGTCACCAGGGCCTGCCCGCTCACGACACGCACGGTCAGTCCACACTCGCCGCTCGCGCCGTGCGGTTCCGCGCTGGCCACGTCCGCGTAGACGGCGGCCGGGATGATCCCGAAGTGCGTCAGGTTGAGGCGGGACAGCGC
>CAADGM010000234.1 GCA_900696535.1 uncultured Planctomycetota bacterium
CCACCAACCGGACCCTCGCGTTCCGGATCGGCATCCAGTCAACGGCCTGGGGCACGGGGCCGGGGCAGTCGCAGAACGCTTTCACCGCTATTCGCTCGGGTGAGTCAGCATGGGATCTGATTCTCGTGCACCTCATGGATTCCCCCGTGGCCAATGCGTGGAACACGGCGAGCGTCGATCTGACGAATGGCCAGTGGTATCTCTACGGCCAGGCGGGCAATGGGAACTGGGTCGGCATCGCGGGCTCGGCTCCACCCGGCGGCACGACGCAGAAGACCCTGGCAAGCTGGCAGGCGGACGGAACCTGGGGGCCCCTCCTCTTCGGCACGGGCGCCAAGGTCACGAGCATCCAGCTTGGCCTCGGTTCGGCCCAGCGTCAGTGCCTTGCCTACGTCGACTACCTCCAGACGACAGTTCTCAACGGCGGCGACGTGATCGACTTTACGCTCCCGGTCAAGAACGTCGACACCGGCGAGCTGTTCGCCACGATTCAGTCGGCGATTGACGATACCGATACGGTGAGCGGCCACACGATTACGGTCGCGGCTGGCACCTACGTCGAGAACATCGTCGTCAACAAGTCGCTCGCTATCATCGGGGCAGGAGCAGGACAGACGATCATCATGCCCGCTTCCTCGGCCCCGGGTGGCGACGCCGGCCCGTCGTTCACCGGGTCGCAGGTCGTCGTTGTGCAGGCGCACAACGTCGAGATCGCCCACCTCACGGTGGACGGCGACAATCCCGGCCTGACCAGCGGCGTGATCCGCCACGGCGCGGACATCGACGCCCGCAACGGCATCATCGAGGCGGACGGACCGTGGAACGGGCTGCACGTTCACCACTGCACTGTGCAGAACATCTACCTGCGCGGCATCTATGCCCGCAGCGGCGGGAGCGGCTTCAATTTCCACGATAACACCGTGACGAACGTCGATGGTGGCTGGGCTTCGATCGCGATCTTCAACTTCGGCGGCTCGGGACAGATCACGGACAACACTGTGACGCTGGCGAACGACGCCATCGCGTCGAACTGGTCCCGCGGCACGACGTACACAGGCAACATCGTCTCGCAGTGCGGCAGCGGGATCCACACCGATAACAACGGTGGCTCCGGCGGCGTGGCAGACGTAATCTCCGGAAACCAGGTGCTCAACTCGGTCGCCGGCGGCTGGGGCATCTTTGTCTTCTTCCCGTACGTCAACGCCACCGTCAGTGGCAACACGATCGGCGACGTGGATTACGGGATGATGGCCTGGGGCGGCGCCGGCGGGACGGCAACGTTCACGGGCAACACGGTCGACTGCAACAACCGCGCCGGCAGTGTCGGCATCTACGTCACGCCTGGCCCGGACGCGTGGATGTCATGGCAGTCGAACGTTGTAACCAGCTTCTCGGGCAACTCGGTCAGTAACGCCACCTACGGGTTCGCGCTGGAGACCGATGAGGACGGCGGCTTCAGCGCCACAGCCGTGGTGAGCGGTCAGAGCTTCGCCGGCTGCACGTGGGACTGTGAGACGATGGGCACCGGGACGATCACGGTGTCCGGCCTGGCCGGCGACAGCACGTTCGTGTCGTGGCCTGGTCAGATCAAGATCGGCGTGGGGATCACCGCAGCGAGTGGGCAGGTGGACGTTGCTGCGGGCAACTTCGTGGCGGACAACGTGCTGCTTACCCGCCCGGTCACGATCCGCGGCGCCGGCAGCGGTGCCGGAGGGACGCGCGTGCTTCCGGGCTCCAACACGATCCTCTTCACAGTCAACGCCAACGCGGTGACAGTGAGTGACATCTTCATTGACATGTCGCCTCTGCTGACCAAGCGTGCGTTCCACTCGTCGATGGCCGGACTCAGCGACTTCACACTGGAGCGCATGCGGTTCCTGAACGGGGACCGCGGCATCGAACTTCAGGGCAACCCGACCAGCAACGTCACGCTCGATGAGTGCGAGTTCTCTGACGTGAAGATCGGCCTTCGCTCGGCGAGTTCCGTTTTGCTCAAGTTTCTCACTGTCAAGGACTGCATCTTCGACGGTGGCCCAGTGACAGATGCCGCCAACTTCGCAATCGGGCTGTACCAGGCGTCCGATGGCGGCGCGGGAATGTGGGAAGCCCCGCTCATCCAGGGCAACGTCTTCCGCAATCTGAATCCCGATGCCCACCCTGGCTCCGGCGTCTACATCGAGGAGATGCAGGGCGTCACCGTCGGCGACATCGTCGACAACACGTTCGAGAACTGCTGGCGCGGGCTGTACTTCTACAAGGCGTACAACGCGGGTCGGCCACTCTCGAACATCACGGTCTACGAGAACCGCTTCACGAACAACGCCAACGCCGGCATCGAGCTGCGCAACTACACGGGATACAGCAATGTCCAGTTCATCAATAACACGTTCGCGGGCAACGTGAACGGCCTGCGTGCTCACGGGGCCGGACCCGGTTGGGGCACAGTCGTCATCTCGCACAACGCCTTTGTCGGGAATACGTCCGCGGGTGTGCGCGTTGTGAACTTCGGTGAGACGCCGGGCGAGGAGCTGGGCGTCGGGGTTGACCTCAACGCCGAGTACAACTACTGGGGCCACTCGACCGGCCCAAGCGACCCCACGGGGACGGACGAAGCCGGCAGTCCGCCGTGCTTTGACCCGGACACGATGAAGAACACCGAGAATCTCGGAGACTTCGTCACCGACCTCAACGTCGACTACTGCCCGTGGCTGCTCGGTGCCGCAAGCGTCTCGCTGCTCCCGCAGGGCGGCGACGTGTGCTACGAGCCGGGCGACACGCTCGTCGTCGAGATCAAGGTTCATGACCTGACCGCGCCGATCGTCGGCGGGCAGTTCTTCCTGAACTACGACACGAGCCGGCTGACGTACGTCGGCGGTGTGCCCGGTGACCCGCCCTTCAACTTCGAGTTCGCCGACCTGGCCCCGCCGTCGGGCGAGCCCGCCAACACCATCTTCTACTCGGTCGGCACCGGCGTCGTGAACCCGCCGAGCACGTCGGCCGATACGGTCGTCGCCCGGCTCACGTTCACCGTCACTGGCAATGCGTGCAGCGTCGCCGGCCTGGTCGGGTTCCAGCCCGACAGCGGGCCGTATCAGAACAAACTGAGTGATGAGTTTGCCAACGCGGTCCTGTTCTCGGCCACGGCGCTGCCGGCGATTTCGATCGACAACACGCCGCCTGTCTTGCCGGATCCGCCGGACATCACCGTCGACAACGACCCGAATCTGTGCAGCGCGGTTGTGACCTTCGCGCTGCCGGAGGCAACGGACGACTGCGGGCCTCTCAATGTGTACTTCGAAGGCTTCGAGGATCCCAACTTCACCGCCCCCCCGATGACGACCGGCTACCCGAACTGGCAGCAGTACTACAGCGGTGTGTATCGCGTCGCCTCCGGCACAGACGGTGTTCCGTCACGGGCCGGCGTCGCCCATGGCGTGCTGGATTCGACCGGACCGCTGCCCGCGCCACCCAATAACTTCACCGGCGCGTTCACGCGCTTGGGCGGCTATAGCAGCAGTTGGGGCGGCGGGTTCAAGACCTCCGTCGACGTATACATCGACCTGACCGACCCGGCGGTCGCGGCCAAGACATACGGCTTCGACCTGTCGACGGCCGCAAGCAACCAGAGTGGTGGCCACCTCCGCGACTTCATCTTCCACGCGGCGGCGGATGACAGCGCGTACCCTGGCGAGGTGCTGATTGCCGCCAGCAACAACAGCAACTTCGCAAAGCGCAACGATCTGGACACTCTGCCCAACTTCTACCGGGTGCAGACCACGGGCTGGTACACGTTCGAGTGGATCTTCCGTGACAACGGCTCCGGCGCGCTGGCGGTCGACTGCAACCTGCGCGACGCGGGCGGCGCGCTGCTCTTCACTGAGACGCGGTCCAATCCGGCGGACCTGATTGCGACGGTCGTGGGCGGTAACCGGTACATGTGGTTCACGTTCCTGGCCGTCGGCAAACTGCCAATTGACAACACGCGCCTGATCCGCGACTACGACGCTCCGACACCGACCGTCGTTGCTGTGCCGCCGAGCGGCTCAGTCTTCCCGGTCGGGACGACGAGTGTGTTGGTCACTGCGACTGACGCGTGTGGCAACTCGTCCTTCACGACGTTCGACGTGACCGTGCTCGACAACGAAGCTCCAGCCATCACGTGCCCGTCCGACCTGACCGTCGAGTGCGATCAGTCGCTCGCGCCGGCCAACACCGGGACGGCAACAGCGATTGACAACTGCGATCCGTCGCCAGTCGTCACTTACGAGGACGCCTACACTGCCTTCGCGGGCCTGACGTCTCCGGCCGGATGGCTGTTCTACAGCCAGAAGACGGCGATCGGTCAGTTCGTGACCGGGCCGGCCACGCCCCCACTGGGCAGCGGCAGCATCCGCCTGACGACCGGGCCGGGCGATCCGCCCCCGCCGCCGCCCGTCTCCGGCGCCGGCGGCAAGTCGTGGCTGGCGACGCACGCCCACGACAACACGCTCCTCAGCGCGATCACGACGCTCTCGTACAGCACGTACGTGAGCCTCTCATCCGGCGCGGCAGCGCACCTCACGCCGGCCATCAACCTGTACGTCGACCTCGACGGCAACGGCTCGTGCGACACCACGCTGGTGTTTGAGCCGGTCTACGTCGTCTCGCAGCAGGGCCCGGTGGTCAAGGGCGTGTGGCAGACCTGGGACACGCTGAACGGTCCCGGCTGGTGGTACACCTCGAACGGCGGCTTCCCGGCTCAGCTTCCGCAGCCCGGAACCGACTTCAAGCCGCTCAGCCACTACATCGCGCTCTTCCCGAACGCGAAGATCGTGAGTTGGGGCGGCCTCCCAGGCTTGAACATCGTCACCGGCCAGAACACGTCCGGCGCGCCGTGGCAGAACTTCGACGGCAACGTCGACAACGTCGTGTTCAACGCGGCGGTGTACGACTTCGAGCCGGGTGCCGGCATGTGCGCGGCGACGATCAAGCGGACCTGGACGGCGACGGACAGCTCGAGCAACAGCGCTTCGTGCGTCCAGACCATCACCGTGCAGGACACCACGGCGCCCGTGATCCCGCCCATCAGCAACGTCAATGCGAACAATGACCCCGGACAGTGCAGCGCAGTGGTGACGTTCACGCTGCCGACCGTGACGGACAATTGCAGCACGCCTACGGTAGTCGCTGTGCCGCCGAGCGGCTCGACCTTCCCGGTCGGCACGACCACCGTCACCGTCACCGCGACGGACGCCTGCAACAACTCGTCCTTCACGACGTTCGACGTCATCGTGACCGACGCCGAGCTGCCGGTGATCAACTGCAACCAGGGCGACATCACGGTGCCGGCCGACGCCGGCGGCTGCACGGCGAGCATCACCTGGAACGCCGCAACGGCGTCGGACAACTGCTCGCCGCCGCCGACGATCACGTATGAGATCGACCTGGGCAACAACGGGTCGATCGACGTGACCGGGTTGGCGTCGCCCACGTACGTCTTCCCGTCCGGCACGCACAAGGTGTACGGCAAGGCGACCGACGCGCACGCGAACGTCGCGACGTGCTTCTTCCTGGTGACGGTCAACGGCTACAGCGAGCTGAAGGTCTACCTGACGCTCGAGAGCGTCACCGCGAGCGTCAACCGCTGCATCACGTTCGACCTGTGGGACGGCACGAGCTCGACGACTGTCAGCGCCGTGATCCCGTTCACGGCCGGCGTAGCCAGCGGCGTGGTCGTGCAGGTGCCCTGCGGCAATTACACGTGTGTCTCAGCCCGCGACAAGCTGCACACGCTTCGGCGGACCATCACCGGCGGGCCGTACTTCGCGGTCTCGGGCACGCAGTACGTGGCCGACTTCAACGGTGCCGGCAAGATCCTCATTGGCGGCAACCTGAACGACGACCGGTACATCGACATCCTGGACTTCGGCGTGTACGCGTGGCAGTACGCGGTTAACTACGGCACCGCGAACACGACCTGCGCTACGCCGTACCCGCACGCGGACATCTCGTGCGACGCGTTCGTTGACGCGTTCGACTTCACCTACATCCAGATTCACTTCCTGGCCGGGCGCGAGGCCGCGTGCAGCGGTGCCGCGCTCGAAGTCGACGGGGCCGAGCCGGTCGCCAGCATCACGGTGGACGAGCTCGTGGCCCGCGGCCTGGGTGAGCTGGCGATGGGTGACCTCAACGAGGACGGCGTGCTCGATGCGGCCGACATCCAGGCGTTCCTCGCGGGCGCTCGGCCCGGTCCGCGCCTCGGCGACGTGAACTGCGACGGCGTCGTCAACTTTGACGACATCGACGCGTTCGTGGCCGCGCTGGCTGGCCAGGCGGCCTTCGTCGAGACGTTCCCCGGCTGCAACTGGCTGGCGGCCGACACCAACATGGACGGCCGTGTCACGTTCGACGACATCGATGCGTTCGTGACGCTGCTGCACCAGGGCGAGTAGCCACGCAGCACTTCCCGCCGCGGGCCGTCAACGTGCGGTCCGCGGCGCGGATGGCGAGTCTCTGAGCGCGGCGTTGCACACCGGTGCGGCGCCGCGCTTCGCTTGGGCGGATGAGCGAAGAGAGCCTATTCCGGAACTCGAAGGAGCGTGACGTAGAGCACGCGCCATCAGCGGGCTCTGCGGGGTTCGGTTGATGAACCGGCATGAGTCACAGCCTGGGGCTTGGCTCCAACCGACAGGCACCCGCTGATAGCCGGTGCTCCACGGGCGTTGGGAGAGGATCCGGCGATAGACGGACTCCGGAGCCCCGAAGCGCAGTTCGTGTCCACTTCTCTGGTGGGTGCTTACGCCGTCGCGACGCGTGCCTCAATCGCGGTGCCTGCCGTGGAACCAACGCCCGCGGGCAACGGCTCGACCGGCGGCGGCTCGAGATAGAACTCGGGCACGATCTCCTTGAGCCGTCGGCGGGCCTGCGTGCGGTCGAAGCCGTCGGCGTCGGCGATGAGACGGTCGATCTGTGCGACCAGCGTGTCCCAGTCTGAGGGAATGTTCTTCCAGATGCCGACCTTCGGGTGCGCCGTGCGGGCGACGTTCTCCCCGTCGATGGCCAGCTCCTCGTAGAGCTTCTCACCCGGGCGCAGGCCGACAAACTCGATCTTGATGTCGGCGTCCGGCCGGAAGCCGCTGAGCGTGATCATCTGCCGGGCCATGTCGACGATCTTTACCGGCTCGCCCATATCGAGCACGAAGATCTCGCCGCCGCGGCCCATGGAGGCAGCCTGGAGCACGAGCTGGCTGGCTTCGGGGATGGTCATGAAGTAGCGCACCATGTCCGGGTGCGTCACGGTGACCGGTCCGCCGCGCGCGATCTGGTCACGGAAGATGGGGATGACACTGCCGCTGCTGCCCAGCACGTTGCCGAAGCGGACGGTGACGAACTGGGTCTGCGTGCGGGCGGCCAGGGCCTGGACGTACATCTCGGCGACGCGCTTGCTGCACCCCATGATGCTGGTGGGGTTGACGGCCTTGTCGGTCGAGATCATGACGAACTTTTCGACCCGATGCCGGGCCGCGCAGTCGGCCAGGACGCGCGTTCCGCGCACGTTGTTCTTGATCGCCTCGCCGGGGTTGAGCTCCATCATGGGCACGTGTTTGTGCGCCGCCGCGTGCACCACCGCGCTGGGCCGCTCCTCGGCGAAGATGTGCTCCAGTCGTCCCTCGTCGCCGATGTCGGCCACGTACGGGACGACGGTCAGCCGCGGGAAGGCGGCCCGCAGCTCCCGATCGATGGTGAACAGCGTCGGCTCGGCCCGCTCGATGAGCACGAGGCGCTTGGGCTCGAAGCGCGCCATCTGCCGGCACATCTCCGAGCCGATCGACCCGCCGGCCCCGGTCACGGCCACCACGCGCCCACGGATGAACTTGGCAATCTCGTCCTCGTCGAGCTTGATGGCCGGCCGGCCAAGCAAGTCGTTGATGTCGACGTCGCGGATCTCCTTGACCGTGGCCTTGCCCGAGATCAGGTCTGAAAGAGCCGGCACGGTCTTGAAGCGCAGGTTGGTGCCCTGGCAAAGCTCGACGACGCGCCGCAGGCGGTCGCGCGTCGCCGAGGGAATGGCGATGAGGATCTCGTCGACCGAGTACTCCGCGCAGATCTCTTTGACCTGGCTGACGTTGCCCAGCACCTCGATGCCGTGAATCTGCGACCCCTGCTTGGCCGGGTCGTCGTCGAGGAACCCGACCACACGGTAGCGCATCACGGGCATGCGGAGGATCTCGCGGACGACGTTCTCGCCCGCGTTGCCCGCCCCGATGATCAGCAGCTTCGGGGCCACGCCCTCGGCCGCCGGCCGGACTTCCTCGTGGTAGAGCCGCACCGCCAGCCGCGCGCCGACGACCAGGGCGATCGTCCCGGCGAAGTCGAGTACGAAGACCGAGTCGGGGAACTTGTCACTGAACACGGGCTGCAAGCCGAGCCAGCGGGCGTTCTGGAGCGCGTAGTAGAGTACGAAGATGACCAGGAACCCGAGCCACGCCGCCCGCGTCACGCTGAATACGTCGCGCAGGCTCACGTATCGCCACGTGCCCCGGTCGAGCCCCATGAGCACGAACACGATCACCTTGACCGCCACGACGGGAACAATTAGCGGCAGGCAGAACTGGGTGAACCAGTCGAACGCATCCGGCGCCGGCGGCGGGACGCGCACGAACAGCGACTTGAGCCAGTTGAAGGGCAGACCGAGCGTCGGCGAGCCTTTGAAGTTGTAAGCCAGCCCGAACGCGAGAACCCACGCAACCGCGAAGAGCAGAACATGCGCGGCGACGTTGAGCACCTGATGATGCCGGTAGGTCCACTCACGCCAGAACCGGGCTGGGGACGATGGTGCTTCGACGCTCATCCTGGCCGCTTCCTGGGCATTCAGTCCCTTGAGTGCTCATCGGCTGCCAACCGGCCGCTGATGATGCGCGGGTTGGATCGCGCGCCGAGCGGAGCTCGGTGCCCCGGCTCGAGCACCGTGCCGGGCGCACAACATCCGGGCGGCTTCCGGCCGCCATGCCGCTCCGCCACCGCACAGGTGCTCGTGCTCCGCGCTAGCGCACCGTGGCTTCGATCGCCTCGATGAATGCGAACAGCCCTGGATTAACCTTGAGATCGCTCGGCGCTCGTGCGGTGAAGCGCTCGCAGGCATCCCGCGTGCGACCGCGGTCGCCCAGTGCCCACGCGCAGTACGCTTCCAGAGCCAGCGCGTCCGCCGAACCCGGGTTCAGCTCGCCGATTCGAAGGTACCGGCGAAGCTGCGCCTGGAGAACGCGCGAGCGGCCGCCACCCTCCGCCGCGTCCCCGAAGTACGCGTTCAGGAACTCCGGCCCCTCCGCCAGCAACTGCGGGTTGCGATCGAACGCGTTGACCAGGTACACGATGGCCTGCGTGGGGCGCTCCCGTTCGAGCGAAATGTGCGCCATGAGCAGCGGCGCGATGTAATTGGTTCGATCCATCTCACGCACGACCGTCAGGCGCTGGAGTGCGCGGTACAGGTCCTGCTCACACGTCGCGCACGACGGGTACCGCCCTGTACCCGGATCGCGAACCTCACGCGAACCCTGGCGGAATGCGGCGAGCCCATCCTCGGCCGCTGCCGCCACCCGGCGCTGAACCTGTGACTCCAAGGCCGCGGCGTACGACGTCGGCTCGATCGCGCCGTACATGGTCGGCATCACCGTCGTATCGACGGCCGGCGGCGGGAGCGCGTCCTCGCGCGGAGCGGGCGTGAGGCCGAAGTACCGCTCGAACGGCGTCTGGTCGAGCTTGGGTGAGTACCGGAACGTATCGAGGGCTGGCAGGTTCCCGCTATAGCCCGGCAGCCCGCGATACAGACTGGTCGCGGCCTCGAGCCCCGAGATCATCGCGATCTCACCCGTGCGATCGGCGAAGGTCGAGAGCGAGTACCCGCCCGGCGGCGAGAGGGGGTTGTAGAAGCCCTGCTGAACGACCGGCAAGACCTGCCGGAGTCTCTGGTTGCGCTGGCCGCGCTCGGGACGCGTGAACTGAAAGCGGTTCTCACCGAGGAGTGCTACGTCCTGCCGGGGTGCCTGGAGCGACCGATACGAGCCGGTTGTGTACCGCCCACCGACAAGCTGTGAGGGTGCCCGGTCCGCCGGGCGGCTCAGGAGTGCCTCCCCGGACCGCGAATACGTCTGCGCGTGAACCCTCGTGGCAAGCAAGCCCGCGACGAGTAGGAGGCAAGCTGGCAGTGTATTCTGCGCCATCATCCGGGCCACTCCTTCAGCGTTGTCCCAACATTCTGGCTACGCGAGGATTATAGCACACGGACTCCCGCCGCTACGGGGCCGCCGCGTCGAAGCCATCGCGCCACGCTGGAGGCATAACGCCCCACTCAGAACTTTCGGCCAAGGGCCCGTGAAATCTGATCTTGGAACGCCGCGACAGAGAGAGGCGGCCGGGCCGTGCGCGCGCCGAGACAACCCATTCAGCAGACGGAATTCCGTCTCCTTGTGTCCGAAAACGCAGACTGCTCGGCACCAAGGGCACCGACCCCGGTCTGGGGGCCGCAGCGCTGCCAGAACTCGCACCGGACGCCGCGGCTGGAGGTGCCGCCTCGCGTGCGGTTCGCACCCCGTCGGCGACGCCCTCCGCCCGCTACTGCGCGGACGACATCCCGAGCACCTGAACGAGGAACGCCCAGCGATCGGCGGTTTCCGCGATGATCTTCGCGGTCGGTTTGCCGCCGCCATGCCCGGCGCGCGTCTCCACGCGGATCAGGGTCGGCGCGTCGCCCGCCTGGGCTGCCTGAAGTGCCGCGGCGAACTTGAAGCTGTGCCAGGGGACGACGCGGTCATCGTGGTCGCCGGTCACGAGCAGCGTCGCCGGATAGCTCGTCCCCGGCTTCAGGTTGTGCAGCGGGCTGTACGCTCGCAGCACGGGGAACATCTCGGCGTCGTCCGGTGAGCCGGAGTCCGAGACCCAGGCCCAACCGATCGTCGACTTGTGGAAACGCAGCATGTCCATCACGCCGACCTGGCAGATGACCGCCGAGAACAACTCGGGCCGCTGCGTCATGGCCGCGCCGACGAGCAGGCCGCCGTTGCTCCCCCCGCCGATCGCCAACCGCTCGGGGCGCGTGTACTTGTTCGCGATCAGCCACTCGGCCGCGGCGATGAAGTCGTCGAAGACGTTCTGCTTGTTCTTCAGCCGCCCGGCGTCGTGCCACGCCTTGCCGTATTCTCCCCCGCCGCGAAGATTGGGCATCGCGAACACGCCGCCCAGCTCCATCCAGACGACGTTTGAGACGGAGAAGTATGGCGTCATGGAGGCGTTGAAGCCGCCGTAGCCATAGAGGTACGTCGGGTTGTTCCCGTCGAGCTTAAGGCCCTTCTTGTGGACGATGAACATGGGGACGCGCGTGCCGTCCTTGCTCGTGTAGAAGACCTGCCGAGATTCGAAGGCACCGGGGTCGAAATCGACCTTGGGCTGCCGCCAAATCTCGCTGCGGCCGCTGGGCACGTCGTACCGGTAGATGGTCGCCGGCGTCGCGAAACTCGTGAACGTGTAGAAGGTCTCGGTTTCGTCGCGCCGCCCGCCGAAGCCCCCTACCGAGCCCAGCCCCGGCAAGTCCAAGTTGCCCAGCGGCGTGCCGTCCAGCGCGAATCGTCGGACGTACGACTGGGCATCGCGCAGGTATTCCGCAATAAACTGCCCACCGACGCACGAGATGCTCTCCAGCGGCTCGTCAGCCTGCGGAATCACGTCCCGCCAGTTCGTCGGCTCCGGCTTCCCGGTATCGACCGCGATGACGCGGCCGCGCGGGGCGTCCTTGTCCGTGAAGAACCAGAACAGCGGCCCGTCGTTGTCAATCAAGTCGTAGCGTGCGTCGAAGTTGTCGAGTAGCTTGACCACCTCGCCCTTGCCCGCGGCGAGGTCTATGTAATAGACACGGTTCTTTCGGTCGGTACCCTGCCAGACCGTGATGATCAGGTACCGGCCGTCGTCAGTGACGCTCCCGCCAAAGCCCCAGTCCTTCTCCTCCTTGTTCTCGTAGATGAGCCGGTCGTCGCTCTGCGGCGTGCCGAGCTTGTGGAAGTAGAGCTTCTGGAAGAAGTTCGCCTCATTGAGCTTGTTGCCCTTCGGCTCGTCGTAGGCACTGTAGTAGAAGCCGCTTCCGTCCTTGAGCCAGGAGGCGCCCGAGAACTTGACCCACTTGATCACGTCGGGCAGGTCCTCGCCCGTATCCACGCTCTTCACGCGGATCGTCACCCAGTCCGACCCGCCGTCCGAAAGGCCGTAGGCCAGCAGCTTGCCGTCCTCGCTCACCGAGAAACTGGACACCGACACCGTCCCGTCGGTCGACAGCTCGTTCGGATTCAGTAGCACGCGGCCGGGCTGATCGAGTTGCTCGGTCACGTACCAGACCGACTGCGGTTGCAGGCCCGCGTTGTACGAATAGAAGTAGCGACCACCACGCTTGAACGGTGCGCCGAACCGCTCGAAGTTCCAGATCTTCGTGAGGCGATTCTCGATCACCTGCCGCTTGGGGATCTGCTCGAGGAACGAGAACGTGAGCTTGTTCTGCGCTTCGATCCACGCCTTGGTCTCTTCGCCGTCAAGGTCCTCCAGCCAGCGGTACGGGTCCGCCACTTCCACCCCGTGGAGCGTCTCCACGACGTCGACCTTGCGGGTCTCCGGGTAAGTGAGCCTGGCCGAGCCGGCCAGAGCGGGGATCGCGAGCGCCGCGGCGAGCGTCAAGGCAGTCGAGAAGCGGGACCAACGCGTAGATGTCATGGCAGCAGAATCCTCCGGGGCACTGCTCCTGGTAGCCGGGCCATCTTGGACCGGCATGGCCGAGGCAGACAGAATCACGGCAGTCTACCCAGCGCCGAGGCCGCTTGACCAGTATCCCGCACACTTGACCACCGTCCCGACGGTTATCGACGGCTCGCGTCTTGCCCCCGGAAATTGGGCAGTCTGGCTTGCCGGCTCCCGATTACCGCCGGGGCACACGCGAAACACGACGTCATGCCCCGCGCTCCGGGCCTGGGCAGCGGGCAGTAGGATGGGATGCAGACACGCTTCCGACTGGGCGCTGGGATCCCACGGGGGCCCGCATTCGGGAGTCCGTCGCAGTGGTGGCAGGCGGGGACACGCGACTGGCGCGAGCGCGGGCGGAGCGAGCACTGGACAGGTTGAGCACCGCGCGAAGCGAGCGCTCAGGTAGCGCGGGCACTGGGCAGAGCGTGCGCTGAGCGGAGCCAGCGAGTGGGCAACGCCATTGCGTCGGGCACTGCCGAGCGAGCGGGAGCCGAGCCCCGCCGCGGTCAGCGTGTGGGCAACGCGCGACCTCGTGATTGCCGCCGACGCCTCGTCCGAGTGCTGGTGACGTCGCGTGCAGCTCCGTCACTCCCGCGCAGGCGGGACTCCATGCTTCATGAAGCCGGTCGGACTCGTCAGGTCCGTCGCCCTCCGACCTGCGTGAATCGATCACCAAGTTCGGCGCCTGGGAGTCCGCCCCGAAACCCCGCTCGTCCCAGCATCAACCACGCTGGCGCCGCTAGGAGGGCCGTTTCGACAGCACCGGCTCACTTCCGCGGCGGACTGTCAGCAGGCCATGCGCAAATAGCGTCACGTTCGCGCCCGCGCGAAGTCAGCCTCTCCTCGAGAACCTCCCGTCCGCCGTTGCGCGCGGGAGCCGCTCGAGCGCTGCACGATCCGCTCTCGCTCTTCCGCGAAAGCAGGCCGCTTGAGCGCTGCGCGCGCCACTCGGGAGCCGTGCGGGCACCGCGTGAGCGCGACGCAGACGCCGCGAAAGCGTGACGCGGGCGGCGCGCGAGCGTGACGTGGGCGCCGCGCGAGCGTGACGTGGGCGCCGCGCGAGCGTGACGCAGGCGCCGCGCGAGCGTGACGCAGGCGCCGCGCGAGCGTGACGCAGGCGCCGCGAAAGCGTGACGCGGGCGCCGCGAAAGCGTGACGCGGGCGGCGCGAAAGCGTGACGCGGGCGGCACGTGAGCGTGTCGTGGGCGCCGCATGGGGTGCCAAGTGCGTGCGCGCCAGTCTCACACGGGCGGGAGCCCAGGCCGCGCGCAGTCGCCGATCCGCCCCATGCGTGTTGGCGCGCCGATGCCGATCCGCCCAACGCGCGTTCGCTCACCGCAGCCGATCCGCCCTATGCGTGTTCGCGCGCCGCCGCCGATGCGCCCGCTCCCCCTCCGGCCGTCGCCCTGCGGTCCGCAGGGGCTTGACCGCCAGCGCCCATCGGGTAGTATCGACTGCTCGGCTGCGGGGTAGAGCAGTTGGTAGCTCGTCGGGCTCATAACCCGGAGGTCGCAGGTTCGAGTCCTGCCCCCGCTA
>CAADGM010000235.1 GCA_900696535.1 uncultured Planctomycetota bacterium
CTACCCCCCCACCGGCAGCGGCAAACTCCCGTCCGCGCGCGGCAGCGGGGCCGGCGGGCGAATCACCACATCGCTCGCCTTGCCGCCGATGAGCTTCGCCTCGCCGGCCGCGACGCGCTGCGCGAACACACGGCACTCGTGCAGGAGCGCGCTGAGCATCCTGTCCTCGGTCACGGTCGCCTTCTGCTCCCCCTGCACGTAGATGATCCCGCGGCCCTTGCCGGCGAAGATCGCCACGTCCGCCCCCTCGCACTCGCCCGGCCCGTTCACCACGCAGCCCATCACCGCCAGCTTCAGCGGGATTTTGATCTCCTGCATGATCGTCCGCCGCACGTCCGCGACGAGCTTGAACAGGTCGACCTCGATCCGCCCGCAGGTGGGGCACGCGATCAGCTCGGGCTCGTTGCGGGGTCGCAGGCCCAGGCAGCACAGCAGCTCCTTGCCATCCTCGACCTCGTGCACCGGGTCGGCCGCGTACGAGATGCGGATCGTGTCGCCGATGCCGTTGGCCAGCAACGTGCCCAGCGCCAGGATCGAGCGGATGCGGCCGGTCTCCGGCGGGCCGGCGTGGGTCACGCCCAGGTGCAGCGGGTAGTCGTAGCGCTGGCTGATCGCCGTGTACGCGTCGATGACGATCCGCGGATCGGGCGACTTGGCGCTGATGACCACGTCGTGGAAGTTCTCGGCCTCGAAGATGCGCAGGTACTCGTCGAGCTTGTCGAGCATGATGCGGATCAGACCGGCGGCGTAGTCCTTGTCCAGCTCGGCCATCTCGGCGGCCCGCTGCTCCTTGTCGCGCCGCTCGACGATGCCGCCCTCGTTGGCCCCGACGCGGATGGGGATGCCGCGCTCCTTGCAGGCCGCGATGACCCGCCGGACCTTGGCGCGGTCCTGGATGTTGCCGGGATTGAGGCGGATCTTGTGCACGCCGGCCTCGATCGCCTCGAGCGCCCGCTCGAAATGGAAATGCACGTCGGCGACGATCGGCACGGGGCTGTTCGGGATGATCGTCCTGAGGGCCTCGGTGTCGCGCTTGTCGGGCACGGCGACGCGGACGAGGTCCGCCCCGGCTCGGGCGAGCTTGTTGATCTCGGCCAGGCACTGGTCGACTTCATACGTGTATCCGCTGGTCATGGTCTGGCGCGCGACCGGCGCGTCTCCGCCGATCTTCACGTTGCCGACCGTGACCTGGCGGGTCTTGCGGCGTGGGGGCAGGGGGCGGTTGAACTCCACGTATCTTCGGGCCCTGATGCGCTCGTCGCGGGTAACCAGGGGCCCGCGATGGATCGCTCGCGCGTGCCTGGGGATTCTAGTCGACCGTGTGCTGCACACAGCACGGCATTCGCCGAGCTTCCGCGTCACTGCATCCCGCCGCCCAGCAGCGCCTTCAGTTCCCGCAGCTTCCGGGCCGCGGCCTCGGGCGGCAGGTCCTCCAGCTTCAGCTCGCGCAGCAGCCGGACCGCCTGCTCCTCCGGCTCCTCAAAGAGGCGGAGCTGCCGCTGCCGGCGGCGCTGGACCGCGGCCAGGACCGGTCGGTGCGACTCGCGCGAGAACGTCTTCTCGAGCTCGCAGAGGACCGCGTTGGCCCGTTCGAGGACCTCGCGGCCCACGCCGGCGAGCTTGGCCACGTGGAGCCCGTAGCTGCGGTCCGCGGCCCCGGGGACAATGCGGTGCAGGAAGACCACCTGGTCCTCGTACTCGCGGACGGCCACGTTGAGGTTGCGCACCGGCTCCAGCAGCTCGCCCAACTCGGTCAGTTCGTGGTAGTGCGTCGCAAACAGCGTGCGGCAGCCGACCCGCGTGGCGAGGTTCTCGGTGATCGCCCAGGCCAGCGCGACGCCGTCGAATGTGCTCGTGCCGCGGCCGATCTCGTCGAGGATCACCAGGCTGCGGTCGCTGGCGTTGTGGAGGATGTTGGCCGTCTCGACCATCTCGACCATGAACGTCGACTGACCCCGGGCCAGCTCGTCGCTCGCGCCGACGCGGGTGAAGATGCGGTCCACCAGGCCCAGCGTCATCGACTGCGCCGGCACCCAGCAGCCCGCGTGCGCCATCAGCGTCAGCAGCGCCACCTGACGGATGTACGTGCTCTTGCCCGCCATGTTCGGGCCGGTGATCAGGGCCAGCGACCCGCTCCCAACCGCCAGGTCGGTGTCGTTCGGCACAAAGTTTGCCCCAAGCGTCTGCTCCAGCACCGGGTGCCGGCCGGCCTCGATCCGCAGCACCGGCTCGTCCACCCACTTCGGCCGGCAGTAGCCGCGCTCGGCTGCGAGCTGCCCCCAGCCGGCCAGCACGTCGAGTTCGGCCAGCGCGGCGGCCGCGCGCTGGAGCGCGGGAATCTCGGCCAGCAGCCCGTCCCGCAGGGCCACGAAACGCTCGTGCTCGAGCTCGCAGGCCCGGGCCTCGGCCGTGAGCACCTCGCCTTCGAACCGCTTGAGCTCGTCGTTGATGTAGCGCTCCGCGTTCTTGACGGTCTGCTTGCGGACGTAGTCCGCCGGCACGCCCCGCGCCTGGTGAGCGTGCGTGATCTCGATGTAGTAGCCGAAGACCGAGTTGTAGGCGACCTTGAGCGAGGGGATGCCGGTGCGCTGCATCTCCCGGGCCTGGAACTCGGCCAGCCAGCGCTGCCCGTCACGCCCGATCGAGCGCAGGCGGTCGAGCTCGGGATCGTACCCGTCGGCGAAAATGCCGCCCTCGCGCAGCACCAGCGGCGCATCCGGCCGCAGCGCCGCGCACAGCCGCGCGGCCAGCTCGTCCAGACCGTCGAGCGCGTCGGCCAGCGCAGCGGCATCGGGATCGTGCAGCCGGCGAAGCTCCGCCCGAAGCGGCGCGAGCCGCGCCAGCCCGTCGCCCAGCGAACGCAGGTCGCGCGGCGAGGCCCGCTGCACCCCGAGACGGCCGATGAGCCGCTGGAGGTCCGCCGTGCCGCGCAGCGCTTCCTGGATCGCACCGCGCACGGCGGGACTCTCGACCAGGGCGCCGACGAGCCGCTGACGCCGCTCGATCTCTCCGCGGTCCGCCAACGGGAAGCGGAGCCAGTCGCGCAGCAGGCGAGCGCCCATCGGGTTACTGGTGCGATCGAGCGCCCACGCGAGCGTCCCCTCGCGCGAACCGGTCCGCAGCGTGCGGTCGATCTCCAGCGAGCGCAGCGTCACCGGGTCGAGCACAAGGTGCTCGCCCGCCGAGCGCCGCCGCGGCGGACGCAGGTGCCGCGCCGCCGCCCGCTGGGTCTCGCGGACGTAGACCAGGAGGGCGCCAGCGGCCCGCAGGGCGGCGTCGACCTTGTCGAAGCCGAAGCCCTCCAGGCCGAGCGTCTCGAACTGCTCGCGAAGCACGTGCTCGGCCCGCTGCACGCCGAAGTCGGTCGGGTTGCGGTAGGTGCGCGCGGCGGCGACGCGGTCGGCCAGCAAGACGTCAAGTTGCTGGCGCGCGGCGGGCGACTCGTCCGGCAGCAGGATCTCCGCCGGATTCAGGCGAGCCAGCTCGTCCACCACGCGCCCCAGCGGGCAGGTTTGCACGACGAAGTGCCCGGTCGAGAGCTCCAGGGCGGCCAGGCCGGCCTCGTCGTGAACCGGCAGTACGGCGGCCAGGAGGTTGCTCTGTGTGCGCTCGAGGAGCGCATCGTCGGTGAGCGTGCCGGGCGTGACGACGCGAACGATCTCGCGCCGCACGACGCCGCGGGCCTGCCTGGGGTCCTCGACCTGCTCACTGATCGCGACCTTGTAGCCGGCGTCGACGAGCTTGCGGAGGTAGCTCTCCAGGGCGTGGTGCGGAATGCCCGC
>CAADGM010000236.1 GCA_900696535.1 uncultured Planctomycetota bacterium
GCGCCGCGGCGGCGCCGGCCCCACCAATTCGCCAGCGGCGACGCGATCGGCACCAGGAGTGACCCGAGCAGCATCGTGCCGACCGTCCAGGCGACGAAGAAGGACAGGAACTCGCGGGAAATCAGCGGCGGGTCGTGGTCGGCGGCAGCGGCGGCGAACACGTACCCGAACTCACTGATCGTCGCCATGCCAAGCCCGGCGATAATTCCGATCCGGGTCGGCCAGCCCATCGCGACCACGGCCGAGCCTGCGAGGACCGCCTTGCCGACCAGCGTCAGCAGGATCGCCACGCTCAGCGGCAGGAATTGGGCGGTCACGAGCTCGAAATTCACCAGCATCCCGATGGCCATGAAGAAGAGGGCGTTGAACGCGTCGCGGAATGGACTGATTTCGGCGTGAAGCTGGTGCCGCAACGACGTCTGGGCAAGTAGCACGCCGGCCAGGAACGAGCCCAGCCCCCACGACCAGCCCGCCAGCCCCGCCAGCCAGGCGCCCAGCGAAGCCATCACGATCGCGAACAGGGAGAGCACGTCGCGGCCGCCGTGGCGGAACACAATCGTGACGATCCAGGGCATCAGGGCCCGCGCCACGAGCGTGACCACCGCCAGCCCCCCGAGGGCCAGGACGATCTTGGCCGCGACCCACGCGGGCGGCGTGTCGCCGGGCTGCGCCACGAGCGGCAGCAGTACGAGCAGCAGAATAACCGCGATGTCCTGGAGCAATTGGACCCCCACGATCACCGAGCCGGCCGGCGAGTCCGTCTCGCGCTGGTCGGACAGGTGCTTGAGGACGATCGCGCTGCAACTCGGCGCGACGGCGCAGCCCACCACCGCCGACGACCACCAGGTGAGCGGCAGGAATGTGTGCACCAGGGCGGCCACCGCGATCGCCGTCAGCCCCATCTGGATGAGCATCGCACCCACCATCCGAGGCCCCGACCGCACGAGCGGCGCCGGCGACAGCTCCAGCCCCACCGCGAACAGCAGCAGCGCCAGACCCAGCTCGGCGAAGAAGCGGACCTGCTCCAGGTCATCCCCCGCGCGGATCCAGCCCAGCCCGTGCGGACCGATGAGCATGCCAGCCAACAGGAAGCCCAGGATCGTCGGGGCGCGCAGTACGCGCATCAACCACGCCACGACCAGCGCGGCTCCGAACAGCACGACGATGCCGGTGAGCTCCTGCGTCATGCCGCCATTGTGCGGCCATGCGCCGGGAACGCAATCGCCACGAGCGAAACGTCAGGGCGCTCGATGTGGGGAAGCTGCGGATGAGTGAGCGCGCACTCACGTCTCCAGCCTCCCGTCGACTGACCGTCTACCAGTCCTTTTCGACCGGCTCGATGCGCGACATGCGCCGCCGGGCGAGCTCCTCGCGCCGCGCCTTCTCGGCATCGCGAACCATCTGGAGCAGTCGCTCGGCCTGCTGGTCGGTCATGCGGTCTTGCGCGGGCTGCGCCTCGCCCGCCGGCTGCTGTGGAGTCTCGCGCGGCGCGGCGTCCGCCGGCGCGTCACCGGAGGCTTCCGCCTGCTGCTGCTCGCTCTGCCCGGCCTGATCCTGGTCGGCCGCCGACGGGGCCTGGTCCTGCTGTTGCTGCTCCTGCTGATCCTGCTGCCCCGATTGCTCGTCTTGAGACTTCTGCTGGGACTCCTCCTGCTCGGACTCGGCAGACTGCTGGTCCTGTTGCTGGTCCGACGCCTGGTCGGACTGCTGCTGCGACTGCTGCTGGTCGCGCTGCGGGTTGTTCGACTGCTCGCTGCTGTCCTGCTTCGACTCGTCCTGCTGTTCGCCCGATTGCTGATCCGAGCCGCCGGTCTGCGGCTGGTTCTGGAGCATCTCCTCCAACTGCCGACGAAGCTGGTGACTCAGCTCCAGGTTCGCCCGCGCGTCAGTCAGTGACGGATCGAGGCGCAGCGCGCCACGGTACTGCTCAACCGCCCGCGCGAGGTGCTCCTGCGCAGCTTCGACGCCAGGCTGCGGCTGCTGGAGGGCGTCGAGCGCCTCGGCGTACTCGAGATTCCCGAGGTTGTAGCGCATCCGGGCTTCGAGGTTGGCGTCGCCTCGCTCCCGGGCGCGGGCCCAAAGCTCGCGGGCCTCGTTGCGCTGCCCGAGCTTGAAGTGCGCCGCCGCCCGGTTGTGCAGCAGCTCGATCGACTCCGCCCCGCCCGGAAGCTGCGCGGCACGCTCGTAAAGCTCCAGCGCGTTGCTGTACCGCTGCGCCGCGAACTCGGCGTTTCCCTGTGCCACCAGGTCGCGCAGCGACTCAGCCGCCCACGCCACCGGCGTCCAGGCTGACAACACCAACGCGACGCCGACGCCGCACATTCGCCAACCACGCGACGTACTCATGCCGCCTGCTCCCGCCGACGCACGGGCTGTGGCAGCGTGACCACGCCCGCCGCCGCCCGCGGACCGTCGCGAAGAAAGCTGTCGATCAGCACCAGCGCCAGGGCCGCCACCACGAACGGATGAAACCGCGCCGGCTGCTGCACCAGCCGCTGCTCGTCGATCTCGCTGGCCCGGATCGCGCTCGCGATCCTCCGGAAGATCGCCCCAAGGTCGAAGTTGCTTGTGCCAACGGGCACGAACACTCCCAGGGGCGAAGCCTCGGCGATCTTCTTCACGGTCTCGAAGTTCGCCTTCGACCATACTTCTTCATCCTTATACGTCAGGTAGCTTTGCCGGCCGCCCTCTGCGATCGGGATCCGGGCGCCGATCTCCGGGTCGCCCAGGACCACCGCGACGACCGCGATTTTTGCGTCCTGCCACAGATTTGCGGCGGCCGCGACCGGCTCGCTGTCCTGGTCCTCGCCGTCCGTGATCAGCAGGACAACCCGGTGCGTGTCCGGTCCGCGCTCGAACTGGCCGGCCACCTTCCGCAGCGCATCGCCGATGAGTGAGCCCCCGCGCGGCGCGGACTGCGGCGACACGTCAGCAAGCGCCAGGCGGAAGAAGCCATAGTCGCTCGGCAGGGGGCAGACCACGTCGATCCCACCGGCAAACGCGACCAGGCCGACGCGGTCGCCACCCAGCGCCGGCAGCAGGTCGTCGCGAATCGCCAGCTTCGCCCGCTCGAGCCGCGAGGGCGCGATGTCGCGGGCCAGCATCGAGCGCGAAACGTCCAGCAGGACGACCACGTCGAGGTTGCGGCGGATCATCGTCTGCGTCCGCTCGCCCCAGCGCGGCCCCGTGAGCGCGGCCACCAGCAGCAGCAGCGCTGCCGCCACCAGCGCCAGCCGCAGCACCGCCCGCCCGGTCGCGGCCGGCGGCGCGAGCCGCGCCAGCAGCGGTTCGTCCGCGAACCGGCGCAGCAGGACCCGGCGCCACACGATGGCCAGGACGCCGGCCAAGGCCACGACGGCCACCACCCACCCCAGGTGCAGGTAGCGGAGATCATCGAAGCTCAGCCCGCTCATGGGAGCTTCCTCAGGAGCGTGAAACCCAGCAGCGACTGAAGCCCGAGGCACGCGAAGGCCGCCAGGACGAACGGGAAACCGAGGTCGCGCCAGTCCACGAAGGCGTGCTCCTCCGTGGTCGTCCGCTCGAGCTGATCGATTTCCCCGTACACCGAAAGCAGCGCCCGAGCGTTGCCAGCCCGGAAGTGCTTACCACCCGTGACGCGCGCGATCTCCTGGAGCACGCGGTCGTCCACGGGCAGGCGGCCGAAGCCGATCTGTTGCCCCGTACCCGCCGCGATCGTGTACACGCGGATGCCGTACTTGGCGGCCAGCTCTCCGGCCTGCTCGGGCGTGATCATGCCCGCGTTGTTCTCGCCGTCGGTCAGCAGGATGACGACGCGGCTCTTGATGACGAATTGGGCCCCCGAGCCGGAGACGCGCTTCAGCTCCCGCAGGCGCTCCACCGCCAGCGCGAGGCCGTCACCGATCGCCGTCTGGTTGTACTCCTCCGGCACCCGCCCGAAACGGTCAAGCGGGATCTCGGTGCTGCGCAGCACACGCTCGAGATGCTCCCGGTCGAGCGTCAGCGGACAAACCGAGTCAGCGTATCGCGCGAAGCGGATCATCCCGATCAGATCGTTCGGCCGCCCCGGCAGGCGGTCTCCGTCTCCCACGACGAATCGGCGGAAGATCTCCTTGACCACGTCGAGCCGCGTGACCCGTTGCCCCGGCGGCGAGAGATCCAGATCGAGCATGCTCCCCGATACGTCGAGCACCATCTGGATCGCGATCCCCTCCACACGCTGCCGACGCGACTCGCTGGGCGACTGCGGCCGCGCCGCCGCCACAATCAGCGCCGCCAGCGCCGCCAGCCGCAGCACCCCCAGCAGCGGACGCAGCCGCACCCGCCAGCTCGTCCCCGCGGCCCGCAGCGCCTCCAGGCTCGAGAACCGCAGCACACGCTCGCGCCGCCGGTCACGCCACCACCAATGCAGCACCGGCAGCACGAGCAGCAGAAGCAGCAGCCACACCCACGGCTGCGGCCACCAGAGCCACTCCGGCGTCAGCGGCAACCGCACGTGACTCATGCCGCCTCATCCTTCGCCGCGGCCGCGGCGGCCGTCTCACGCACGTATGCGCGGGCGGTCTCCAGCGCCGCGCGGGCGTCGTCCACCCCGGGCGTGAAGGCCGCGTACTTCACGATGTCGCAGGCCTCCAGGAACAGCCGCAGGCGGACCGGGTCGAATCGCGCCGCGTCGGGATGCCGCACGACGTGCACCAGGAACTCCTCGGTCGTCATCTCCGGCGCCGCCAGGCCGAACTTCCGCTCGATGTACTGCCGAACAATCTCAGTCAGCCGATAGTAGTATGTGGCCACGCGCTGCCCCGCGAACCAGTCCTGCCCGGCGAGCCGTTCCAGCTCGGCCAGCGCCCAGACCTCCGCCGGCACGGGCGGCGGCGGCGGACGGACCGCGCCGCGCAGCGCCAAGTACACGACCAGCGGCGCGCCCAGGCCGAAGGCCACCAGGAACGCGACCGCCAGGCGCTGCCACAGCGGCCACCCGCCCCCCGGCGGCAGCAGCGTCCCCGTGATGTCGCGCGGACGGGCGGGGTTGTCGTCCGGCTTGAGCACGGACAAGACCTCGACTTCGAGCGGCTCAGTCATGAGCTCGCTCGTTGCGGCGGGCTGAGTCGCCGCGGGAGTCGCTTCATCAGCGGCAAGCGAGCTGAGTGGCGGCCCCGTGTAGCGAACCGTCAACACCGGGACGGTCAATCGGCCCGCGGCAGCCGGCTCGAACGTGAAGCTGCGCTGCCAGAGCCGCCCGCGCGCCCAGGGGCGCGGCAGCGGATCGTTCGTGCGCCGGGCGTCGAACTCCTTCAGCGCCGATTCGTCCGGCAGCTCGATCGCGTACGCCTCCGGGGCTTCCACACTGACGCAGACCGTGACGACGTCGCCGATCTGCACCTTCGACGGTGCAACCGACACCTCCAGCCGGATCGGCCCGCGCTCCGCCCGACTGACCGCGCCGGGCGGTTCGGCGGGCGTTCGCTGGCAGCCGCCGCTGAGCAGCAACGCGATGCAAGCCGCCGCCAGTGAGAACCCGACGACTTCGCGAAACCGACTCGCCGCCGCACAGGCGCGGGTGTTGGACGGCGACCTGTCAGGCCCGGCAGGCATCACCGCCGACTCCCCCGCTGCCGGAAGAAGGCGGTCAGCGGCTCGACGAACGAAGCTCCGGTGTCGATGCGAATCGCGTCGAGCTTCATGCGCCGCAGCAGCGAGACCAGCGCCTGCTCGCGCTGTGCCGTGAGCTGGACATAGCGCCGGCGTACGCTCGCGCTGCTGGTGTCCACCAGCCGCTGCTCGCCGGTCTCCGGGTCGACCAGCTCGACCAGCCCCACGCGCGGCAACGCATACTCTCGCTCGTCTCGCACCAGCACGGGAATCAGGTCGTGCCGGTGCCGCGTCACGCGCAGTGGCCCGGAGAAGTCCGGGCACTGGAAGTCACTGACCAGGAAGACCACCGCCCTGCGCATGAAGACGCGGTTCAGGTAATCCAGCGCGGCGGACACGCTGGTCTGTCGCCCGGCCGGCTCGTGGTACAGCAGCTCGCGCACGACACGGAGCGCGTGGCGCAGTCCCTTGCGCGGCGGGACGAACTTCTCCACCCGGTCCGTGAACAGGACCAGGCCGACCTTGTCGTTGTTCTGGATCGCCGAGAAGGCGAGCGTCGCGCCCAGCTCCGCCACCAGCTCGCTCTTGAGCTGCGCCCGCGTGCCAAAGCTCTGCGACGCGCTGACATCCACGAGCAGGACGACCGTCAGCTCGCGCTCCTCCCGGTAGTTCTTCACGAACGGCCGGCCCGTCCGCGCCGTCACGTTCCAGTCGATCCCGCGCACGTCGTCGCCTGGCTGGTACTCGCGGACCTCCTCGAACTCCATCCCCCGACCCTTGAAGGCGGAGTGATACTGCCCGGCGAATACGTCCTGGACGATCGCCGAGGTGACGATCTGGATGCGGCGGACTTTCTTGAGGATCTCGGCCGGGATCATCGACACTCACGCACGCCGCGGCGATACAGCGCTTCGCGCCGCGGGGCCGTGATTGTAGGGACGGCTTGCGCCCCCGTGAACCGTCGGGATCGCACGCGTCGGAGCCGTCAGCCGATCGCGGCCAGACACGCCGCCGGGTCTGGCGGAGGCTCGGGCCAGAGCCAACTGGCGTCCAGCCAGAATCCCGGAAGCGCGGGCGTCTCGACACGACCACTGCCGAGCTCGGCGACCTGCGTCCCGGCCGGTCGGTCCACCTGCACGAGGCGCCGGCTCACGTCGATCATCCAGTACTCGGGGACGCCCCCCTCAGCGTAGGCGCGGCGCTTCTCGCCCAAGTCGTAATCGCGCGTGGCGGGCGAGAGAATCTCGATCACAAGGTCGGCCGGCCCTTCGATCGCGACCTCGCCGATCCGGCCAGCATGGGCCGTCTTGACGAAAATGAGGTCCGGCTCGAAACGCCGCTCGTCTCCGAGGAACATGGGCGTCCGAGCACCGAACACCTCACCCAACTGCCGCCGCCTCACAAATCCGTCCAGCAGCGCGAGGAGGAACCGGAAGATCCGCTCGTGCCGCACGCTCGCCGGCGAATGCAGGACCAGCACCCCGTCGCAAAGGTCCAGCCGGGTGTCCTCGTCGGCGGCCCGTTCGTAGTCCGCAACCGTCGCGCCGTACCGCTTGAAGAGGTACTCTCCGCGCGTCATTTCGGCTGGAACCAGCGACTTGCCCATCGTACTGCCTCGCGGAGATTATACCCCGCGCAGCCCCGGCCCCAGCAGCACCTCGTTGAGACTGCCCGAACGCAGCCCGCGCAAGTCGAGCGCCACATACTGAAAGCCCAGCTCGCGCAGCGCCGCGTCCACGCGCTGCCGCAGCGCCGCGTCCGCGAATCGCTCGCCCTCGTCCGCCGGCACCTCGATCCGCGCCAGGCTCTCGTGGTGGCGGACGCGGCAGTCCCGGAAACCCAGCCCGCGCAGCAGCGTCTCCGCGGCGTCGATCCGCCGCAGCTTCTCGACCGTCACCGCCTCGCCGTAGGGAACGCGCGAGGAGAGGCAGGGTGAGGCCGGCTTGTCCGCCACCGGCACGCCCAGGGCCGCCGACAGCGCCCGCACCTCGGCCTTGGTCATGCCGACTTCGGCCAGCGGGGCCAGCACGCCGTGCTCATCGGCCGCCTGCAACCCGGGCCGATAGTCACCCAGGTCGTCCGCGTTCGTGCCGCAGAGCACGACCGCGAGCCCGCGCTCCCGGGCCAGCGCGCGCAGTCCCTCGTAGAGGTCGCTCTTGCAGAAGTAGCAGCGGTTCTGCGGGTTGGCGACATAGTTCGGGTCGTCAAATTCGCTCGTGTCGTGGAACGCGTGCCGAGCGCCCAGCGCGGCGGCCAGCTTCGCCACGCCGGCCAGGTCCGCCGAGGGCACGCTCGGGCTGCGGCCCGTGACGGCCAGCACGCGCTCCGCGCCGAGCGCCTCCACGGCCAGCCGCAGCACCAGCGCGCTGTCCACACCGCCGGAAAACGCCACGACCGCGCTGCCGCGCGCGCGAATCAGCGCGAGCGACGAGCGGTACTTGACCGCGAGTTCGGGCGCCAGGCTGGCCGTCGACTGTTCGTGCACGCGCTGCGCTCTCCTGCTCCCGCCTGCGCCGGCCCCGCCCCGGCGCGCACTCGGCCCGGTCGGCGGCCGCCGCCGCGTCAGCCCAACACGACAACTTAGCACGCTCGCCGGGGCGCGGCCAGAGAACTCGCAGCGCGCCGTATCGACCGTATAATTCGCCTTGGCATGGAGGCCCCCGGAGACCAATGTGGCCAGTGACTGGAGTATGCCCCGCCGGGGCGAGGCGTGCGCTGCCTGCGGGCGCGCGTTCGAAGGCGGCCAGCCCGTGTCCGTCTACCTGTACGAGGCCGCTGAGAGCTACGCGCGCCGGGACTTCTGCGAGACGTGCCAGCCGCCGGCCGAGCCCGCGTGGCTGGGCGCGTGGAAGACGCGACGCCCCGTCGAAGGCCGCAAGGCCCCCGCGCTCGACCGCGAGACGCTTCTGAAGATCTTCGAGCAGCTCGACGCGGCGGCCGCCGCCGAGACGGTGCAGTTCCGCTTCGTCCTCGCGCTGCTGCTCTGGCGGAAGCGCGTGCTGAAGCTGGAGGGCACGAGCTCGGACGGGCCGACCGAAGTGTGGGACTTCAGTGGCCCTGCCGACCGGAAGTATCAGATCACCCGCCCGGACCTCGACGAGACGCAGCTCGAGCAGCTCAGCGATCAGCTCGAGGCGCTCCTGGCGGGCAAGTCGGACGCCGCCCTGCCCGCCGAGCTGGCCGCGCCCGGGGAGGACCCGTCATGAGACGTCTCGTCGCGTTGGCGGCGCTGGCCGGCCTGGCGTTCCTGACCGCTTGCGACGGACCCCAGGGCGACGGTTTCAAGTTCAACCCGTTCTCGCCACGGGAGCCGGAGCCGCCGCGGCCCGTCACGCGGCGCGAGGCGCTCGACCGCGTCAACGAGAACCTGGCCCGGATCGACCAGCCCCTGCAATGCAAGGCCCTGGTGTCGTTCTCTTTCCGCGATGAAGACGGCCGCCAGCGGCGCTACCTTGGACAGGAAGCCGCTCTGTTCTTCGCCCGACCGCGCCTGCTGCGCTTCGACGTCCGGTCTCCCGTTGCCGGCGTCATCGCCCAGTTCGGCTCGACCGAGCAACGCTACTGGCTCTGGATCGAGCCCGAGCTTCAGACGCTCTGGTGGGGCGACTGGCGCCGGGCCGGTCAGTCCACGCAGCGCAAGCTCCCCGTGCCGCCCAACCAGCTTCTCGACGCCCTGATGCTCCGCCCACTGCCCGAGACACTCGACGGCCGACTGCGTCCGACGCTCCGCGTTGAGCCGGGCGACACACGGCTGGTCTTCACCCGGCTCGGGGCCGATCGCCAGCCCGCCGGCGTTCGCGAGATCCGACTGGATGCCCGCCCGCCCTATCAGCCGATCGAGGTTATTGATCGCTCGGCCGAGGGCGAGATCGTCATGCACGCCCGCCTGTTCGACTACCGGCCGATCCAGGACAGCAACGCCTACACCCCGCGTCGATACGAGGTCCGCTGGCCCGCCAGCGACGCGGAGTTGAAGCTGGACATCACGCGGGCCGTCTTTCGGCCGGACCTGACGGAGGCCGTCTTCCAGTTCCCCGCCACGTGGGCCGGCCGGGTAGAACGGATCGACCTGGACGACGCGCGCCCGGCACGCCAGTTGGGGCCGAGTCCGTCGCGCGAGGACGAGTATCCCTGGGCCCGCCCACGCAGGCCCGCACCCGCCGAGTCGGAGCCGCTGCTGACGGACGACGACGATGCGGCAATGCCTCCCGATCCGTTCGCGCCCCCGCCGCGCGAGCCGGAGCCGCAGTCGGACCGGCCGCCTGCCGCGCGGGACCGCGTGCGACCCGGGCCGCCGCCGGCGCCACCCACTGATGACTGGCCACCGCCCCCCCCGGCGAACGACGGGGACGAGCCCGAGTCCCCCGCGGACTTGCCGGAGTGATCGCAGGCAGCGACAGAACGGCGAAGCGATCGGCGGCGCGCGGCGCGCCGCGCAGCGCGCGACGCTGCGCGACGCCGGTCGCGCTGCTGAGCGCGGCGCTGATCTCACTGGCGGCAGGCCCGCCGCGCAGTGCCTGGGCCCAATCCGGATCGGACGCGGGATTCGCCCTCTGCGCCGACGAGGAGAACCTCTATCTCCTCCAGATGAAGGATGAGCAGTCCGCCGTCTATCACCGCGGGGTCACGACGGCGTTTCGATCCCGCCCGCCGCTGGGCGACGTGATCGTGAGCAGCGCGGTTCGATTCAACCGGCTGTATGCCTTCGTTCGCCGCGGACAGATGTACTCGCTCGGTGACGACGCCTGGCGCCCGGAGCTCAACTTCTCGCATCGTGCGGCGCCGCTCGACCTGGCCGGCTTCAGTGACGACCTGTATGCCATCATTCCGTCACCGCCCCCAGGCGCGATGCCGCTCCGCGTGAATGGCCAGCGCCCCCCCACTTCGCAGCCC
Organism: uncultured Planctomycetota bacterium; assembly: GCA_900696535.1. Classification (GTDB taxonomy): domain Bacteria; phylum Planctomycetota; class Phycisphaerae; order UBA1845; family Fen-1342; genus CAADGM01. Next base: position 10,465 of record CAADGM010000236.1, read on the forward strand.
TACGACGCTGGTGACGCGGCGCTCACCTTGGCCGCGTATGACGCGCGCGGCTGGATCGCGGTCGCCGCGCTTCCGGCCGACACCGCCGTCACGGGCGCCGGCACTTCCCCCCCGCCGCGCGTCGCCGCCGCGTACGACCGCGTGTACGTGTTTTGGCCGGCGGAGCGCGGCAACGTGATCGCCGCGGCGCGCCTCGACCCCAACACCGCCGCGTGGGAGCGCGGCGCGGCGCTGCCCGTGCCGGCACCGGTCGAGCAGTTCTGGTACACCGCCCCCGGACGAGTGCCCACGCTCGTCGTGCTGTGCGGCGAGCCGATGGGGCAAAGCAGCCTGACCGCGTACCGCTCGCTGGGGATCGACTCGGACGGCTGGCCCCGTTGGCGACCGGCGGCGCTCGCGCTCTCACCCCTGCCCGCCCGGGCGAAGGGCGTCCAGTATCGCGGCGCATACGGGTTCAACCAGCACATCGCGCTTCTGGCCACGGATGCCGGGGGCGAGTCGTACGTCCAGTTCGCGCGGACCGACGATCCGCCCGCCGAGCCCACCCTGGTCGTTCAGGAATTGCTCGACCAGCGCCGCCACGAGCTGACCACGGCCGGCTGGATTCAGGGGCTGACCATCCTGGCGCTGTTCGGGCTCGTCGCCTTGCTGTTCGTCTTCCGACGCGACGCCCTGACCCAGACGCTGCCGCTCCCCGAGCACGTCGTAGTCGCGCTCGGCCTCCAGCGGCTGCTCGCGCTGGCGCTCGACCTGCTCCCGTTCGCCGTGCTGGCCACGATGATCACAGGCGTCGACTGGCGTGGCGGCTTGCGATCGCTGCTTGACTGGGCGCTGGGGCTGGAAGTCCGCGGCAGCCGACTTCCAGAACTGGCGACGCTGGGGTGGTGGGTCCTGGCGACTGGCGCCCACGGAATCTATGCGCTGGCGTCCGAGCTTCTGGCCCAGCGCACGCTCGGTAAGGCGCTGCTGGGGATGCGCGTGTTGTCGGAGCGCGGCGCGCCGGCCGCCCCGCTGGCGATCGTCGCGCGGAACGTGCTTCGCTTCCTCGAGCTTCAGCCGCCCATGTGGGTGCTGGGGTTCCTCGTGCTGCTGTCCCGGAACCGGCAGCGCGTCGGGGACATCTTTGCGCGCACGATCGTCGTGCGGCGTGCTCGCCGCGCGCCGCCTGGCGGCGCCGACCCGGGCCAGCGGTCCTAGCCAACCTCCGGTGCCGACCGCTTGATGGCCGGCGGGAGCAGCTCGCCGAGCGTTCTCGCGATCCCGATGGCCTCGTCGAACGACGTGTAGAAGCTCAGCCACTCGCGGTTGCCCCAGCCGGCGCGGGCCATGAGGGCCATCGGCTGCGGCTGCACACCGGCCACGATCGTGTAGACGTGGGTCGCGTGCAGCTTGGCCAGGGCCGACTCCAGGCTCACCAGGCCAGTCTGGTCGAGCACGGGGACCGAGCGCACGTCGAGCACGACCACTGACAACTCGCGGTCGATCCGCTTGAGCACGCTGACCGCCCGCTGTGCCGCGCCGAAGAACAGCGGCCCGCGAACCTCGTAGACGAGCACGTGCGGCGGGAGCGGCCCGCCGGGAATGGCGTGGTGCTCGCCGACCATCTGGATGCCGGTCTGGCCCGCCATCCGGCTCATGAACATCAACGCCGCCAGCACGACGCCAACCGTGACGGCGACCGTCATGTCAAACACGACCGTCAGCCCGAAGCACAGCAGCAGCAGGAAACGGTCGCCCGACGGAGCCACGTGCAGCGTGTGGATGAAGTGCCGCACCTCGGCCATGTTCCAGGCCACGAGGATCAACAGGGCCGCCATTGACGCCATCGGGATGTACGCCAGCACGGGCGCCGCCAACACGATCGCTCCCAGCAGGAACACGGCATGCACAATTGCGGCGATCGGCGAGCGGGCGCCGGCGCGGATGTTCGCCGCCGTACGGGCGATGGCGCCAGTCGCCGCGAAGCCCCCGAAGAACTGGGCGACGATGTTGCCCACGCCCTGCGCGACCAGCTCGGCGTCCGGGTCGTGCTCGGTGCCGGAGATACCCGAGGCCACGACCGCCGAGAGCAGCGACTCGATCGCGCCCAGCAGGGCAATCGCCAGCCCGGACAGCGCCAGGCCGCGCACCGCGTCCCAGTTGAAGGGCAGTGGGCCGTGCGACGGGTCCTGAAGCGCCCAGGGCAGCACAAGGGCAGGGGGCTCCTTCGGAATCCCCCCGAAGCGCGATTGAATCGTCTCCGCATTCCAGTCCGGATTCGCCGCGTGCAAGGCCAGCGCGAGCAATGCGCCCAGCGGAATGGCGACCAGCGCCGCTGGCACGTGGCGCGTCAGCCGCGTCGTGAGCAGCAGCGCGGCCAGCGTGACGGCCCCGACCAGTGCATCAACCCACCGCCAGGATGGCAGCGCCTGCCACAGCGCCAGGACGCGGTCGATGTAGTGATCCGGCAGAGACTCGACGTGCAGCCCCAGCAGGTCGCGAAGCTGAAGCGTGGCGATCACCACCGCGATGCCGGCCGTGAACCCGGTCGTCACCGGATACGGTACAAACTCGATCCAACTCCCCAGCCGCGCCAGCCCCATCACGAGCAGGATGAGCCCCGCGATGATCGTGGCCACCAGCAGACCGGGCATTCCGTACTGCGCCGTAATGGGTGCGAGGATGACGACGAAGGCCGCGGTCGGCCCGGACACCTGAACCGCCGAGCCCCCGAGCAGGGCCACGATCGTTCCCGCCACGATGGCCGTGTAGAGCCCGTACTGCGGCGGCGCGCCGGTCGCGATGGCCAGGGCCATCGACAGCGGTAGCGCCACGATGCCCACCGTGCAGCCGGCAACCAGGTCCCGACGCAAATCGCCCGGGCCGTAGCCGCTTGCCAGCACGCCCCGCAGCGCGGAGGCGATCCGCAGCGGTCGCTCACGCGGCGGAACAGACGTGTTGGGTGCCGATGACATCTCTCGCTCTTGCGGCCCGTGCTGCGCTCGCCCCGCGCTGCGCTGAGACACGAGGCTTCGGCCCGCGCTCATCTGCCATGCGCGCGCTCGTGAAAAGGCGAAACGCCGGCGACTGGGCCGGCGCGGCGCAGGGCGGCTGGTATACCGCCCGCGGCGACAGCGTCAAGGCCGCCGCCCCGCGCGGCCCAGTGGACCAGCCGTTGGGAGCCGTCGCCAGCCCTACAACGCAGGGGGCCTCAATAGGAAAACCCCGCCGCGGGAAGGACGCGGCGGGGTTTGGGTGATCGTCAAACGGGGCTGGGCGTCGACCTACCGACGGCGAACGAGCCCGAACAGGCCGCCGAGACCGAGCAGCATCAGGCTGGCCGGCTCGGGAATCCACTCGATGTGCAGCGTGCCCTGCGAGATGACCGCGTCGATGCCGCTGTCGTTGAACGTGTCATACACGGTCACGAACAGGTTCGGATTGGCCATCGTGAACGGGCCGCTGCCGAACAGACCGGGGTTCGGAAACACGCCGCTGGCCGGGCCGAACACGCCGGGCGAGTTGATGCCGGCGCCGGGGTTGTGATCCCAGAACAGGAGGCCGGGGACGTCGTCATTGAGCGACAGGACCAGCTCGGACTGCCAGCTCGCACCCTGGGCGGTAAAGATCAGGTCCGTGTACCACGCGTTGATGATCTGAGCACCCACACCCAGCGGGAAGAGCTGACCGGTGTTGCCGGCGGCACCGTAGCCACCGTCAGCCTGCCAGCCGGTGAGGTCGACGCTCAATACGGCGGCATTCGACATGCCCATCGCGAGAACCGAAACGACGAGAACTGCAAGAGCCTTCTTCATTGTTGCTTCTCCTCCAGGGGACTCTCTGGTTTTAGGTCAGACTTGCGAACGCGGAGACAGGGGGGCCGCGCAGTCGGAGTCCACGAGAGCGCTTCGATCCCCTGCCTGACTCAACAGCGAGAGGCAGTGTCCTCTGTCACGATACTAGCGACCCGGGACCCGCCAAGGCAACCCCTAATCGCCTTCCGCGAAATGATTTATGTATCGGCCGCTCGCGCCCCGAATGGTCCGAGAATTCCACCGCGTGGGCTGCGACGGTCCCCACTGGCAACTCGGTGCCACCTACACCGGGATCGAGGCCGGCTCGACCGCGCCCGGGAAAGCGCGACTCCCCTGTGGCGAAGCGCTAGACGTCGCGGTTGTCGGCCGACGCCGGTGAAGCACGCCGCTCCCCTGCGGAGGGCGGCCCGGACCGCGTGCCCCGATGACCAAGCTCAGCGATAAACGACTCGATCGCTTCGACGGCCTCGCGCCGCCCGTTTCGCGCGGCACAGCGAATGTGCGCGTGGAACCGCTCCTCCTCGGCCAGGAACGCCTGGAGGTGGTCGACCGAGAAGTCCCGCCAGCGCACCGCCCGGCCGAACCCACGTCGCTCCAGCGAGGCCGCGTTCAGCCGCTGCTCCACGCACTGCTCCGGCATCACGAGCATCGGCTTGCCCAGGTGCACGGCCTCCCCCACGAGCTGGTTGCCCGCCGTGCTGATGATCGCCCGGCAACTGGCCATGTCCTCGACGAACGGAACGTTGCTCATCGGACGATACGCGATCAGGCCGTCCGCGCCCTGCCGCGGCGTGCCGTACACGCGGCACGGGAGCCCGCTGGCTTGCAGGGCCCGCTCGATGTGCGGCGCGTACTGGTAGGCCCCCTTGTTGAAGTAGACCAGCAGGTGCTGACCGCGGCTCGGCTCGGCCGCGAGCACCTCGTCCCGCAGCAGCGGCCCGACCACGCGCACGCGCGGCCAGCGCGGCTTGGCATGGTAGAAGCTCGACACGATGATCCGGTCGGGCTTGCCCATCAGCCAGCGGTACACCAGCACGTCGCGGCGGCTGCGAATCCGGTCGCCAAAGGGGATGTGCGGCTTGCAGTACACCATCACGCCGAAGTGGTCGAAGCCGATCCGGGGGATTCCGAGCCGGCGAGCCGCGCGGTGCATCCACGGCTCGGCATCGCTGATCACCAGGTCGGGAGCGAAGTCGGCCACCGCCTCACACACCTGCCGGAACTGTGGCCCCCGCAGGAGCATGTCGAGCACGCTCCACGCGTTCTCGCGCGCCGTGAGCCAGCCGGAGATCGCCCCCCGCCGCGTGTACCGGTAGCCGATCGTCGGTATCCGCGACACCGGGTACTCGGGGCTGAGCTGGTCATAGGCGTCGCCGCCGGCGAACAGGCGCACGGCGTGTCGCCGGCACAGCTCAGGCAGAACCGCGGCGGCCCGCGTCGCGTGGCCGCGCCCGTAGCCGAAGATGCCGTAGGCGATGCGCATTGCTCGTCCTACCTGGCTCGCCCGCTATGAACGACGCCAAACGGGCCGGCGCCGTCCGGAGAACTGCGCTGTTGCCAACCAGGGCGCCCGTGCGGGTCACGCGACTGGCGCGGCTTCCCGGCGCCCGACCGACGCCAGCAGCCCGGCGGCCAGCCCCAGGAACACGACACCGGAGCCGCCCGCCGACACGAAGGGTAACGAAATGCCCTTGGTCGGGACACTGTTTGTCACGACGCCCACATTAAAGGCCGCCTGCAAGCAAATCGTGAGCGTGAGCCCGCCCGCCAGCAGTTGTCCGAAGCGCCCTGGAGCCCGTCTCGCCAGCCGCCAGCCCCGCCACAGGAACAGCAAGAACAGGGCCACGATCGCGAACCCCCCGGCCGCACCCAGCTCCTCGCAAATGATCGCCAGGATGAAGTCGTTGTTGTCCTGCGGCAGGTAGCCGTACTTCTGCACGCCGGCGCCGAGTCCCCGCCCCCACCACCCGCCGGAGCCGATGGCCAGGAGGGCCTGGTCGACCTGGTAGCCGGCCCCCATCGGGTCGGGGGCTTCCGAGAGAAACGTCGTCACGCGGGTCACCCGGTAGGGCTCCATGATGACGAGCCCGACCGCCGCCACGCCCCCCAGGCACATGAGCGAGAGGAGGTGCAGCCAGCGCACCCCGGCGATGAACAGCATGATGAACCACACGACGCCCATGAGGGCCGCGGTGCCGAAGTCCTCGATCGCCGTGAGCCCGATCATCAGTCCCCCGCTCAGCACCGCGGGTAGAAAGCTGCGCGTCAGGCTTCGTGGATCCACGTGCTCGATCACCGTGGGGTCAACGCGCTCCCGTCGCGCCGGCCGCGCGGGCGGTGCCGGCGGGGCGGCTCGCCCGCGCCGAGCCCGGGCAGGAAGCGCCGGCTCGCGCAGCGGCGACTCCGGCATTCGGCGGCTCGCGGGCCGGGACAGCAGGGCCGCGGTCCAGACAACCAGCACGACCTTGGCCAGCTCCGAGGGCTGAAAGCCGCGACCGAGTCCGGGGATGAAGATTTGGCGCCGCGCGCCGAGCACCTCGCGCCCGATCCCCGGAACCAGCACGCCCACCAGCAGCGCCACGGTCAGCAGCACGAGGACAACCACCCGCCAGCCGTCGCCCGGCCGCTCCCAGGCCAGCACGCGATGATCGACGTGCGCCGCCGCGATCATGACCGCGAAGCCGACCAGCGCGAAAACACCCTGCCGCAGCGGCGTGTCCCACCACTGCCGCCAGTCGAAGGGGGCCGACTGCACCGACGTGGAGGCGGAGTAGACCATCGCGACGCCCAGCGTCATGAGCACGCCGGCGATGAAGACGATCACCGGGTCATAGCGCCGGGCGGGGCCAGGTGCGGCGAACAGGCTCGTGGGCTGGTCAGACAGGATCGGATCCTCGTGCGGCGCGGGACGGACGCCGGCCGGCCCGGCCAACGCTCAGCGTAACTTGATCGTGGCCAGCGCGAAGGCGGCAAAAAGCGCCGCCAGGAGCCAGAAGCGCATCACCACCTGCGTCTCGGTCAGGCCGCCCAGGTGGTAGTGGTGGTGCAGCGGCGCGCAGCGGAAGATCCGCCTGCCAGTCAACTTGTAGTGGTAGATCTGGAGGAGGACCGAGATGGCCTCGATGACAAACACGCCGCCAACGATGAAGAGCATCAGCTCCTGGCGTGTGACGATGGCGACGTAGCCGATCAGGCCGCCCAGCGGCAGGGCCCCCGTGTCGCCCATGAACACCTGCGCTGGATAGGCGTTGAACCACATGAAGCCCAGGCACGCGCCAACGATCGCCCCGCACACCACGGCCAGCTCGTTCGTGTACGGAATGTAGAAGAACAGCAGCTTTCTCGAGACCGTCGCGTCCCCGATCACGCACGCGAGCACCATGAACGCGAACGCCGTCAAGACCATGCACCCGCTGGCCAGACCGTCCATCCCGTCCGTCAGATTGACGGCGTTGGACGTGAAGGCGATGACCAGCACCGCGATGACCACGAACACCGGCGTGGCCAGAGGCAGAGCCTGCTTGACGAATGGGACGCTGAAGATGTTGTAGTTGGCCGAGTACGTCACCTGCGGGTCATGCCAGCGGGCGCGCGTCTCGTTCGTCTCCCCGTGCCGCAGGATGAATACCGCGAGGAGCACGCCCAGCGCCACCTGAAAGACCAGCTTCTCCCACATGCGCAGCCCGTCGCGCGTGCCCGCCCGCCGGGCCGCCGTCAACTTCAGCCAGTCGTCCACCCCGCCCAGGATCGCCAGCCAGACCAGGCAGAACAGCGCCATGACAATGTAGAAGTTGGACAAGTCCGCGAGCAGCAGCAGCGACGCCGCGATGGCGATCACGATCAGGATGCCGCCCATCGTGGGCGTGTTGATCTTGCCTCTCATGATCTCGTTGAGGGCCTGGTGGTCGAACTCCGGCCGGTCGCCGATCTTCAGCTTCACCAGCCAGCGAATCACCGTCGGGCCGAGCAGCCAGACGACGAAGAAGCCGAGAATGGTGGCGGCGGTCGCGCGGAACAGCACGCTGTCCATGGCGTAGTTCGTCGGCTGGAAGCCGACCCACCACCGGTGAAGCAGGTAGAGCATGGATCAGGGAGCGGCCGTGGCCGCCAGCCTTTCCTTCAGCGGCGCCACCACGCGGTCCAGCGCGACCGCCCGTGACGCCTTGAGCAGCACCACGTCGCCCGGCTGAACGCCCTCGGCCAGCCGGGCCGTGCACTCGTCCACGTCGGCGACGCGCTCCACGCTCGGGCCGAAGAGCGCGCCGTCGCCCAACAGCTCGTACATCGGGTCGGTTGCGGACCCCACCAGCACCACCCGGTGCAGCCCGGCGGACCGGATGCGCTCGGCCACCCGACGGTGCAGCGCCGCCGACTGCCGCCCCAGCTCGCGCATCTCGCCGAAAACGAGGATCCGCCGCCCCCGGCAGGGAAGCTGCTCGAGCGTGTCGATCGCCGCCAGTGCGCTCGACGGGTTCGCGTTGTACGCGTCGTTCACGATCGTGATCCCCCCCACTTCCACGATCTCGTTCCGCATCGGCGGCAGGACGAAACTCTCCAGCCGCACGGCCGCTTCGTCGTAGTCAAACCCCAGCCGCCGGGCGATCGTCACCGCCCCCGCCGCGTTGACCGCGTTGTGCGCCCCCGGCAGGCGCAGGCGAAACGCGAACCGCTCGTTGAGCCGGAAGCTCAGCCAAGGCGCGGCATACTGCACGTCCGAGAGCCGCACGTCCGCGTTTGCCGCCCGGCCGAACGTGACCACGTGCGTCGAGCCGCCGGGCGCCGGCAGGTGCCTGCGAACCTCGGGGCTGTCAATGTTCACCGCGGCAAAGCCCTTGCCACGAAGCTTATCGAAGATCGCGCACTCCTCGGCGGCCACGCCTTCGAGGCTGCCCAGCCCCTCGAGATGCTCCTCGCCGATGCAGGTCAGCACGGCCAGATCCGGGCGGGCCAGCCCACCCAGTTGGGCGATCTCGCCCGGGCGGTTTGTCCCGATCTCGACCACCAGGTACTCGTCGCCCTGCTGTGCGGACAGCAGCGTGAGCGGCACACCGATGGCGTTGTTGTAGCTCTTGGGCGACGCGCGGCCGCGGAGCCGACCCGAGAGAATGTGGTGAATCATCGCCTTGGTGGTGGTCTTGCCGTTGCTGCCGACGACCGCGATCACCTCGGCCGCGCTCAGGCCGCGATGGTATGCGGCCAGGCGCCCCAGGGCCGCCACCGTGTCATCAACCTCGATCAGCAGCGCGCCGCGCGCCTGCGGCACGCCCGACTCGCGGAGCTGAGCCTCGACCCTGCCGACCTGCGCCCCCGCGACCACCGCCGCCACGGCGCCGCGCCGCAGCGCCGCCGCCACGAAGTCGTGCCCGTCGTAGCGCTCGCCGGGAATCGCGAAGAAGAGATCGTCCGGCGTGGCGCTGCGCGAGTCGGTCGATACGCCGCCGACACTGACCGTCGGCAGCTCGCCCCAGGGCCGGCCCCGCATGGCCTCCACGACCTCGGCCAGCGTCAGCTTGATCATGCCTTCTCTCCCGCCACAGGCTCCAGCGCCTGCGCCGCCGCCATCGCCACCTCCGCGTCGTCGAAGTGGATACGCTCCGAGCCGATGATCTGATAGGTCTCGTGTCCCTTCCCCGCGATCAGCACGACGTCGCCGGCCCGCGCGTCCGCCAGCGCCGCGCGGATCGCCCGGGCGCGATCGACTTCGACGCGCGTCCGCTCGCGGTCCGCGGCGGTCAGACCGGTGAGGATCTCTGCGACGATCGCCTCGGGGGCTTCACTTCTCGGGTTGTCACTGGTCACGAACAGCTCGTCCGCAAGCTCCGCCGCCACGCGCGCCATGCGCGGCCGCTTCGTGCGGTCCCGGTCCCCCCCGCAGCCGAACACGACGCGCAGCCGGCCGCGCGTCAGCGGCCGCAGCGCGCCGAGCACGTTTCGCAGGGCGTCGTCACTGTGCGCGTAGTCAACGAACACGTCCGCCGGACACGCACACGGCACCCGCTGCAACCGCCCCGGTACCGCGCGCAGCGCCGACAGGCCCGCTGCAATCGCGTCCCAACTCACGCCCACCGCCCGCGCCAGCCCGGCGGCGCACAGCGCGTTGTACACGTTGTGTCGACCTACCAGCGCACTCTGGACGGTGACCTCGCGACCCTCGGCCGCCAGGCGATACGTCGTCCCCGCGCTGCTGCTGCCGACGATCGTCGCATGCAGGTCCGCATCGTGCTCGATCGCCACCGTCAGCACACGCGCCGGACACTCGCGCAACATCTCCTGGTGGTGCGGATCATCGCGATTGACCACCGCGACCGCGTCAGCGCGCAGCCGCGCGAACAGCCGCGCCTTGGCGGCGCAGTACCGCTCCAGTGTCCCGTGATAGTCGAGGTGATCACCGCTCAGGTTCGTGAACGCTGCCGCCGTGAACCGCAGCCCGTCCGTGCGTTTCTGGTCCAGCGCATGGCTGGACACCTCCATCACCGCGGCCTGCGCACCGCGCGCCTGCGCCTCGGCCAGGCAGGCCGCCAGCTCCAGCGCGCCCGGCGTAGTATTCGTCGCGGTCACGGCGCGGCCACACAGGTCGTAGTGCATCGTGCCCAGCAGGGCACAGCGCACGCCCGCCGCCTCGAGGATGGCGCGCGTCATGAACGTCGTCGTGCTCTTGCCATTGGTGCCCGTCACACCCAGCAGCACCAGGCGGAGTCCCTCGCCCGCCAGCCCATGCCAGCGAACGGCGAGCTCGGCCAGGGCCGCGCGGACGTCCGGGACCTCCACGCGAGCCGCACTGCCCGTCTCCGGCAGGTCAGTTCCGACGATGGCGACCGCCCCCCGCGCAAGCGCATCCGCGATGAATCGGCGCCCGTCCGCCCGCTCGCCCGGTACGGCGACGAACAGCCCGCCTGGCCGCACGCGACGAGAGTCGTCGTAGACCCCCGTGACACGCACGGCGCCGAGCGCCGCGCGGTCGCCCGCGATCGGCAGGTCGGCCAGCAGCGCGACCAGCGGAAGGCTCCGTCCTTCAATCTCCGACGGCGTCGACATCCTGTCTTCGCTCTCCAGCGCTCGGCTGCGGAGGTTTGCGCCCCGCGGCGCCCGACTTCCTGTCCCCTGCGCTCAGTTCAGGCGGAACCTGCATGTACGCCAGCGTCTCGGCCAGAATCTCCTTGACCACCGGCGCCGCAACGACCCCGCCGTAATACCCGCCCCGTGTCGGCCTGTAAATCGAGCACACCGCCACGACGCGCGGGCGGCCCGCGGGCGCGCCGCCCACGAACGACGCCACGTAGCCGCCGCCGTAGCCCTTCCCCTGCAGGCCGGCGATCTGGGCCGTGCCTGTCTTCCCGAATACCTGCCAGTCCTCCAGCGCCGCCATCTTCCCGGTTCCCGTGCGTACCGCCTCGACGAGGGCCGCGCGGCGGAAGAGCTCGCTCGTCTCGGCGCTGATCACGCGGCGGATCGGAATGGGCGTCGAGTCGTCACGGAGCGTTTGCCCGTCGGGACTGATGACACCGCGGATGATCCGCGGGCGCAGCAGCACGCCGCCGTTGCAGAACGCGCTGAACGCGGTGACGACCTGGATCGGCGTGACGGCCAGCTCCTGGCCAATCGGGATCGATTGCGGCGAGAAGGAAGGGTTCCAGTCCGCCAGATCCCGTACCTGCCCCTCGTGCTCGCCGGGCAGCCCCAGTCCGGTCACATCGCCGAAGCCGAACATGCGAACATAACGAAAGAGCCGGTCCATCCGGCAACGTGCCCCGAGCAGGCCCATTCCGATGTTGCTCGACTTGCTGATGACCTCGTGCAGCGCGAGTTGGCCGTAGGGGTGCGTGTCGCGGATGGTGCGCTTGCCGAAGCTGCGTACCGGGCCGTTGATGACGAAGACCTCGTCGATGCGCGTGAGGCCTTCGTCGAGCGCCTGGGAGGCGATGAACGGCTTGAAGATGCTGCCCGGCTCGTAGGAGTCCGAGACGGCGCGATTTCTCCAGATCTCCGCCGCCTTGAGCTGCTGCTCCGGCGACATCTCGTTGAAGCCCTTGGGCAGCGGGTTCGAAGGGTCAAAGTCCGGGACCACCGCCATGGCCAGCACCTCCCCCGTGTGCGGGTCCATCACGACGACCGCCCCCCAATCCGCGGCGTACTTTTCCACCGCCGCGCGAAGCTTGTCCTGCGTCACCTGCTGGATGTACGCGTCGAGGGTCAGGACGACCGAGCCGCCGTCCTCGGCAGGCTCGAGCGATTCGGCCCGGACACGACGGCGCGAGACATCGACGGTCGACGTGGCCCGGCCTGGCCTTCCCGCCAGGATATCCTGGCAACCCTGTTCGATGCCGGCCAGACCCTGGAGATCCGCACCAACGAAACCGATCACGTGCGGGGCGACGCGCCCCTGGGCGTACACGCGCACCGGCTCGTACTGCACGCCGAACGCCCGCAGTCGGCGAGCGCGAAGGAACGCCTCGAAGTCGCGAACAAAGTCGGTCTCGTTCTCGACCTCCAGCGTGCGGGCCAGCCAGGCAAAGCGGCGCTCGCGGTTCTCCACGAGCAGGTTGTACAACGCATCCGGGCTAAGCTTCAGGTACGGCGCCACGCTCTCGGCGGCGTAGCGCGCGTCCTGTACCAGGTATGGATCGACGTAGACCGACGGGCGCAGGATCGTGCCCGCCAGCACGCGGCCGCGCGTATCGATGATCTCTCCGCGAACCGCCGGAATGATGCGCGTGGTGGTCTGCTGTCGCGCGGCGCGTTGCCTCAGCGTCTCGCCCTGCGTGGACTGGATGTACGCCAGCCGCCCGGCGCCGCCCGCGAGCAGGACGCCGACCAGCAATGTCACCAGGCCCGCACTGCGCGTTCGCATCCCGCCCTCACGGCCCTCGGCTCAGGGCTTGCCGCGCCGCGGCGTCTGCGGCGGGGCCTCCATCCACTCCTGCATCGCCTCGTTGAGCTGCTGCCGCATGACCATCGGGTTGCGGCGCCGGGCCTGCTCCAGCTCGGCTTCGCGAAGCTGGTGGCGCAGCACGTCGATGCGTCGCTCGTCGCGCGAGGTCTCGAAGTGCAGCCGCGCGGTCTCGGAACGCAGCACGACGACCAGCAGCATGAGCGCGAGCCCGACCACGAGCACCACGACCATGCGCAAGAGCGTCACGCCAACGCGCCTCCGTCAGGCCGTCGCCGGCGTCGCACGCCTCAGGTTCCGCGCGACCCGCGCGGCGCCGCCTCCGCGTCGTCCGGAAGGCGGATCCGCGCGCCCGGCACGATCCGGTTGGCGTCGAGGTTCTTGTTGATCTTCACGATCTCGCGCCACCGGTTCGGGTCATCCAATTCGCGCCGCGCGATGCTCGCCAGCGAGTCGTTCTTCTGGATCGTATACCAGCGCGGCGACGCTGTCCCGGCCTTCTTCGGCTCGGCGGCCGACGAGGCCACGCGCCCCCCACCCACACCGCTGTCGCCGCGCGCGGGCTTGTCCGGCTTCGCCCCTCGGTCGGACCGGGCCACCGCGCTCTGACTGACCGTCGTCGGCGCCGGCGGAACCGTGATCACCTCGCCGGCCCGCACGCGCCCGTCACGCTTTGCCAGGCTGGGATTCGCCTTCATCAACAGCTCAATGTACCGGGCCTCGCGCGAGCCGTAGTACTGGGCCGCGATACGGGTCAGCGTCTCGCCCCGCGCCACCTCGTGCCGCTGCCCCGGCGAACCCGCCGCGCCTGCCTGCGGCGCCACCTCGCTCGCCACCTCCGGCGCCAGCGGCTGCATCGCGACCGAGACGCCGTCCGGCGGGACCACCGGTCCGGTCGCTCCGTCCTCGCCACGCGGGCTCGCATCGCCAAACGCCGCGTCCGCCGTCACGTCCTCGAGCGCCAGCGCGACGTCGACCGCCCGGACGCGCGGCGGAAGCACGATCGGGATCAACTCGACACCACCCGCGCCGGCCACACCCGCGACCGCCGGGGCCGCCTCGTCGCGAAACTCGGCCACGGCCTGCCGATCCACAGCGCTGCGTCGCGCGAGCTGCCGCACCCACGACTCGCGCGGCCCCTCCATCGCCAGCGGCGCGGAGGGCTGCTGGACCGGCGCATCGACCCGTCCGCGCGGTTCGTCGAACCCCTGCCACGCGACCGGCCGCTCGATCTCCGCGATCTCGAAGCGACCCAGCACGAGTCCGGCGATGCCAATGATCGCCGCGCACATGAGCACGGCCGCCTTGACGTTGAGCCCCATGGACGCCTCCTTGCTCACTTCATGAATCCGTTCGCTCCGCCACGCGCATCTTGGCGCTGCGGCTGCGCGGGTTGGCCCCGCGCTCCGCGGGGTCCGCGATCACCGGACGCCGGGTAACCTCGATGAGCCGCCCCGCGGCACGCCCGGCGCGGAACGCTTCCTTCACCAGCCCGTCCTCCAGGCTGTGGAAGCTGATGATCGCCAGCCGGCCGCCCGGCCGAAGGTAGTCCAGAGCAACACGAAGGAACTCGCGCAGGCTGTCCAGCTCCGCGTTCACCGCGATCCGCAGGGCCTGGAACACCCGCGTCGCCGCGTGCGTCTTGCCGCCAGCCTCCAGCGCGCCGTAGACCGACTCCACCACCCGCGCCAGGGCCAGCGTCGAGGAGATGCGCCCGCCGTGCCGCACCTGGCAGATGCGCCGAGCGATCTTCCGCGAGAGCCCCTCCTGAGCATTGAAGTAGAACAGGTCAGCGAGCTCGCTTTCCGAGAGCCCGTTGACCAGGTCGACGGCCTTGCGGGCCTGGTTGCGATCGAAGCGCATGTCGAGCGGGCCGTCCTGCTCGAAGGAGAACCCCCGCAGCGGGTCGTCGAGTTGGGCCGAGTTCACACCCAGGTCGAGCAGCATGCGATCAACCTGCCGCACTCCCAACTCCGCCAGCCAGCGTGGGAGCTCCGCGAAGTTGCCCTGCACCAGGTCAACGCCCGAGGGGAACTGCGACGCGATCCGCGCCCGTGCCGCGGCGAGCATCGTCTCGTCGCGGTCCAGCCCGATGTAGCGACCGCCCGGCATGATCAGTGGCAGCAGCGCCAGCGCGTGCCCGCCGAGCCCGATGGTGCCGTCGAGGATCACTTCGCCCGGTTGGGGAGCGAGAAGCGTAACGACTTGTTCCACGAGAACGGGTCTGTGCTCAGGCGGCGGCGAATTCACCGGTACATCCCGAGAGGCAGACCGGGCGCGGCGGGACCACCGCCGCGCACTCGAACATCGACAGATTCACCAAGACCGCGACTGCTTCCACTCGCCGCGGCAACCCGGGAAGACCTGGAGGCGGCCGCCGGCCTTCCGTGGCAGCCGGCCGCCTTTCGGACGTCCGATCGCGTCCTTGCCGACAGCCCCATCTACCCACCGACGGGGTTGCTCGGTCGTCCGAAGCTCATCGCAGCGGCCCGACGGAGACGCTGTCGTCCGCCGTCACCGGCTGCTCGCGGCAAGCGGCCAACAGCCGCTCATCCGCTGGTCGAAACCATCACGTCGCTCGTCGCCGCGCCAACGGCGTCCGGCGTGATGCTGTATTCGCGGGCCTTCTCGACGAGCTCGGCGTATCTCGCACGTTGCTCCGCCTTGAAGGCCTTGAAGTCGTCGCGTCGCCAGACCTGCAAGTGGTCGCCGGCGCCGACCAGGTAAACCTCGCGTTCCAGCTCGGCGTCCTGGAGCATCTCCTCGGGGATGAGAACCCGACCTTGCGAATCCTGCTCCAGCACTTGCGTCGAGGCCAGCTCGAAGAGCCGCATGTCGCGAATCTCGCGCGTTGCGCCGGGCAGCGGCGGCCGCTTCTCCCAGTACCGATCGAGTCGGCCACGGGGGTACAGCTCCAACGTTCTCGGACGTTTGCCGACCGTGACGTAGAACTGCTGCCCATCGTCCTTGCCAATCTGCTCCCGCACCGCGAAGGGGATCAGGAGCCGATTCTTGGCGTCGATCGTCAACTGGTGCTGGCCGGTTATCGGCATCGCTCGCCGTCACCAGTCCCACTTTTCGCCACTTTACAGGTCTGCAACCGATCTGTGACTTACTCGACAGGGACAAGTCTACCGGGCGACGGCGCCGTTTGCAAGCCAACATTGCAGAATCCGGAAATTCTCGGGCTCACCACACCGCGAAGGCGACTCTGTGTGACGGAAAATCGTCGAAGGTGCAATCCCCCTGGCCTCGCGACCGTACCCCGCGGACGCACCGCCCCCCCTACCGCGTTGCCGTCGCCACGACTACTGCGGTTCAGCGGATCAGGTCGAAGATGCGGTCCACCGTGCGCTGCGTCGACCCCCGGCGACTCACGATGGCGGCGCGCCCGGCCTGTCCCCGGCCGCGCGCCCGCGCCGCGTCGCTCAGCAACTCCCCCACCGCACCGACGAGCTCATCCCCACTCTGCACGACGACGCACCCGCTCGCCTCGCGCAGCAACGACACCGCCTCGGCGAAGTTTTCCGTGTGGGGCCCGACGATGATCGGCTTGGCCAGCGCCGCCACCTCCATTACGTCGGACCCCCCCATCGGCACGAGCGTGCGCCCGACGAAGACCACCGTCGCCAGCGCATAGAACTTTCGAAGCTCACCCATCGTGTCGCCCAGCGCCACCGGTCGCGGCTCGATGACGCCAGCCGGAACCACCGGCGAACCCGTGCTTCGCCGCAGACACGCGAATCCGCTTGCCGCGATGAGCTGCGCGACCTCGTCGAAACGCTCCGGCTTGCGCGGGATGATCGCCAGTTGCAGCGCGGGGTGCCGCTCCAGCAGACGCCGATACGCATCAAGCAGAATCTCTTCCTCGCCGGGCCCCGTGCTGCCGCAGACCAGCAGCGGCCGCGAGCGGTCGAGCCCCATCGCCGCGGCGAGCTCGTCCTGTCCCGCGATATGGTCCGCGATCTCGGCCGTGTCGTACTTGACCGAGCCGGTCACGCTGACACGATCCGCCGGAACACCAAGTTCCACGAAGCGCGACGCATACGCGTCGTCCTGCGCGCCAACCCAAGTCAGGCGGCTGAACATTCGCCGCGCCACCCAGCGCACCACGGGCCACTTGAATCGACGCATGCTGCGCTCGAGCGTGACGCGCCCGTTGGCGATGATGACCGGGATCCGGCGCCGGGCGGCGACCTCGATCAGGTTCGGCCAGACCTCGAGCTCCATGAGCACGATAATCGACGGCCGGATCCGCGCGAGCAGCGTGCGGATCGCCGGACTGAAGTCGAGCGGGTATCGGAACGTCAGTAGGGTCGGATAGAGCTTGCGGGCCTGCTCCAGGCCGGTCGCGGTCGTGCTGCTGATGACGATGGCGGTCTCGGGCGCCCGGCGGCGCAGCTCGGCCACCAGCGTGCGGGTCGCGTTGATCTCGCCGAGCGAGACCGCGTGGATCCACACGCAGTCAGCGGCGACGGACCTCGCCGGAACCCGGCCGAAGTACTCGCCGAGCGGACGGCGCGGCCCCGGGCGCGTCGCCCGCCTATAGAGGAGGTACGGCCAGGCGACGAGCAGGGCCAGGACCCAGCAGATGTCGTACAGCAAGGTCATCGGAGAAAGCGATCGGCGGAAAGGCGCCGTGCCGCGGCGGTTGTCGCATCGGGCCGACGCCCGCTAGAATGCCGCCTCATCAGCAGCAAGGAGTTGGAATTGTCCGCGTACCGCGCCTGGCGCATCGGGTCGGTGATCATACTCGGCATCGCGGGGATCGTCGCGGCGAGGGGGCAAGGCGTGCCACCAGACCCGGCGCCCCCGCCGGCAGCGCCCGCCGCACCCGGAGGTACCGAAGCTCGCCCCGCCGCGGACGCGGCGCCGGCTGCGTCGACGCCCGTCGAGCCGATCGACCCGCGGCTGGACGAGATCCTGACTCGGCTCGAGCAGCGCGAGGTAAGCGACCTGCGGGCCGGCGTGGCCTGGCGGATGCAGTACGTTGTGGATCTGCCCGAAGACGCGACCACGAAGCGCGGCCGGCTCTGGTATCAGCAGGGCAAGCCCACCGCCCGATTCATGATCCACTTCTCGGAGAGCATCCAGGGCGACCGACGTGAGAAGACCGACGAACGCCACGGCTTCGACGGCGAGTGGTACACCGACTACCAGGCCCGCTCGAAGAGCGCCATCCGCACGCAGGTCCGTCGCCCCGACGATCCTGACAACCCGTTCGACATCGCGCGCGGCCTCTTCCCGCTGCCGTTCGGTCAGAAGAAGGCCGACATCCTCCGCGAGTTCCAGGCCCGGCTCGTCCCGCCCGCGGCCGGCGATCCACCCGACACCGACCGCGTGGAGCTCACGCCGCGCGAGGGGACTCGCATCGGCACGATCTACGGGAAGATGGACTTCTGGATCGCGCGGGCCGGCAGGCTCGAGGGTCTTCCGATCCGGGTGAAGGTCGCCAAGAAGGACGGCACGGGGCAGATCAACTCCCACATCACGATCACCTTCGACGACGTGGCGCTCAACGCCGGTTTTCCGGGCGACGTTTTCAAGATGGACATCCCCAAGGACTTCCAGGTGACAGTCGAGCCGCTCGACGCGCCGCCGCAAGTCCACGTGACGATCCCTGGGAAGAAGCCGGAGCCGGGGGCCCAACCCGCCCGGCCGTGATCGCCGCCATGCAACTCCGGGGCGCCGGCGCTTGCGCCCCGCGAAGGAACCCGCCCACATGAGCATCCTGGTCGACGCCAACACGCGTGTCATCTGTCAGGGCATCACCGGCAAGGCCGGCGCGTTCCACACCCGCCAGTGCCTCGAGTACGGCACGAAGATGGTCGGCGGCGTCACGCCCGGCAAGGGCGGCACGCGCTCCGAGCACGGCTTGCCGGTCTTCGACAACTGCTACGAGGCGGTCGCGGCCACGGGCGCAGACACGTCCATGATCTTCGTCCCCGCGCCATTCGCGGCCGAGGCGGCCATGGAAGCCGCCGACGCCGGCATTCGCCTGATCGTGCTCATCACCGAGGGCGTGCCGACGCTCGACATGGTGCGGGCCCGCAAGTACCTCGATGATCTCGGCGTCAAGCTGGTGGGGCCGAACTGCCCGGGCGTCATCACCCCTGGCCAGTGCAAGATCGGCATCATGCCCGGCTACATCCACACACCGCCCGCGCCAGGTCGCAGGAGCGTCGGCATCATCTCGCGCTCCGGCACGCTCACCTACGAGGCGGTGTGGCAGTGCTCGCAGCGCGGTTTCGCCCAGAGCACCTGCGTCGGGATCGGTGGCGACCCGGTCAAGGGCCTCAACTTCATCGAGCTGCTCGACATGTTCGAGCAGGACTCCCAGACCGACGCGGTCGTGCTCATCGGCGAGATCGGCGGCACCGACGAGGAAAAGGCCGCCGCCCACATCCGCGCTCACATCACCAAGCCCGTCGTGGCGTTCATCGCCGGCCGCACCGCGCCGCCCGGGCGCCGCATGGGACACGCCGGCGCGATCATCAGCGGCGGCGAGGGCACGGCCGAGTCGAAGATCGCGGCCCTGCGCGACGCGGGCATTCGCATCAGCGACAGCCCCGCGACGCTCGGCGAGACCGTCGCCGGCGTCCTGCGCTGAACTGGCGCCGCGCGCCCGCTGCGACGATCCCAGACAACTCACGACGACATCCGCGTTGGTCACCCGCGACCCGGCCGGCATAATGCGGCCTGGAGGCAGGCTCGGGGGCGGTAGTGAGGTGCGCTTTGTCCGAGGCACTGGCGATCGAGCGCGTGACCAAGCGGTACGGCCAGTTCGTGGCCGTCGACGAGTTCAGCCTGCGCGTCCCGCGCGGACAGGTGCTGGGCTTCCTCGGCCCGAACGGGGCCGGCAAGACCACCACCATCCGCATGGTGATGAGCATCATCCACCCGGACAGCGGGTCGATCAGCGTGCTGGGCCACCCGCGGGCCTCGGAGGTGAAGGACCGGATCGGCTACCTGCCCGAGGAGCGCGGGCTTTATCGCAAGATGACCGTCCGCGAGATCCTGGAGTACATCGGTCAGCTCAAGGGCCTGCACGGCGCCGCGCTGCGACGGCGCATCGACGAGGGCCTGGAGCGCGTCGGGCTGGGCGACTGGAAGCGGAAGAAGGTCGAGGCGCTCTCCAAGGGCATGCAGCAGAAGCTCCAGTTCGTCGCCACCATCCTTCACCAGCCCGAGCTGCTCATTCTCGACGAGCCCTTCAGCGGCCTCGATCCCCTCAACACGCATCTGCTCGAGCAGCTTGTCGAGGAACTGCGTGCCGCCGGTACAACCGTCCTGTTCTCGACGCACCAGATGAACCAGGCCGAGCGCCTGTGCGACCGAATCGCCTTGATCAACAAGGGAAGGCTGGTCATCGAAGGCACGGTTCCTGAGGTTCGTTCGCGCTTCGCCGGCCGCGTGCTGGTGATCGACGCCGAGGGCGACCTGGGCCACCTGCGCGTGCTGCCCGGCGTGGTCAGCGCGCAGGTCACCGCGGGGCACGCGCGGCTCGAGCTCGACGAGGGCGTGGAGCCTAACTCGATCCTGCAATCGGCCCTCGCCCGGGCGTCAATTCTCCGTTTCGAGGTGCAGAGCCCCAGCCTCCAGGAAATCTTCGTCAAGCTCGTGGGCGGCGTGCCCGTCAATCGCTCGCTTAGCGAGCGCCCCGCTGCGGAGGTGGCCCGTGGATAAGCTCACGAGAATTGCCTGGCGCGAGTATTACGCCACGGTCCGCACGAAGGCTTTCATCCTCAGCGTCGTGCTCCTGCCGGCGATCGTCGTCGCGGGCGTCTATGGAACGCAGTACGCCGAGAAGCTCGCCTCCAGCGAGAAGGTCCCCGACCGCACGCTTGCCGTGGTCGACCACACCGGCCGTCTGTACGAGCCGCTGGCCGCGATCGTCGACGCGTGGAACCAGAACAAGCCGAATCAGCGCTTTCTCCTGGAGCAGGTCCCGGCCGAGCCGGACGACACCGCCGCGCTCCGCCAGCGCGTCAACCAGGGCGAGATCTATGCGTACATCATCCTGCCCGCGGACGTGATCGCCGGTGAGGGCCAGGTCGAGATCGCCCGGCGCGACAAGCAGCTCGACGCGGGCCGCCGGATGGAGACCTTCATTAACGGCGCGGTCTCGATGGTCCGTTTCCAGGACCTCGAAATCGACCCGGTCAAGGTCGCCGCGGCGCGGCGCGAGGTCACGATTCTCGAAGTCGACCCGGCCACGGCCCAGGCTCGCAAGAGCAACATCGTGGCCCGGCTGCTCACGCCGTTCGCCTTCATGTTCCTGCTCTTCATGGGCACCTTCGGTATCAGTCAGGGGCTGCTGACCAGCCTGATCGAGGAGAAGAGCAACCGGGTGATCGAGGTGCTGCTGTCTGCGGTCAGCCCGATGCAGCTCATGGTCGGGAAGATCCTGGGCAACGCGGCCGTCGGCGCCACGCTGCTGATCGTGTGGGGCAGCGTGGGCTACTACGGGGCGCAGCGCTTCCACGTACCCGAGCTGGTCGGCACGCAGCAGCTCGTGCTGGCCCTGATGTACTTCCTGCCGGGCTTCCTCTTCATGGCGGCGCTGCTGGCGGGCGTCGGCTCGATGTGCAACGAGCTCAAGGACGCCCAGGGCATGATGTTCCCGGTGAGCATCATCACCATCATCCCGATGATCTTCTGGTTTTACCTCGCCCAGTACCCGCAGTCGGCCGTGAGCATCGCGTTGAGCTACGTCCCGCCCATCACGCCGCTGGTCATGATCCTGCGCATCTGCGCCGATCCGGACACGCCGCTGTGGCAGATCGTCACCACGCTCGCGCTGCTGTGGGTCTGCGTGCTGGGGATGTTCTGGGCGGCGGCGAAGGTGTTTCGCCTGGGCGTGCTCATGTACGGCAAGGCGCCGACCCTGCCCGAGATCATCCGCGCGGTGCGCATGTCCTGAGAAGGGCCCCGTCTCACCCAACGCACCACGCGCGCAGCGAGCGCCGTAGGTGGCTGATATCGAATGGAACCGTGACCGTCAGGGAGCGAGCTTCGAAACGGGGTTGCAGCGGTTAGTGAGCGAGTTGCCGCCTTGCTATGGCCGCTCCCTCACGATCGCGATTCGGGCGGGTGAATCGCCGCTGCCGTGCTTACTGCGTCTCCGAGGCCGGCGGACGGACATCGCCCGTTTCGCCCGACTTCGTCTCCGAGCCGCCGGTCGTGACGCGCTTGACCGACTGGATGATTACGTCCGTCACGGGCACGTCGTTGAACCCGCCCTGGTCGCCCGTCGGCACGCTGCCGATCGCGTCGACCACGCTCAGCCCCTCGATGACCTTCCCGAACACCGCGTAACCCGCGTTCGAGCTGGTGCGGTCGAGGAAGGCGTTGTCGACCAGGTTCACGAACCACTGCGACGTGGCCGAGTCCGGGTCCGTGGTGCGCGCGTAGGCCACCGTGCCGCGGAGGTTCTTCAGCCCGTTGAACGACTCGTTGCGGATCGGGTCGCGAGGCGTCTTCTCGTTGAGCCCCGGCGTATAGCCGCCGCCCTGGATCACGAACCCGGCGATCACACGGTGGAAGATGGTCCCGTCGTAGAAGCCGTCGTCGACGTACTTGAGGAAGTTCTCGACGCTGATGGGGGCCTCTTCCTCGAACAGCTCGATCTGGAAGTTGCCGAGCGTGGTGCGCACCTCTACGACCGGGTTGGTCTTGGCCGGGTCGCGGATCTCCAGCCGCACCCGATCCGTCACCGTCCGGTTCTGCCGGTCCGTCACCGCCAACTCGAACCGCAGCACGTTGTCCCCGCTGGACTCATAGTCCGGCGCCACGAACGTCGCTTTGACCGTGCTCGCGCCTTGCAGGGTCACCGCCCGTCCGGACGTCTGCCGCCACGCGTATGTCAGCGCGCTGCCCGTGCTGCCGCTGCCGTCCAGCGTCACGGTCTCGCCCTGGTTGATCTTGCGGTCCTGGCCCGCGTTGGCCTGCGGGCCGGTCGCGCCGACCGTCCCCGGCGGCAGGCTCGAGAAGTCGTACGGCTGGTAGTTCTCGTCGCGCTCGACCTGCACGCTCACGCTCGCCTGCCCGGTCGCCCCGGCGGCATTGCGCACGGTCACCGCAAAGGTCAGCGTGCTCGTCGCCGGCAGCGACGGCGCCTTGAACGAAGCGCTCGCCGTCCCGGCGTTCGACAGGGCCACACCCGGCCCGGCGGTCTGGAACCAGGAGAACGTCAGGGCGGCGGCATCGCTGCCGGGGAGGCGCGCGTTCATCAGCACTGTCTGGCCGACGGTGGCGGCCGCAGGGGCTTCGGCCTCGGGTTGCAGCGTCCCGACCAGGGAGTTGTCTTCGCCGGGCGGCGTGGGTGCGGGCGGGCAGCCGAAGGGCAGAACCGTCGCTACCGCGATGATCAGGAGCGTGAGTCGGATCAAGCGCTGTACCTCCAGGCGACCGGCTCGGCTGGCCGTCGAGGCAGGCCGAGCACGCATCCCAGTCTACGGCAGTATAACAAGTCCAGCCGCCGCAAGCAGTAACGGCGGCCACGCCGACGCGGGGCCCGCCTGGCTAGCCGCCCTTGGCGGAGCGGTACTCCTCCAGCCAGGCCATCTGGATCGCCTCCAGTTTGGCCTCGTTGCTCGCCTTCGGGTCGTCGCCGAAATCGGGCAACTGGCACACCCATTCGTGCAGGTCCGTGAACCGGACTTCCAGCGGGTCGCGGTCCGGCATCTTCTCGTGCAGGAGGATCGCCAGATCCTCGCTGTCGGTCCACTTCAGCTTGGGCACGGCCGCGGCCTCCTCGCGACGGATCGGATATCCGGCCGAGCGGGCAACCCTTCGCCACGTGCTCGCCAACTCAATGTCGCACAGTCTTGTTAGTCGCCGCGCAGGCCGACTTCAAGCCGCGTCCTTCTGCGAGTGCCAGGAATGCCGCGGTTGCCGCCCTCGCGGGGCCGGGCGGGGACGTCCCGCGGCGCGCAGCCGCAGCGTGCCGCTGGCCAGTCGGGCATTCGTTGTCGCCACGGGCGCGCCGGCTATAATCCCATCGTTCGACCCGACGGGTGGACTTGACCATTTTTGCGCGTTGCCAAGGAGCCTGCGCTTGCCGCACATCATCACGCAGTCCTGCATCGGTACGAAGGACACGAGTTGCGTCGACGTGTGCCCCGTCGATTGCATCCACCCGCGCAAGGACGAGCCGGACTTCGCCAAGGCCGAGATGCTGTACATCAACCCCGAGACGTGCATCGACTGCGGGCTGTGCGTCGATGAGTGCCCCGTCAAGGCGATCTTCTCAGAGGACGACCTGCCCGCTGAGATGGAGGCCTTCATCGAGAAGAACGCCGAGTATTACGCCAACCAGCCGAAGTCGTAGGCCGGCCCCGGGCGCCGGGCGGGCCCCGTGCCCGCCGCCAGGCAGGGCCGCCGGTTCCATCGTGCGCAGATGCGCGGCGGCAATGTCGAGGCTGCACACTGGACGCAGCCCCGGAACCCGGATTCACAGGAGCGAGAAGCGATTCCAGCGCCCGTGGAGCACCCGCTCTCAGCGGGCGCCTTCCGGGCCGGTCTCCCCCCAACCCCTCCGCGATCGGGAGGGGAGCTGACGAATAGCCTCTAGGGCGCGTCCCGCGACTCGGACAGCGCGAAGTCCTGGTTGGTCGCCGCCTGGAGCAGGGTAGCCCATTCTTTCCACGCCAGGCGCGTCGCCGCGCGGTCGTGCTTCCTGAAGCTCTCAAACACGGTCGGTGCCCGTGGCGGCGACAGCGCGGCCGCCAGCGTGCGCTCGCCCACCAGCACCAGCCGCTCCAGCGTATTGCGCAGCTCCAGCAACGTCGGGTTATCACCCTGAGTGAGCTCGGCGAAATTGCGGTCCGGCGACAGGTAGCGCTCCAGCGCAAACCGCGTGATCGTCCCCGCGGCCGCCGCGAGTCGCCGCTTGTCATCGTCGGACATCGCGCGGAGCATTTTGGTCGCGGCTTCGAGCCCGGCGTCGTCGGCACCGAGGGCCGGCACATCCTTGTTCCCCGCGTGGAGCTTGGCACGTGCCTCCAGCAGGTCGAGCAACGCCCCAATCGCGGGCTTCAGGTCGAGCGAGGCGCCGACCTCCGCGTAGTTCATCGCCTCGTAGACGCCGCGCAGGGCCTCACGTGACTTCTCGACTCGCCCCGCGTCGCGCAGGGCGGCGACCGCGGCGCTGTAGACGTCGAACCCGGCCGCGACCAGCTTGGGGCGCAGGCGACGCAGCGCGAGGGCCGCGCTGGCCCGCACGCCGACCCGCTCGTCCTTCAGGGCCCCGATAAAGAGCGTCCGGGCGTCGACCACATCCATCGCGTCCAGGATGGCCAGAAGCTGCGTCGCCGGAACCAGACTCGACTTCGGATATGCCGAGCTTGCCAGTTCGATCAAGATCGTCGCATAAGCCCGCCGAAAAGCTTCGCTGGCCCCCTGGTACGGCCGGCGGAGCTGGGCGGCGGCCTGCCGGGCGGTGGCGGCGTCGCCGCCGTTCATCTCGCCAATCCGCTGGGTGATGAACTCGCGGACGGCCGCTCGATCCTCGTCGTTCAGATCGGCCTTCGCCTTCAGGTTGCCCAGGGGCTCCGGGGCCGGCGGGGTCTGGCCGGATGCACAGGCCAAGCCCCAGGCCACCAGGACGGCCAGCGCCACGACACGACGAGATACAATCATGAGCGGAGCCTCGGTCGATCGTGCGGGTCCCGGACCCGCGGTGGACGCGGCATTCTAAATCGCGGGGCGGGTGAGGCAAACCCGCCCGCCCGGCGGCCGTGATTTTTCTTGACGCCGCCCCGGAGCGCTTGCTATTTTCCCGCGGCCGACGGGCCGGCCGTGCCGGGCAGCAGAAGCGTACCACGTCGGTGCTTGCGGGGCCGGATCGTGCGGATGGGCCGAGGGTCCGTCGCGATGACCGGGCCCCAGTCGCGGCGTCCTGACCCGACGCCCGGGTGACTTCAGCGTAGATGCAACGGTTCTGATATGCCTGCCCAGACTCGACCGAATACCGAAGTTCAGGGTGAGCAGTCCGCTCGACTGCTGCCGCGCTACCGCGTCGTGCTGCACAATGACGACGTGAACACGTTTGACCACGTCATCATCTCGATCCTCAAGCTGACGCCGCTGTCGCGAGATGAGGCGATCCAGCGGACGCTCGAGGCGGACGCGACCGGAGCCGCCCTGCTGCTGGTCACACACCAGGAGCGCGCCGAGCTGTACGTGGAGCAGTTCGCCAGTCGAGGGCTAACGGTCACCGCCGAGCCCGACGACTAAGCGCCCCCACCCACGATGTGACCAAGCCTGACTCGCGCCGCTGCTCCGAGCCGGCCGCGCAAGCAGTCGGATAATGCCGTGCGCCCACCGTCCGAGCCGACCGCGCAAGCGGTCGGATCATCTCACCGTCCACACGCGGCCTGTTCGCTCAGTCCGCGCGCCGTACCGCCAGGTCAGGTCGCTCCCGCGGCGGCCGATTCACTTGAGCAGGTGCGAGTCCGTCGCCCGGTCCGGGCCCTCGCGTCCGGTGTAGCTGGTGACGTCCGACAGCGTCCAGATGTTGTCGCCGCCGACGCCCGCAAAAGGCGTCGTCGTCCAGGTGACGTGCCCGCCCAGCGAGAGGAGGTTCTGGCCCGCCCCGCCGTGGGCCCGGGAGTTCGCACTCTCGACCTTGGCCCAGGGCAGTCGGCGGGCGTCGAAGATCGGTATGCCATCGTCGAAAAGGGGATTCTCGTCCGCCATGATCGCCAGGGCGGGATCGTCGTTGGCCGTCGGCCGGACGCCGGCCATGTTCTGGTACGAATAGGTGACGTTGTCGTCCTGGAGAAAGTCATCGCTGCGGGCCACGGCCTCACTGGGCATTGGCACGCCGCGCTGCCCCGGACAGACGAAGACACGTGGATCGGCAACGTACGCGCGGCTCAGCAGCAGGAACGCATGGCGGCGATTGGGAACGGTGACCACCCCGGGCTCCGACGTCGGCTGCCACGAGCTGTGCGAAGACCACCCGGCGAAGGGCAGGCTGGCGTTGAACGTGCTCGCGTACTGCTGAACGCCCATACCTAGCTGCGCGAGGTTGGTCGAGCAGCCGACGCGCTGCCCACGCTCGCGCAGGTGGATCATCCCGGGAACCCCGACCCCCACCGCCAGCACGATCAGCGCTGCCACCGAAATGATGTCCCGCAGGCTCGTCAGCCGCAGTACGCTCGGGCGGCCGCTGCGCTCCACCGCCGCCGTCAACGCGTCGGATGGGCGGACGACCCTGGGCACCGGCCCCGCCGCCCGAACCCGGGCCACGACGCGCTCCGCCAGGGCCGACGGGGTCGACACCTCACGCGGCGCCTCCAGCGCGGCGAACACGCGCCGCAGCGCGTCGTCCTGTTCGGCCAGCCCCCGGTCGGTCAGCAGCTCACTCCGCAGCACCAGTTCCTCATCGGCCGCTAGTTGGCCAAGGTAGAGGTCCAGTAGCCGCGGATCGAACTCACGCCGTGTATCGCCCGACATGCACGTTGCTCCTGCTTGCGGCGGCGGGCGACGGCCCGCGCCGCCTCAAGCCTTCGCTTCCCGCTCCTGCTCGAGCCACGCGGCCGCGAACTGGTTGACCGCGCTGTGCAGCCGCGACTTCACCGTTCCGACCGGTATCTCGAGAATCTCCGCGATCTCCGCGTACGGCAGCCGCTGAAAATGCCCCAGCACCAGGATCAGTCCCAGGTGCTCGGGCAGGCTCGCGATCACGCCGCGAACCCGGGCCGCCGTCTCGTCCGCTTCCACCTGCTCCACCGACGCTGGGCCGGCGTCCTCGATACGCTCGGCGGCCGCGGCGCCGGGCTCGCGCGAGTCCGGCGACGCGTCGAGCGACTGCATCGGCCGGCGGCCCCGGGCCCGCATGTAGTCGCGAGCCTTGTTGGCCGCCACCGTGAACAGCCACGGCTTGAATCGACGCTGCGGGTCAAACGCGCCCGCCGAGAGATGAACCTGGAGAAACGTCTCCTGCACGAGGTCCTCGGCAACGGCAGCATTCCCGACGAAGCGCTTGAAGAATCCGAAGAGGGCATCCACGTACCGCGAAACGAGAATCTCGAACGCATCGGGTCTACCGGCAAGGTGATCCGCGAGCAGTTCCTCGTCACGCCGCTGGTGCACCTTCTCGCCCTTGGTACGCTGCCGACCGCCTGGAGTTCGTTCGGTGCGGCGATACGAGCCGCACCCTGGATTATCCGCCGCGGCGCGCAATTATCGGCGAAGCCAAGACTAAGCGACAGGAGCCCCACCTGCGAGCACGGCCCGCGGGCCGATTCGGCGCCTCTTTCGCAGAGCGCCGGCGCGGGTGCGAGGTACAGTCCGGCGCGAACGCCGGTAATCCCCCGATAGAGCCGCCGACCTCAGGCCGGAGCCCCCTCCTCCTCGTCGCTGGTCATATCGGACATCGAGGCCCGGGCCCGTTCGCCGTTCCCGGTCATCCGGGCCTTGCCGCTGATGGCGTACTCCGTGGCCCGCAGTTCGCGGAGGACCGTGACCTTGATCTCGCCGGGGAAGCCCGGAATCTCGTCCTCAATCTTGCGGGCGATGTCGCGGGCCAGCTTCAGCGCGCTGCGATCCTCGATCCGCTCGGCATCGACAATGACCCGGACCTCGCGCCCGGCCTCGATGGCGTATGCCTGGCTCACGCCGTCGAAGCTGGTGGCGATCGCCTCCAGCTCCTGCAATCGCTTGATATATCGCTCGACGCTCTCCCGGCGCCCGCCCGGACGGGCAGCGCTGATCGCGTCGGCGGCGGTGACCAGCGGCGTGTAGGGGTGCGTGGCCTCGACGTCGCCGTGGTGTCCAACGATGGCATTAAGCACTGCCGGCGGCTCGTTGTAACGGCGGGCGAACTCGTAGCCGACGCGCGTGTGCGGCCCCTCGAACTCGTGGTCGAGCGCCTTGCCGATGTCGTGCAGCAGGCCGCAGCGCCGCGCCAGCGACCCATCGAGCCCGAGCTCGTCGGCCATCAGCCCGCACAGGTGCGCAACCTCGATGCTGTGCTTGAGCACGTTCTGCCCGTAACTCGTACGGAACGTCAGCCGTCCAAGCACGTCGAGGACCTTCTTGTTAACGCCATTCACCTTGGCGGTCGCCGCCGCTTCCTTGCCGGCATCGGACACGCGGCGCTCGACGTCGCGCGTGGTCGACGCGACGACCTCCTCGATCCGCGTCGGGTGGATGCGGCCATCGCGGATCAACTGGTCGAGGGCGGCGCGGGCCACTTCCTTGCGGACGGGATCGAACGAGGAGACCTGGATGATGCCCGGCGTGTCGTCCACGATCACCGTTACGCCGGTCGCTTTCTCCAGCGCCCGGATGTTGCGCCCCTCGCGCCCGATGACGCGGCCCTTCATCTCGTCAGAGGGCACGTCCACGGTGGCAACAACCGTCTCGCAGGTATGCTCGGCGGCGAAGCGCTGGATGGCCGAGATCGTGATGTAGCGGGCGCGCTCGCGGGCGTTCTCCTCGGCGGTGGTGAGGATCTTCTCGACCAGTTGGCCCGCCTCCCGCTCCACGTCGGACTCGATCTGCTTGAGGCACAGGGCCCGAGCCTGGTCGGGCGAGAGCTTCGATATGCGGAGCAGCTCGCTGCGCTGCTGGGCCAGGACCTGCTCGACCTCGGCCTGCTTGGCCTGGAGCGCCCGCTCGCGCTCGGCAAGCTGCCCGTCGAGGGCCTCGATCTTCCGCTCCTTCGTCAGCAGCACGTCGAGCTTCTTCTCCAGCGCGTCCTCGCGCTTCTCCAGCCGCCGCTCGGCTTCCTTGATCTCCTTGCGGGCTTCGGCCGACTCCTGCTCGAAGCGCTGCATCGCCTCGAGCACCTTCTTCTGCCCCTCAACCTCGGCGGCCCGCAGACGGTCCGCCGCCCGCCTCTCCGCGTCCGAGATGATCCGCTGGGCCGTCTCATGCCGCGCTTGCGTCTCCGCGCGGTTGCGCAGCCAGAGGTAGGCCACGCCCAGCAGCGCCCCGAAGGAAACGATGGCGATGATCCAGGCCGTCGTGGTGGCCGCGTCGGCCAGCAGCACGGGAAAGGGTGTGTCCATTGCTTGTCCGCCTATCGCGCTATCGCGCAGGGAGGCCGCGTGGCGATCACGCCACACGCAGGCGGGCACAACGGCTGGCTTGCTTCCTCGTACGGACGCGGGGGGAACCGCGTCCAGCTCCCGCTCCGAGGTATTCCGCTACGGGCTGCTCATGCTGTTATCGCACGCACCGAACATGACTGGCTACGACAGGATCACGAAGATCGTGGATGAACGAATAAGATAGCGCGTCCTGCCCAACACCTTGCGTCAAGCGCCTCTTGGAGGACATCCGTCGGGCTGCCCATTGCGGCGTTCGATCAGACCGGCAACCGTCGGCGAAAACGCACACGACGTCTGCCCGTCCGACTGCATCAGATTCAACCAGCGCTCGTCGCGCCGCACACCTTATCTACACCGGATTATAACGTTCGGCCCGCCCCACGCCAGCAACCCCAGCGGCCGTGCTCCCGGGCCGCCCCCGCCGGCTGGCGGCACTCCAGCACGATCGCTCGACGCACCAAGAACCCTAGACCGTTGCGGTCCGGCGCCCCGCGCGGCGAGTTGCGAACCGGGCGCCCCGCGCGTAGGGTATCGGGCGAGGAGCCCCCGGAAGTTCCTGGAGCAATCGGGCAGGCCCTGGACGCCGCACTCTGGTCCTGCCCGGCGGTCCCGTTCAGTGGCAGACGCGGCGAAGGTCCCGGCGTCGCCGCGGCTGCTGGCCCACACAGGTTCTCGCCCGCCCCATGGTTTGGCTGATGCAGTCCCCGTCGAACAGTCCACCGCCCCCCCGCCGCCCGCCGGTTGTGCAGTGGGTCATCGCCGGATTGCTCGCGGTCGTCGCGGTCGGGGTCTGGACGCGTAGCAGCGACCCGATTGAGCGGCTCGTGCATGCACAGCCGGCGCCGCTGGCCGGCGCGCGGGGCGTGTTCGCCTTCACGGGGCCGATCGAGCGTGACCGGTACGGTCTGTTCATGCTCGACGTGGACCAGGGTACAATTTGGTGTTACGCGTTCGATACGGTGGGCGGGACGCGCAAGCTGAAGCTGATCGCGGCCCGCTCGTGGGTGTACGATCGCTACTTGCAGGATTTCAACTGCGCCGAGCCGACGTTCCGCGACATCCAGGCGCTCGTCAACCAGCAGCGCGATCGCGGGGCCGGCCCGCCTCGTGGAGGCGAGCCGCCGGCGGACGTCCCCGAGAGTGACGCCGGCCGGTCAAATCAGAAGGAATGAGTCGCTCCGGCGATGCCGGAGGAGGTCGTCATGGCCAAGAAGCCGTTCTACTCACTCGAGGAAGCTTGTGCGAGACTGGGTAAGAACCAGGACGAACTCAAGGGGCTCGTCCGCGACGGAACGCTGCGCGAGTTCCGCGACGCCGGGAAGGTGTTCTTCCGCGCGGAGGACGTCGATCGGCTGACGAGCAAGTCCGCCCCGACGGCCGCCGACGACACGGGCGAGATTCTGCTCGAGCCCGCCGGCGACCTCGAGGAGCTGGACTCGGGCGGCAGCGCCGACCTGCCCTCGCTGGTCGAGTCCTCGGGCGGCACGAGCATTATCGGCCTGGAACCACTCCCCGGCGAAGACGAGAAGGGCGGAACAAAGGGCGGCACCAAGGGCGGCAGCGGCGGCCCCCGCAAGAAGGGCGACACGGTCATCTCCGGGTCCGGCATCCGGGTCTTCGACGAGGAAGAGCTCGAGATCGAAGCCGACCCGATGGGTAAGACGCACATCACTTCGGGCAATGTCGAGGATCAGATCTCGCTCGAGGGCGCGGGCAGTGGGTCCGGTCTGCTTGACCTGGCCCGCGAGGCGGACGACACCGCCCTGGGGGCCGACCTGCTTGACGAGATCTACCCCGGCGAGGAAGAGGCGGCCCCCGCTGCCGTGCAGCGCGCCGCGCCGGCCCAGCCGGCCGCAGAGGAGGAGGACGTCGAGGAGGTCGCCGACGCGGGCGAGGCCATCGCGCCGGTGGTGATCGCGACTGGCGATCCACACGAGGGCATGCTCAGCGGCCTGCTCGTGGCGGGGATCATCCTGATGGGGCTGGCGGCAACGGTGATGAGCGGCGTGATGCAGGGCTTCCTGCCCGGCTTCGCCAACTTCCTCGTGCAGAGCACGATGAACTTCTGGATCTACGTGGGCGGCTCCGTCGCGCTGGCCGGGTTGGCCCTGCTCGCCGGCTGGTTCCTGAACCGGGCGTTTTCACCGGCCAGGCGCTGACCGTGCCGCTCGGCAGGAGCGCTCGGAACGTCCGCTCGAGCGCGCTCTGGGCCCGTACCGCGGCCGTGAGTGCGCGGCACCTGCTGAACTGAAGACCGCTTCCTGGCGAGCGCGGTTCTGTTCTGCGGGGCGCACCTGACGATTTGACCATCGGGGTTCGCCGCGGTCGCGGCGCGCGGGCACGCCGACGCTGGTCAGCACGGGCCGCGCCCAGCGGGGCGGGTTCAGCTCCAGTGATCGCGTGTCAGGGCTTCTTGAAGATCAGGCACGTGTTGTGCCCGCCGAAGCCGAACGAGTTGCTCATCGCCACGCGCACCTGGGCGTCCCGAGCGGTGTTCGGCACGTAGTCCAGGTCGCATTCGGGGTCGGGATTCTCGAGGTTGATAGTCGGGGGGAGCGTGTTGTGCCGCATGGCCTCGATCGTGGCCACGGCCTCCACGCCGCCGCTGGCACCCAGCAGGTGCCCGATCTGGCTCTTCGTGCTGCTGATGGCCACCTTGCGTGCAGCGGCGCCAAAGACGGACTTGATCGCCTTGGTCTCGGCCACGTCGCCGAGGGGCGTGCTCGTGCCATGGGCGTTGATGTAGTCGATGCCCTCGGGCCCCAGGCTGGCGGCCTGGAGCGCCACGCGCATGGCCCGCGCCGCGCCGCGGCCCTCGGGCTCGGGTTGCACGATGTCGCTGGCATCCGACGTCGCGCCGAAGCCGATCACCTCGGCCAGGATCGGCGCGCCGCGCTTGCGGGCGTGCTCGAACTCCTCGAAGACCAGCAGCCCGGCCCCCTCGCTGAGCACGAACCCGTCGCGGTCCTTGTCGAACGGGCGCGACGCCCGCGCCGGCTCGTCGTTCCGCGTGCTGAGCGCTTTCATGGCCGCAAAGGCGCCGATGCCCAGCGGCGTGCATGCCGCCTCGGCGCCGCCGGTGATGACCACGTCGAGCTCGCCCCGCCGGATCGCGTGCCAGGCCTCGCCCATCGCGCTGCCGGCCGAGGCGCAGGCCGTCGAGACGATCGCGCTGGGGCCCTGGAAGTCGAACGTGATGGAGACGATTCCCGCGGCGGCGTTGGCCATGAGCTTGGGAATCGTGAAGGCCGATACCTTCGTCGGGCCCTTCTCGAGAAGCCGCAGATGCTGGTCCTCGATCTCCTGGAGCCCGCCGATGCCGGTGCCCAGGATGACGCCGCCGCGCGTCGGGTCGATCGCACCCGGTGCGAGTCCGCACTGGGCCACGGCCTGCTTGGCGGCGGCGAGGGCGAACTGCGCGAAGCGGTCCAGCCGCTTGATGAGCCGGGCGTCGATGAATCGGGTGGGCTCGAAGTCCAGGCATTCACCCCCGATGTGCACGTCGAACAGGCTGGGCTGGAAGCGGGCGATGTTGCGCACGCCGCTGCGGGCACTGATCAGCCCGTCCCAGAAGGCTTCGACCGAGCATCCCAGCGGGGTGATGACGCCCAGGCCGGTGATCGCGACTCGACGTTCCATCAGGCGTGGCTCCGGCCCGGCCGGCTACTTGTTCTGGGCGGTGCTGTTGAGGTGCTGGACGATGAAGTCGATGGCCATCCCGACGGTGGAGATTTTCTCCGCCTCCTCGTCGGGGATGCTCATCTCGAACTCGTCCTCGAACTCCATGACGAGCTCGACCGTGTCGAGCGAGTCCGCGTTCAGATCGTTCACAAATGAGGTCTCGGGCTTGATTTCAGTCTCCGCGACGCCCATCTGCTCGGCGACGATCTTCTTAACCTTCGCTTCGATTTCGGCGCGATCCACTGCCACGCGTGGTACCTCCTCTTGGGGGGGATTTCGGGACCGACCTCCGCGGGTTTCCACGTCGTATCTACCGACACCCGCCGCGACCTGCAAGAGGCCGTCGACATGGCCCGGACAACACCCCGGCTCTCGGCAGGCCGGTCTTTCCCGGTCCGCCACCGCCAGCCTGGGCCGGTCACCCACGCGGACAGACACGACGAACGGCGGAATGATAGTTAATCCGGCGCGGGTTGCCAAGCCACCTCACGCCCCCCGGAAATGAGCCACGCCGGCGCCCACTGCGGCGCCGCAAGCCTGGGGCGGCGGCGAGCGGATCGAGTACCATCCCGGCAATGGACCATGCCGCCCTGAAGGCGAAGCTCTGCGAAATCGGCGCGCGGGCCTACGCCCGGGAGCTGGTCGACGGCACCGGGGGCAACTTCTCGTGCCGCCTGGACGACGGGCTGATCCTCTGCACGCCAACCCTCACCTGCAAGGGACGGATGGCGCCCGACGACCTGTGCATCGTCGACCCCGACGGGCGCCCCGTCTCCGCCCCGCGCCCGGTCAGCAGCGAGGTGCAACTGCACCTGGCGCTGTATAAGGCCAACCCGGACACCGGCGCGGTGGTTCACACGCACCCACCGTACGCGACAACCCTGGCCGTGCTCGGCGAGCACCTGCCGACGGGCATCCTGCCCGAGGGCGACGTGTTCCTGGGCGCGGTTCCCCTCGTGCCTTACCGCACGCCGGGCACGCCGGCCCTGGGCGCGGCCCTCGCGCCGTTGGCCCGGTCGCACGTCGCGGCCTTGCTCCAGAATCACGGCGCGGTCACGTGGGGGCCAGACGTGGAAACCGCCTATGTGCTTACCGAGACGCTCGAAGCCGTCAGCCGGGTGTACTGCCAGGCGCGGGTGCTAGGGCAGCTAAACCTCATCCCCCCAGAACGGCAAGAGGAGCTGGCCGCTCTCCGCGAGCGATTTCGCGCCGGCCTGAAGCGCCCGTGAGTCCGGCAAGCCCGCGCGCGGCGCGCGCGGCTTGAGCGCGGCTTCCTTGTCTCCGCGCGCCGCCCCGAGGATGCGGACGGGAATCGGCCGGGCCACCCGCGCCGCCCGCGCGACCCGAACCGGGGCGTCACTGGTTTTCGGCGCCGCGGCAACGAAGGCGTGCAGATCCTGGATGTCCCAGCGCGAGCGCGGCGCCGGCCGGCCGCGCGCATCGAGCACCGGGCAGCCGTACGCGTCGACCAGCACGCGGGTGGCGAAGCGGTCGCACATGGCCTCCTTGCGGCGCGTGTTCCGCCCGGCGGCCTTTACCAGGTAGTGAAACAGCTCGTGCAGATAGACGAACAGCACCAACAGGTACGCGTCGGCCACGAGCACGCGGAACGACTCGCGCCACCAGTGCGGCGCGTTGCTCTGCGAGCGCGCGATGTGCGTCGCGAGCAGATACGGGTACTGGTTCCTGGAGCCCAGGTTCACGAAGATTCGGCTCGTCGCGTAATAGCATGCCCCCGAGAAGTCCGCCCCCCGGCTGCGCCGGACGCGCACGATGAGCCGATCGTGGCGGTACGGCGCCGTGTGCCGAAGCAGCAGGCGCTCGAGCCGCTCACTATCGAGGACCGTGGTGTTCGCGAAATCCATCCGTGACCTCGCCGACGTGAACCGCCGCACGGGCGGCGGCACCGCACTGCGCAGTTGGCGCCAAGCAGTGCGGCGCGTCAACAGGTCAATGCGCTTCACGCGCGGAGCGAGCGCGGCGTGCGCGGCGCGTCAGTTCTCGCCGCCGACTCGGAACGGCTTCTCCAGCTTCGGGGTCGGATCGCCCACGCTGTAGAGCTTGGCCACGAACTGCGTCGCGCCGCTCCGCGTGAGCAGCTCGGTCGGCATGCGAAGCTGCACGCCTTCGGGTGGAACGCCCGGCCCCCAGAGGAACTCCTGCTCGGCCAGGTTCTCCCGGCCGCTCGCGGCGCTGACCGCAACGCGGAAGCGGTTGCCGTCGCACACGCGCGGCAGCCCCACGACCGCGATGATGACCTCGTCGCTGGTCGGCGCGATACGCCGCGTCTCGCGGTAGCGGCCGTCGAAGTACTCGCTCGCCACCAGGAGCATGTCCGACTTGAATTTCACCTCGACGCGCGTCGGCGCGATGCGCCGGTAGATCGCCGCCGCGATGTTCCGCATGGCGGCCGCGGCCATGTCCTCGGGTGTTTCGCGAGGCGGGTTGTTCCGCGACCGCTGCGCCTGGCTCGGGGCCCGAACCGTCTGGCTGAGCAGGATCTGCGACGTGGCCGCGTCGATCACGCGCACGCTCGCCTCGGCCTCACAGCCGTGCACGTAAACCCACTCACGGCGCTCGCCGACCACGATCGGCCGGCCAAATCGGTCCAGCAGCGGCGCGCCGCGCGGGTCACGCGCGAAGACAGGGCGAACCTCCGGGATCCGCTCGCGCACCAGCCTGAAATCGGTCAGTCGCACGGACACCACTGCCTGGGCGACGCGAATCTGACCGGCCGGCAGCGCCGTTCCCGCGTCGATGTCGTCGGCGAGCTTCGAGAGGTCTTGCTCGGCGAAGACCTCGCGCAGGCGTGTGCGCGTCAGCACCTCGAACGCGCCGGATCCGCTCAGCAGCGCCTCGAGCTGCTCGGACAGGAGGCCCGCATACCGCGCCCCTTCCGGATTGATCGCTCGCCCGGGCAGGACCGCCAGCCGGCGGTACTGCTCGAACGGCCAATCAGGCTGGTTGATGACGACGCCGCGCTCGCTGCGCCCGCCGCCTCCACAACCCGCTGCAAGCCATACCAGGAGACCAGCCGCTGCGATCGCGCACCGCTTGCGCGCAAACCGACTCATGGGCTTGTCACTCCGTGCTCGAATGCCGCGTCCCGGCGTACAAGGTTGTAGACCCGCCCCCGCCGGGCCAGGTGAGGCGCGGCCCGCGACCATCTCTTTGCGGCGGGGTTCCGTCCCGCGGGCGGCTACTGGACCTGTCCGGTCAGCGACGCCAGCAGGAGCGAAATCACGCTCGTGATCAGCGTGTTCAGGCCGGTGGTCAGGACCGTCTGCAAGATCGAGGTAAGCTGCTGGTCGCTCAGCCCGCCACACCCCGTCAGCAGCCCCAGGCCACTCAGGGCCATCGAGACGCGAAGACAACGCAGCCGCCAGGACAAGGACATCATGGGCAGGAATCCTCTCTGCGGGCACCGGCGCCCAGGCGCGGGAAGTATACCCAGCCTCAAGGTGCCGGGCGAGTGGCCGCCGGGGGGCGCAGCGTGCCTGGTCGCGGCCGCTCCACGGCAGGCGAGAGCGCCCGAACGTCCACCAGCCAGGCCGCTCGCCGAGCCAGGTCGGTCCGCCATCGGCCGCGCACGGCGACGAGATGCCCCACTTGCGATGCCAGCGAATCGGCGTAGCTCGGGTCGGCTTGAACGTACGCCTCGACCTGCCCGCTCAGTGGACTGAGCAGGACGTACGACCGGCCGACGCCCTCGGGCTCCAGCGGCGGCGCGCCGGCGAGAATGCCGAAGTATGTTCGCATCACCGGCCCCGCCGGCGTCGAAGGTTCCGACGATAGCCCAAGCCGCTGCCGGGCCGCCGCCACCGCCTCCGGCGCCAGCGCGACGGCCTGAGCTGGACTGATCTCGTCGACGAAGTCGGCCGCGACGTAGAAGTGGACGTCGACGGGCGGCACGATCCGCAGCCAGTCGGCGTCCTCGCCGATGATCTCGACGCGAGCGCCGGGGTCCAGTCGCGCAATGACGTCGCTGGCGGCCGGGTCAATGCGCGTCGTCGTGCTCCCCGCACGTACCCGCAGCGAGCCGCTCTGCACTTTGACCACGCCTTCGCGCAACGCACCACCGCGATCGACGTGGGCGGCCGAGACGTAGACGAACGTTCCCTCGGGCGGCAAGACGCGATAGAAGCCGCCTTCGCGCTCCACCGCGACGAGGACGGCGTCCCGCCCCAGCCGAGTCGTCAGCACGCTGTTCTGGTCCGGGCGAACGCGAACGGCAAGACTATCAACCGCGACGCAGAGCCAGCGCGGGGACTCCGGCGTTGGGCGCGTCGTGACTCGCGCCGGCGCGTCGGTCGCGGGCGGCTCCGAGTTGGCCGCGAGGCAGGCGCATGCGGCGAGCGCTCCCGCCAATGCACACAGCCGCGCTCGGGAATGTCCCGTCGTTCGGATCGTCATGCCGCGCCGGTCCGAGTTGTCCCCGGGCGACGGCGGGTTGCCGCCGCCGAGGCTCTCGGACGCGTTTCTAGTGCTCGGGCGGGGCGGGTGTCAATCGTCGCGCGTGCCGTGCCCGCAATGACCAAGCGGGCGTAGAATGAGCCGGCCCCTTGGCGCCGATCGGGCCGCCGGGGAGAGTGTGACCCATGGCGTCGTCCCGCCAGCCCAGCAAACCGATAACCATCCTCTTCACTTGCGTGGGGCGGCGGGTGGAATTGCTTCAGGCATTCCGGGCCGCCGCCACGCGGCTCGGCGTCGAGCTGCGCCTGGTCGGCCTGGACAGCGACCTCACCGCCCCCGGGCTCTTCTGCGTGGACACGCCGGTGGTCGTGCCACGCGTCTCTGACCCGGGCTACCTGCCGGCCGTGCTCGCGGCGGTCGAAGCGCACCACGCCACGGCGCTGCTGCCGACCACGGACACCGACCTCCAGGTCATCAGTGACCATCGCGAGCCGATCGCGGCTTGCGGCTGTGTGCCGCTCATCGGCGCCCCGGAGGTCATCCGCCTCTGCCGGGACAAGACGCTGACGTTCGAGTTTCTCCGCCGGGCGGGCATCGACACGCCGCAGACTTGGACACCCAAGCAACTCGATGGCGATAAGCCGCCAGCGCTACCGGCGTTCATCAAGCCGCGCACGGGCAGCGCGAGCCTGGGTACGCACCGGATCGACTCGGCCGACGAGCTGGCGTTCTACCTGCGGCACGTGCCGGACCCGATCGTGCAGGAGTTCGTGGCCGGCACGGAGCACACGTTGGACGTGTACGTCGGGCTGACCGGCGAGCCGCGGTGTGTCGTGCCGCGGGCCCGCTGGCAGGTGCGTACCGGCGAGGTCAGCAAGGGCGTGGTCGTGAAGGACCTGGAGGTCATGCGGGCAGGGCAGCGCGTGGTCGCGGCGCTGGGCGACAGCCTGCGCGGACTGGTGACGCTCCAATGCATCGTCACGCCGGAGCGGCGCATCCGCTTCATCGAGATCAACCCGCGGTTCGGCGGCGGGGCCCCGCTGGGAATCGCGGCCGGGGCGGACTATCCGGCCTGGCTGCTCGAAGAGCTACTGGGCCGCTCGCCGACGATCGCGTTCGACGGCTTTCAGCACGGGCTGTGCATTCTGCGCTACGACTGGTCCGTGTTCGTGCCGCTGGGGCCGGACGCCAGACCGAAGCTGACCAGCCCGCTCGCCCCGCCGCCGCCGTTTCTGCCCGGTCGCTGAGCGAAGTCGATTCGCTTCGGGCGATACCGCCCTTCAGCCGCGCCAGCAACTCTAGCGCTGGGCCTCCGCGTCCAGCGCTGTCGCCATGGCGCGCCTCGGGACGCCGGACGCAGAAGTCCGGCGCTACTGGCTCGAGCGATTCCGGCCGTCTCTCAAGGGACCGTCAAGCGAAGTTCCGCACCCGGACCGTCACACAGGCGCCGACTACAATGTCCGCAAGCGAGGCAAGCATGAGCAGCGCAGCCCTCACGGCCGGCCAGACCCGCGGGCGATTCGGTCCCTATGGCGGACAGTACGTGCCCGAAGTGCTGATGGGCGCCATACGACAGCTCGAGGACGAGTACGAGCGGGCCAAGGCCGATCCCCGCTTCTGGACCGAGCTTGACGACCTGCTCACGCACTATGCCGGCCGACCCAGCGCGCTGTACGAGTGCCGGCGTCTGGCCGAGCACGCCGGCGGGGCCCGCATCTTCCTCAAGCGCGAAGACCTCAATCACACGGGCGCTCACAAGATCAACAACACGCTCGGCCAGGGCCTGCTCACCCGCCGCATGGGCAAACGCCGCGTCATTGCCGAGACCGGCGCCGGCCAGCACGGCGTCGCGACGGCGACCGCGTGCGCCGTGCTCGGGCTCGAGGGTGTCATCTACATGGGCGCCGAGGACGTGCGGCGGCAGGCGCTGAACGTCTACCGCATGCGGCTGCTGGGGGCGCGCTGCGTACCGGTGGAGACCGGCCAGCGAACGCTGAAAGACGCGATCAACGAGGCCATGCGCGACTGGATGGGCTCCGTCGAGCACACGCACTACATCATCGGCTCGGTCATGGGCCCCCATCCCTTCCCCACCATCGTGCGCGACTTCCAATCCGTCATCGGTCGGGAGACGCGCGAGCAGATGCTCGAACGCACCGGCCGACTGCCGGACGTGGTCGTGGCCTGTGTCGGCGGCGGCAGCAACGCCGCGGGAATCTTCCACCCCTTCATCGGAGACGCGGGCGTCCGGCTCGTCGGTGTCGAAGCCGCGGGCGAGGGCCTCGACGGCGCGCGGCACGCCGCGACGCTCTCGCGCGGGCGGCCTGGCGTTCTGCACGGCATGATGACGTACGTGCTCCAGGACGACGACGGCCAGACCGCGGCCGTGCACAGCGTCTCGGCCGGGCTCGACTACCCCGGCGTGGGGCCGGAGCACGCCTACTGGCATGCGAGTGGGCGGGTCGAGTACGTCAGCGCCACCGACCAGCAGGCACTCGAAGCCTTTGAATTGCTGGCCCGGCTCGAGGGGATCATCCCAGCCCTGGACACCGCCCACGCGGTGTGGACGGCCGTCGAACTGGCTCGCACGCTGCCGCGCGACCAGACGATCGTCGTGAATCTCAGCGGGCGCGGGGACAAGGACTGCGTGGAAGTGGCGAGGTTAAGGGGGGAGGAGTTGAGGAGTTGAGGAGTCGAGGAGTTGAGGGGCGGAGGGGAGAAGGAGCGAAGGGGCGCAGGACCGGAGGAGCGAAGGGGAGGAGGGGCGAAGGGTCCAGGTCTCGTCACCCCCGCGCACGCGGGGGTCCAGTCGGCTCGCGCGGCGAAGATCGTCCTGACGGCGCGCGATGCGCTCGGGCCTGGATTCCCGCTGGCGCGGGAATGACGGCGCGCGCTGGGCGGGAACGACGATGCGCGCTGCGCGGCACCGACGGCGCGCGCATCGCGGAAATGCCGGCACGCTTGCGCGGGAATGAAGACGCACGCTGTACGGGAGCGGCGATGAGAAGCCGGCCTCCACGCCGTTGCTGCGTGTGCGGGACTGCCCTCCAAGCCACGAGTGCGTATGGGCGACAGGACTCCGGCCGGCCTTGTGCCCACGTCCGGCCTCTCGCGCGCTTCACGGCGCAGACTCGCGCGCTCGCGAGAAGACCGGCACAATTCTCTGCTGATTCGCCCCCGGGCGAGGTATAGTGGGGTGAGCCGAAGGCTGCACGCAGACAGAGAGTGCGGCGCCCGCGCCGGGCGGGCCGTCGCGCCCGGGTACTTGGCTGCGCCACGAGCGCGTTGGCCGCACGGCCGCGCACGCGGCGCCGGCTCGCGCCCTGCACGCATGCGCTGATGTGCACCACATCAATCGGTTGAGGAGGCCGAAGATGAGAACCCTGGTCAGCACCTGGTTCGGTTGTGCCGCGATCAGCACCGTCCTCATGGCGACGCCGCCAGCAAGTCGGGCTCAAGCGCCGCTCGGAACCGCATTCTCGTATCAGGGGCAACTCAAGGCAGGCGGAAGCCCGGTCGACGGGCCACACGACTTACTCTTCAGACTCTACGACGCAAGCACGGGTGGTACACAGATCGGCGTCACCCAGTGCGCGGACAACGTGAGCGTCACGGGCGGCCTCTTCACCGTGACGCTCGACTTCGGCGGGCAGTTCAGCGGCGACGAGCGCTTCCTGGAGATCGAAGTCCGGGCCGACGCCGGCCTGGGCTGCGGCAGCCTGGCGGGCTTCGTGGCGCTCGCGCCGCGCCAGCCGCTGACCGCGGTGCCGTACGCGCTGTACGCCTTCGGCGGCCCGGGCGGCGCCGGCGGCTTCTGGTCACCCAGCGGCAGCCACATCTTCAACACGAACGCGGGACGCGTGGGCATCGGCACGGACGCGCCCGAGGCGCCGTTGCACGTGTTTGGAGGCTCGGCCGGAACGGTGACGGCGCACCCCAACTCATCGGCCGCGTTCGAGCGCGGCGGCGCCAATTACCTGAGCATTCTCTCGCCGAGCGCCAGCGAGCGCGGCCTGCTGTTCGGCGACCCGGGCAGCTTCGTCAACGGCGGGATCATCTACAACAGCGGCAGCGTCCCCAATGGGTTCCAGTTCCGCACAGCGACCAACACGACACGCATGGTGATCACCGAACCGGGGAATGTCGGGATGGGTACCACCGCACCGGATTCGAGCACCAGACTGCACGCGGTCTCCGCGAGCACTGGAGTCGTCAGCGCCGTGCGAGGCGAGACCGCCAGCCCGTCGGGCACCGGCGTCGTGGGCACTGCGACCTCATCCACGGGCCTGGCGGTCGGCGTCACCGGCTCGACCTCCAGCAGCGGCGGAGTCGGCGTCATGGGTTCGACCAACGTCGCGAGCGGCGAGTGCTTTGGCGTGTGGGGGATCAACCTGAGCACGGGCGGAAGGGGTGTGTATGGGCAGTCCGTCCAGACGAGCGGCACGAACTACGGTGTTTACGGCAGCATCGCAGGCGGAGGCGGCGCTGGGGTACATGGCGAGAACACCGGCGGTGGACCCGCCGCCGGCGTACACGGCGCCAATCTTGGTTTCAACGGCACCGGCGTCAGGGGCATTGGTGCGCGCACCGGAGTTGCGGGAGACGCGGGCAGCGCGTCCGCCGTCGGAGTGACCGGAAGTTCAACCTTCCCCGACGGCGTGGGCGTCGTCGGACTCAATGAGCCGCCGTTAGGCAACGGCGAAGGCATCGGCGTCTACGGCCAGACCACCAGTGTCTTCGGGATCGGGGTATACGGCCTCGGAACACACCCGGTCGGTCAGTACGTCGGCGTCCGAGGCGCAACCGCAAACGCATTTGGCTACGGCGTCTTCGCGGCCGGCAACTTCGGCGCCAGCGGCACGAAGTCGTTCGTCATCGACCACCCAAGCGATCCCGAAAACAGGTACCTCAAGCACTACTGCGCCGAGGGCCCGGAGCCGCTGAACGTGTACGGCGGGGCGGCGCGGCTCGACGGCGCCGGGCGGGCGGTCGTCGAGCTGCCCGACTACTTCGCCGAAATCAACCGCGACCCGCGCATCCAGCTCACTGCCGCCGGTGCGGCCATGCCGAACCTGCACGCTTCCGAGAGCATCAACGACAACAAGTTCGAGATTGCCGGTGGCGCACCGGGTCGGAAGGTGTATTGGGAGGTCAAGGCCGTGCGGAACGACCCCTGGGTGCGCGCGTATGGTGCCCCCGTCGATGTCCTCAAGCCGGAGCACGAGCGCGGGAAGTACCAGCGCCCGGAGCTGTACGGGCAGCCGGCCGAGCTGGGAATCGATCACCGCGCTCACTTCCGGGGGGCGAGCGCGACTTCGGCCGCGAGGTAGCCCGCAGCGGCTCCGACGGCGAGAGCATGCCGCGCGGCCAGTGAGCCCGCGACGGTCGCGGCGGCCGTCACGCGGTCGTCGGTTGCCTGTCGCGAGCGACTCCAGCTTAATAGAGTGCGCGGGGTGATCCGTTATGCTACGGTTAGTGCAGCCTGTGACCGTGCGACAAGTCGCCGTGAGCCGCTGCGCTACAGGACCGGTGCCACCGTGATCGGGACTCCCACTTTCGCGGGGATGACGGTGCTGGACCTCCGAGGCGGACCGGGCGCTCGGTCACGAATTTCCGCCCACCGCCTCAACGCATGGACCCAACCATGAACCCCTGGCAGCAGTTCTTCGATCAATTCGCCACCCGCTACGATGACGAGGTTTTCACGAAGAACACCGACGCGGAAGTCGAGTTCATCATTGCGCACGCCACTCCGCCGCCCGGCGGCGCCATCCTTGACCTGGGCTGCGGCACGGGGCGTCACAGTGTCGCATTGAGCCGGCGCGGCTACCGTGTCACCGGCGTGGACATCTCGGCGGGCATGCTCACCGTCGCAGCACAGCGCGCGGAGCGCGCCGGGGTGCAGGTCGAGCTTGTCCGCGCGGACGCCGCCGCTTTCGCCCGCCCGGCGTCCTTCGACGCAGCCATCTGTCTGTGCGAAGGCGCGATGTGCCTGCTCAGCCGCGACGACGACCCGATGCAGCGCGACACGACGATCCTCCGCAACATCCACACCTCGCTCAGGCCGGGCGGCGCGCTGATCCTGAACGTGCTCAGCGCGCTGCGCATCATCCGGGCCGCCACGGAGCGCGACATCGCCGACGGCAAGTTCGACCCGCTGACCATGACCCAGCGAAGCGACGTCTCGAGCCTGGTGCCGGACGCGCCGATCGCCGGCGAGCTGCGCGAACGCTATTACACCGCTCCCGAGCTGCACCGCATGGCGACCGAAGCGGGCTTCCGTGTGTCGCGGATCTACGGCGGCACCGCGGGCAACTGGGGCCTGCGCCCGATCAGCCTGGACGACTACGAGTTGATGTTGATCGCGACGAAGTGACGCCCGCGTCCCTGCACGCCGCGCCGCGGTCCTCAAGCCCGGCACGCACACCGCGCCCAACGTGCACAACATCGGCCAGAGGCCGGTGCCCAAAGCGAAGGACGATCCCCCAAGCTGAGGCCGGGCCCCCAAACTGAGAGCCCCCCAAGGCCAACGCCAGTCCCCCAGGCTCAGCCGCCGCGGTACACTGCGAGCCTGGCGCGGCGGGCCGGGCCGCGCACCGGTCCGCACCGGTGAGGAGAAAGCCGTGCAACAGCTCACAAGCGCGATCGTGGCCGAACTCCTGGCGGCCCACGCCCCGCCCTGCATTTCGCTGTACCAGCCGACGCACCGGCGCCGCCCCGATACGGCCCAGGATCCCGTCCGCTTCCGCAACCTGCTCGCGGAGATCGAGAAGTCGCTGCGGCAGAAGTACCCCGGCCGGGACATCGCGGCCCTGCTCACCCCGCTGCGCGCCTACGAGCGCGACTCGCGCTTCTGGGACCGACAGCTCGACGGGCTGGCCATGTTCGCCTCGTCGGGCGT
Source organism: uncultured Planctomycetota bacterium (assembly GCA_900696535.1). Taxonomy (GTDB): domain Bacteria; phylum Planctomycetota; class Phycisphaerae; order UBA1845; family Fen-1342; genus CAADGM01. Next base: position 55,207 of record CAADGM010000236.1, read on the forward strand.
GCTGCGCCTGGTGCAATTGCAGCGCCCGGTGCCGGCCCGTGCGATCGTCGCGGACAACTTCCACCTCAAGCCGCTGCTGCGCATCCTCCAGTCGGCCGACCGCTTCCGCGTGCTGTGCCTGAGCCGCGAGCTGGTGGCGCTCTACCAGGGCAACCGCGACGCGCTCGACCCGCTCGATCTCGGCGACGTGCCGCGCAGCCTGGTCGACGCACTCGGCGAGGAGCGAACCGAGCCGCACCTGACCGTCTCCTCCTACGGCGGCGCCGGCGGCCCGGGCATGCACCACGGCCACGGCTCGAAGAAGGACGAGGACGACATCGACCTGGAGCGCTACTTTCGCGTCGTCGACCGGGCGCTCATCAAGCACCTCGGCGCCGGCCCGGGGCTGCCGATCGTGCTGGCCGCCCTGCCGCACCACCAGGCGGTCTTTCGGCGCGTCAGCAAGCTGCCGCAACTGGTCGCCGCGGGGATCGATGCGCATCCCGAGAGCCTGGACGCCGACCGTTTGCGGGCCGCGGCGTGGAAGCTCTTCGAGCCGGAGTACCAATCGCGCCTGGCGGCGACCGTGGAGCGCTACCGCCTGGCCAGGTCGCGCGGCGCCGGGTCGGACGACATTGCGCAGCTCGGCCCCGCGGCCGTGCAGGGGCGGGTGGAGCTGCTGCTCGTGACCGAGGAGCACCACGTGCCCGGCCGGCTCGATCCGGCCACCGGCGAGGTCACCTACGGCGCCGGCGCGGACCCGGAGCTGGACGACGTGCTCGATGATCTTGCGGAGCACGTGCTTCGCAAGGGCGGGCAGGTGTACGTCGTGCCGGCCCCGATGGCCCCGTCCGAGACCGGCGCGGCGGCGGTATTTCGGTTCTGAGCCTGGGCCAGCCTCCCCTCCCGTCGCCGGCCGCTTCCCTTCGCCTGCCCCGTCGCATCGCCTCCCCCTCCCTTCAGGGGAGGGGTTGGGGGAGGGTTGAACTCACGGACTTGAACGAGACGCCGGCTCTTCTGGTCATACATGTCCGCGTGTTGAAGTCAGCTCCAGACCGTCGATGACTCTTCGCGCGCGGCAGGATCGCCAGTGCCGAGCCCGGCACGCGTCATCGTACGAGGGCGTGAGATGATGGCCTCCGCGTCGCGCCCGCGCTCGTTACGCCCCTTCTTCGGGTGCTTCGCTCCGCGGTGCGGCGGGGCGGGCCGGCGAGCGCTCGGCCGTGTCCGCCGGTCGCTCCAACACGGGGGCCAGGAGCCGCTTCGTGTGAGTGTAGCGCTGCCAGCCTCGCAACGTCACCAGCACGCCGGCCGCGATGATGACCACGCCGGCGATCTGGATCCAGCTCGACGTGAAGAACTTGATGCCCGTGCCGCCCACGACCACCAGCGCCAGGGCCGTGCGCGCGTAAGCGAGCAGCGTTCGCTCGTTGGCGAGCGTGGTCCGGTCGATGGCGAGATAGTCCCGAAGCGTGAGCTCCTGCTCGCGGAACTGGCTGTATGGCCCGCGTCGCACTCGAACGCCCTCTCTTTCGCTCGGCCCGCGTCGCACCGGGCGCACCTTTGCGCCGCGCTTCGCTTCGCCCCCAACACGCGGCTCGCACCCGGTCGCGCCGCGCTATCGTGGCCGGCCGAACCCGGCGCGAGACCGACTGGAGGACTATCGTTCGGGCACTCCGCCACCGCAAGTGACCGGGCTGGACCGCGAACGGCTGCCGCTCGAGCCGGGAGCGGCACTACCGCTCACGCTTCCGCATCACATACCCGTCGCCGCTGGCATCCACCTCGATCGCGTCGCCGGCGGCGAACTCGCCCGCCAGGATCCGCCTCGCCAGCGGGTTCTCGAGCTGCTGCTGGATGAGCCGCTTGAGCGGGCGGGCGCCGTACACCGGGTCGTAGCCGTCGCGGGCGAGTTGGTCCCGGGCGGCGTCCGTCAGCGCGAGCGTAATCTGCTGCTGCGCCAGCCGCGTCTGCATGTGCCGCACGAGGATGTCCACGATCTGCCGCAGGTGGTCGCGGCCCAGGCGGTGGAAGATCACCACTTCGTCGATGCGATTGAGGAACTCGGGGCGGAAGTGTCGCTTGAGCTCCTCCCTGACCAGCGCTTCGACCTCGACATCGACCGCGGCCGTGGCTCCCGTTTCCCGGTTCCCGGTTCCCTGTTCCCTGCTCCCCGCTCCCTTCGTGCCTCCGTGCCTTCGTGCCTCCGTGCCTGCGCCCCCGTGTGCCTCCGTGCCTGCGCTCCTTCGCCCCTCCGCCCCTCCGCTCCTCCGGTCCTCCTCCCCCAGGGCCGCAATATGCTGACTCCCGATGTTGCTCGTCATCGCGATGATCGTGTTGCGGAAGTCCGCCGTGCGGCCCTGGCCGTCCGTGAGCCGGCCGTCGTCGAGTACCTGGAGCAACACGTTGAACACGTCGCGGTGGGCCTTCTCGATCTCGTCGAGCAGGATCACGCAGTACGGCCGGCGGTGCACGGCCTCCGTCAGCCGCCCGCCCTCCTCGTAGCCGACGTAGCCCGGCGGCGCCCCGATGAGCCGGGCCACGGAGTGTTGCTCCATGAACTCACTCATGTCGATGCGCACGAACGCGGCCTCGTCGTCGAAGAGGAACTCGGCCAGGGCCTTGCACAGCTCCGTCTTGCCGACGCCCGTTGGCCCCAGGAAGAGGAACGACCCCACCGGGCGGTTCGGGTCGCTCAGCCCGGCCCGCGCGCGGCGCACCGCGTCCGAGACCGCGCGGATTGCCTCGTCCTGACCTACGACGCGCTCGTGCAGGCGATCCTCCATGCGCAGCAGCTTCTCCTTCTCGCCCTCCAGCAGCCGCGCGACCGGCACGCCGGTCCACTTGCTGACCACCTCGGCCACCTCGTCCGCGGTGACCTCCTCGCGCAGCAGGCCCCCACCGCCGGCGTGCAGCGCTGCCAGCTTCGCTTCGCGCTCCCGAAGCTCCTTCTCCAGCCCCGGCAGCTCGCCATAGCGGATGCGGGCCGCGGCCTCCAGGTTGCCGCGGCGCGTGGCCTCGTCCAGCTCGCTCTTCTTCCGCTCCAGCTCGACCTTGAGCGACTTGATGGCCTCAATCGCGCCCTTCTCGGCCTCCCACTGGGCCGTCAGGCGCGTGTTGCTCTCCTGGAGCTCGGCCAGCTCGCGCTGGTTGAGCTCGAGCTGACGCTTGCTGGCCTCGTCGCGCTCCTTCTTGAGCGCCTCCTGCTCGATCTGGAGCTGCGTGATCTTGCGGCGGATCTCGTCGAGTTCCTGCGGCAGCGAGTCGTTCTCGATACGCAGCCGGCTGGCGGCCTCGTCGACCAGGTCGATGGCCTTGTCGGGGAGCTGGCGGTCCGGGATGTAGCGATGCGAGAGCGTCGCGGCCGCGACAAGGGCCGCGTCCTGGATGCGCACGCCGTGATGCGCGTCGTAGCGCGGCTTGAGCCCGCGGAGGATCGCGATGGTGTCCTCGACGCTGGGCTGGCCGACGTAAACCGGCTGGAAGCGGCGCTCGAGCGCCTTGTCCTTCTCGACGTGCTTGCGGTACTCCTCGAGCGTGGTCGCCCCGATGCAGCGGAGCTCGCCGCGCGCCAGCGCGGGCTTGAGCAGATTGCCCGCGTCCGGCGAGCCCTCCGCCTTGCCCGCGCCGACGATCAGGTGCAGTTCGTCGATGAACAGGATGACCTGGCCCTGCGAGTCGACCACGGCCCGCACCACGGCCTTGAGCCGCTCCTCGAACTCGCCGCGGTACTTGGCCCCCGCGATGAGCGCGCCCATGTCGAGCGCAATCAGCCTCTTGTCCTTCAGCGCCTGGGGCACGTCACCCGCGAGGATCCGCTGCGCCAGCCCCTCCACGATCGCGGTCTTGCCCACCCCCGCCTCGCCGATCAGCACCGGGTTGTTCTTGGTCCGGCGCGCCAACACCTGCATGCAACGGCGGATTTCCTCGTCACGCCCGATGACCGGGTCCAGCTTGCCCTGGCGGGCCATCTCCACGAGGTCGCGCCCGTACCGCTTGAGCGGCTCGTAAGTCGACTCCGGGTCCTGCGACGTGATCGGTTGATTGCCACGGACTTCGCGCAGCGCGGCGAGCACATCCTCGCGCTTCACAGCGCACAGCCGCAGGATTTCCTTCGCCTCGCTCTCGACCTCGGTCAACGCCAGCAGCAGGTGCTCCGTCGAAACGTACTGGTCCTTCATGCGGGCGGCTTCGCGCTCCGCCTGCTGGAAGACGTCCATGAGCTTGCGATGCGCGCCGAGCGAGCCGCCGCTCTGCTGCGGCAGGCGCCGCAGGTCCGCCGCACACATGCTCCGCACGCGATCGACCGGCGCGCCGATCTTCTCCAGGATGGGCGCGACGATCCCGCCGTCGTCGTCGGCCGCCCCCGGGCCAGCGGCCACGCCCCGCGCGTCGCCGCTACCGATCAACGCCGCCAACAGGTGCAGTGGCGTGACCTCCGGATGCCCGGCGGACGAGGCGAGCTGCTGTGCTCGCTGGACGGCCTCCGCGGCCTTGATCGTCAACTTGTCAAACTGCATCGCAGATTCCTCTCTGGGCCGACGACCGGCACGCCGACGGCTCACGCCGCCCGTCGATGCACGCCGCGTGCCGGCAGACGCTGGGCGCACTTCGACTCCGCACCATGATCGCAACTGCTTTTCCGGAAAACGGTTACACAACAACGAGGCTTCCAGAAAAGTCCAGTCCGCGCGTCAATCTGACACCCGCGGCAGGCAGCGCCCCCACGCCCGCGAGACCACGAAACATGCAGCCAGCGGCGGCGCCTGCCCCCCTCGCAGCTCGCTCGCCCGAAGATCGTGTCAAACGGCGGGCTGTGCAGTCTATTCCCTGACGAATCGCTGGCCCGGGGAACGCGAAACGGCTGCCTGCCCCCCGTCCGGGGGGGCAGGCGCGGCCCACGGCAGTGGTCCCCGCGCCGGTGCTGCTGTTGATACGAGGAGCCCTGTCACGGGAGCCCCGGGCGCGGGCCGCCTGACAAGCGGTCCCGCCCTCCCGGCTTCCCGACTGGAGCCGCCCCGAACCGGTCCCTCATCGGCCGCCCCCGGCCCGACTCTGCGTGGAGCGGGACGTGGGGCGTGCTTTATTCGGGGCGCTGCCCAGCTTCAGAAGTGGCGGGCCGAGCCAGGAGCTGCCAGAACGGCTCGCTGCGGATGATCTCGACGCCGGGCGGAACGAGTGACTCCACCTCGCGCGAGGCGACCGCGATGACGCGCCCGCCGCGCCCCAGGTGCGCCGCGAGCATCTCCTCGCTGAGCAACTCGCCGCCCAACGGAAACAGGCAGGCTCGCGTCAGCGTGAAGAAGACGCGCACGCCGTCGGGTGCGCCGCGCAGCGTTGCCGCAGCCGCGATCAGTGGCGCCGGGTTCGAGTCGGCGATGATCCAGCCGCCGGGGCCGGCGTCCTCAAGCGCCGCTCGGGCCATCCGCTCAGCCGAGTCGTCCAGGTGCCGCCACGGCCGGAGGAAGTGCGTGTACGCGTTGCGGAAGGGGAGCGGCCGCATCTGGCTCGCCAGCCAGCCCTGCCGCTGCGCGATGAGTGGGAAGGCGAGGTATACAACGATCGGCAGCGCGGCGCCCAGCGCGAGCACGCGGTGCAGTGCAGGGCGGCTGATCCACCGACGTGTCCAGGGTCGCAGTGCCCGGACGCCGACCCCGGCCCACAGCGCAACCAGCACGCACACCGGCACGAAGTACGTGTAGACGTCCTTGATGTTGTAGCGGACGACGAAGGCTGTCACGACGAGCGTCTGGGCCGTGAGCACCCACGCCATCAGCCGCCCTCGTCCGCGTGTGCGGCGCTGCATCCCCGCCGCCGCCGTGGGCAAGGCCAGCGACGGGAAGCAGTAGCCGAGCACCAGCGCCGCCATGAGAAGGTGCCGCGCGCCCACCTCGACATTCAGCACGGCCGCCGCCCAGCCGGTCGTTCCGACGCCCCCGCCGAAGAGCGCCGAGCGCAGCGTTCGGGCCAGGTCGCCGGTCTGGTGATAGAAGTCCGCGACCAGGACCAGGTACGGCGCGGCGCCAAGCAGCCAGGCCACTGCGCAAGCGGGCAGCCACTTCGCCCCCACGCGACCCCTTACGACTCGCTCCAGCAGCAGCACGCCGTAGGTCGCCAGCGTCAACGTGCCGAGCATGTGGTCGGCCACGTGCAGGCCGTTGACGAAGAACACGGCCACGAGCCACGCCGGTCGGCCGCCGCGCGCGAAGCGCCATAGCAGCAGCCACTCGACGGTCATCATCGCCGCGGCCAGCGTGTACGTCTCGGTCGTGGCCGACATCTGCCAGAAGCTGTGCGCCAGCGCGAGCGTGGCCCCGGCCAGGTACGCGGCCCAGCGGCTTCGCGTAAGTAAGACCACGAGCGCGGCCAGGGCGCCCACCGCCGTCGCCCCGCTGATGCTCGAAAGCAGGTTGATGCGGACGGCCGGGTCGCCCAGCGGCAGCGCAAGCATCCCGCGCCCAAGCCACCAGTGCAGCGGGTGTGCCAGCGCGAGGCCGAGCGGGTGCTCGAGCTGCCCGGTGAGGATGCGGTACTGGTGGAACCCGGAATCCTGCCACTCCAGCCCGCGGGCACAGGTCGCCGCGAACAGGATGAGCGCCAGCCCGCCGGCGGTGATGCCGGCGGCCAGTGCGGAGGGGCGCGTCATGCGCCTCGGTCGATCCGGGCCGCGCTCACCACGGGCGGGCATCAGGGCTGGTCGCTCCCGTGATCCTTCGCGGCGGCAGACTTGACGGCCTGCTCGATCGGCTTGCCGATGTAGGTCTCGAACTCGCGCTCGTCGACCTCACCCTGAGTGCGGCTGACGGGCGTGCCCTCCCGCGTCAGCAGCAGGAAGAGCGGGCCGCGCTCGTACGCGAACCGGGCCCGTGTCCGCGGCGCGTCGGGCTCTCGCGGGTCGACGGAGATGCGGCAGCAGACAGCGCCTTTCAGAGGTAGTCGCGCCCAGCGCTGCGTGAAGACCTGGCGTTCGTTCCGCAGATGGCTTGGGTCGTTCGGCTCGTAGAGGTAGAGGAAGACGCGCGGCCGATCGCGGCTGACCTGCGCCAGGGCCGCGTCGAGATCGCCTTCGATCCACGCGACCGGCGGCCCGCTGGTTGTCGCGAACTGGTTGACCAGCACGGTCCCGCAGACCAGGACCAGGAAGATGGCCACGCCCCACCAGGGCGGCCCCTTGCGGCGCGGCGGCGAGGCTGGCGTGTCGGCCTGGTTCGGCGTGTCGGGGGTCTCGGACACGGTGCGCTCCACTTGGTCGCGCGCCCCTCCGGGCGGCGCGGCCGTCCGAGAACTCTATCGCCCGACGGCGCGGGGGTAAAACAGCCACCGCAGAGACGAGGGACGCACGCGCCGGCCGACAGACGCCCGCGCGGCGTTCCGATAGTATGATTTCTGGACGTTGTCGGAGACTTGGCTTGCTCAGAACCTTCCCGCCGGAACTGGAGCGCGAACGTCGTCGCATCGAGGAAGTCGCCCGGAGCGAGGGCCTGGACTTCTTCGAGACGATCTTCGAGATGCTCGACTTCGAGCAGATGAACCAGGTGGCGGCGTACGGGGGCTTCCCGCAGCGCTACCCGCACTGGCGGTTCGGGATGCAGTACGAGACGCTGCGCAAGCAGCACGCGTACGGGCTGGGGCGCATCTACGAGATGGTCATCAACAACGACCCGTGCTACGCCTACCTGCTCTCCGACAACGAGTTCGTCGACCAGAAGACGGTCATGGCGCACGTGCTCGCGCACTGCGACTTCTTCAAGAACAACATCTGGTTCAGCAAGACCAACCGCAAGATGATGGACGGGATGGCCAACCACGCCACCCGCGTGCACCGCCACATCGAGCGCGAGGGCTACGAGACGGTCGAGCGCTTCATCGACGTGTGCCTGAGCCTGGAGAACCTGATCGATCCGTACTCCCCGTTCATGAAGCGTCAGCCGGAGCCGCAGCGCCCGGCTGCGGGCTACACGCGGCTGGCCGACCAGCTCGAGGCCCGCGCGACGCGCTACCCGGCCAAGCCGTACATGGAGCGGTACATCAACCCGCCCGACGAGATGCGGGCCGAGCGCGAGCGCGAGGAGGCCGAGGTGAAGGCCGCCCGGCACAAGTTCCCGCCGGCGCCGGAGCGCGACGTGCTCCAGTTCCTGCTCCAGCACGCGCCACTCGAGGACTGGCAGGCGGACATCCTGACCATCATCCGCGACGAGGCCTACTACTTCGCCCCGCAGGGCCAGACCAAGATCATGAACGAGGGCTGGGCGACCTACTGGCACTCGCGCTTCATGACGCGCTACCACCTGCGCGACGACGAGCTCATCACCTACTGCGACCACCACTCCGGCATCCTGGCCACGGCTCCCGGGCGGATGAACCCCTACAAGCTCGGGGTCGAGCTGTTCCGCGACATCGAGGATCGCTGGAACCGCGGCCGCTTCGGCAAGGAATACGAGGAGTGCCAGTCCATCGAGCGTCGCCGCACGTGGGACACCAAGCTGAACCAGGGACGGACCAAGATCTTCGAGGTCCGCCGGATGCACAACGACGTGACCTTCATCGACGAGTTCCTCACGCCGGAGTTCGTCGACCGCTTCCAGCTCTACCACTACCGCCAGGACCCGGCGACCGGCCGCATGGTCATCGTCAACCGCGACTTCGACGTGATCAAGCAGACCATGCTGTTCATGCTGACCAACCACGGCCAGCCCTACATTTACGTGGTCGACAGCAACTACGCCAACCGCGGCGAACTGTACCTGGCGCACAAGCACCTCGGCGTCGACGTCGACCTGAAGTACGCCGGTGAGTGCCTCAAGAACCTGCGCCTGATCTGGCGGCGGCCGGTGCACCTCCAGGCCCGCATCAAGGATGACATGATCCTCTTCTCGTGCGACGGCGACAGCATCCGGCAGCAGAAGATCAAGGACGACCTGCCGAAGCCCGCGCACATCGTGACCTGAACCGGCGCGGCGCCAGGCACGAGCGCGGAGGCGGCCGCGCGGGGGCTGCCGATAAGGGCAGCGTGCTGCGCGTTCTGCTCACCTGCGACGTGGAGATGTGGCCGCGGTCCATGGACCTGCGCCGCGACGACCCGCAGGCGCTGTACGAGCGCGACATCCTGGGCCGCACGCCCGACGGCGACTTCGGGATCGCCTACCAGATGGACGTGCTCGAGCGGCACGGACTGCGGGGCGTCTTTCTCGTCGAAGCCCTGCACGCCGACGCACTGGGACAGCGTTTCCTGGTCGAAACCGTCTCCGCCGTGCGCGACCGCGGCCACGATGTCCAACTGCACGTGCACCCCGAGTGGTGCTCCGGCGGCGGCCGCAACGGGCTGACGCGTTGCCTCTGGGAGCTGCCGCTGCATGACCAGGCGACGCTGATCGAACGCGGCCGGCAGAACCTGCGCGACGCCGGCGCCGGCGACGTCTGCGCCTTCCGCGCGGGCAGCTACGGGGCCAACTTCGACACGCTGGCGGCGCTTCGGCAACTCGGCATCGCCTTCGACACCAGCTACAACCCCGCCCTGCTCGGCACGCACTGTCACTTGTTCACCGAGCGCCCCTGGCTTCAGCCTGTCGAGCACGACGGCGTGATCGAGTTGCCCATCTCCTGCCTGGCGGACGGCGGAACCCGCCTGCGGCACGCGCAGCTCGCCGCGTGCTCCAGCCGCGAACTGGAGGCCGCGCTGCTCCACGCCGCCCGCGCCGGGTGGCTCACGTTCGTAATTGTCCTGCACAGTTTCGAGCTGATCCGTCGCCACCCGCACACGGGCCGCGCCCGTCCGGACCCGATCATGATTCGGCGCTTCGAGCGACTGGGACGCTTCCTCGCCGCCCACCGGGAGCTGTTTCGAACGCCGCTCCTGCGCGAACTCGACCCCTGCGCCGTCCCGGTCGATATCAAGGCGCAGGTCTGTGCACCGGGAATGCTGGAGCGGGCATGGCGCCGCGCGGAGCAGTTTCGGCGCCGGTGGCTCTGAAGCCGCCGGAACGCGTCGAGCGGGTCACCACGTTGCGGCTGGCGCTGGGCGACCTCCAGGTCGCCGCGCTGAAGCTGCGCGTGCGGGAAGACGCCCGGCACTTCACGGAGTTGCCAACCGCAGGGCTCGCGTGGGACGAGCCGCCCGGCCTGCCCGCTGCGCTCGACGGCACGCTCACCCGCGCGCAGCCCGTCGCCACGCGCCTGCCGCGCTTCGCCTGGGGGCGGCGCTACTTCCGCTACGTCGCCCGGCAGTACGCCCTCCAGACGGTCGACCTGACCCGTTCGTTCGACCATTACGTCCATAAATTCTCGTCGAAGACTCGCGCGACGCTGCGGCGGAAAGTCCGGCGCGTGGCGGTCGCGTGCGGCGGCAACCCCGACGTTCGCGAGTATCGCACGCCGACCGAGTTCGAGCAGTTCCACGTCGCGGCGCTGGCGGTGTCGGCGCGGACATACCAGGCGCGGCTGCTGGGGCTGGGGTTGCCCTCGGAGCGGCACTTCGTCGAGACGGCCCAGGCGCTGGCGGCGGAGGACCGGCTGCGAGGCTACCTCCTGTTCGTGGAGCAGTTGCCCGTGGCCTATCTCCTCTGCACGGCCCGCGACGCGGTCGTCTTCTACGACCACGTGGGGCACGACCCCGACTTCGCTTTCCTCTCGCCCGGCACCGTGCTGCTCTACCACGTCTTGGAGCGCCTCATGAGCGAGGGACGCTGGCGGATGCTCGACTTCACCGCCGGCGAGGCGCCCCACAAGTCGCTCTTCGCCACGGATGCCGTCCGCTGCGCCGACATTTTCTGCCTTCGGCGAACGTGGCGTCTCGTAGCGGCCGCGCGCCTGCACGCGCTCGCCGGCGACGTGTCGACGGGGCTCGGCGCCGCCCTGCACAGCGTCGGGCTCAAGTCCCGCATCAAGAAGTGGCTGCGTGGTGCGGCATGCTGAAGCGCCTGGCCCACCTGCTCTTCGGCGATTACGGCCTCTATCGCATCTACGCGTGCATCACGACCGCCGTTCAGCCGCCTGAGCGCGACCGCGCGGTGCGCTGTGCGCCGCTGGACTCGATCACGCCGCTGCTTCATACGCCCTGGGAGTCCCTCCGTGGCCTGGCCGCGTACGCGGGCGAGGGCGCGTGGCTGTACGGGGCGTGGCTGGGGGCCGAGCTGGCCGCGGTGGCCTGCTACTGGAATCCGAAGCGCTACGCCTCCCGCGGGTTCCTCACGCTCATGCCCGACGAGGCCAAGCTCGTGCAACTCACGACCGCCGAGCCGTACCGCGGCCGCGGCCTGGCCACGCACCTGGTGCGCTACTCCGCCAGCGACCTGCGTCACCACGGCCCGCGGCGGCTGCTGGCGCGGATCTGGCACAACCACCACGCCTCCTGCCGCGCGCTCGAGCAGGCCGGATGGGTCCAGATCGCCCGCATCGTGGAGCTGCACCCGCTCGGCATGCGACCTGCACTGCGGCTGCGCTGGCGCGTGGACCCGATGACCCACGCGGACCCGCACGTCAGACCTGAGTCTCCTCTTCCTCCATCGTCTGAACCACGTCCACGGCGACGCGCTCCAGGACCTGGTTGAGCCGGCGGCGGACGAAGGGCAGGAACATGACGTGCTGAATCCGCCGCAGCTCCTGCGTGCCCGTCGCGTTGAAGACGATGAGTGTCCCGGCCAGGCCGAGCAGCAGCTCGAACATGTCGGGGAACTCGGTGCGGATGGTCTTGGCCCCGCGGCCCAGCGCGTCGTCGACGCGGCCGAAGGAGTAGTGCTCGAACTCGTTGTGCGTGATGCGCCAGTAGTCGTTCAGCCGGCCCCAGACGAGCATGACCAGGTAGGGGATCGTCAGCAGGATGCTCAGCGTGAGGCCGAGGCTGCGGTCGTATTGCACATCGAGCCGCGCGAACCAGCGGTAGATGTCTCCGAAAAGCGTGAAGTGGTGCCGGTCGTGCAGCCACAGGCCCGCCATCCAGATCGCCACCGCGAGCACGATCAGGAACGCGCTGTGATTGCGGTTGAAGTCCAGCCCCATCGCAATCAGCACGATCAGTGCGATCCAGAGGTACGCCCAGCCCAGCCGCTCCAGCCGCGGTGAGACGCCGGGGGCCGACAGCGGCGCCCGGACTGGCTCCTGAGCGGCGGCGCCGGTCTCGGCCGGCGCTGGCGATGTGGCCGGCGCCTCGGCAGGCGGCGGCACTGGCGCCGGCGCATAGGCCAGCGGCCAGAACAGGTAGCCAGCCAGGATCAGCGGCCAGGTGAAGAGCAGCTTCGGGTACGTGATGAACACCACCTCGTGCGGCCTGCGCTTCGACTGGGCGGCGGGGCGCGGCTTGGCCGCATCGGCGGAAGGCGTCGGCGGGACGGGGCTGGGCTCGGTGGCCATCGCATGGCTCTCCTGCGACGCGGCCGCCGGGGCGCCGGGCAGCATCAGCGAGCCGGCGCGGCGCCCCCGCCACGGCGTGGCGTCACTGTAGTCTTCGTCGGGGGGCGTGCCAAATTGCGGCTGGCCACGCCGGCATCTGCCGGAAGCGACAGCAGCGCCCCCACACACCACGCCGCCCCCAGCAGCGCGAGGATCGTGAGGGTCCACTCGATGGGCGTTGTGCGGCTATACATCCGCTCGTATTGCTCGCGCCGCTCGGCCAGAACGTCCTCGAGGGGCGGGACATGCCGGCGACGCTCGGGCGGGAGCGCGGCCAAGCCTTCGTGGTAGTCACGGATGAGCTGCTGCTCGTAGCCGGGCCAGGTGCCCCGTCCGCTGGCCAGCCACCAGGGCCAGGAGAGCTGGGCCATCATCACGATGAGTAGCAGCAGCAGGCCGGGCCACGGCCGCCACGACAGTCCGCCAACGATGATGAGCCACGGCAGGGCCAGGATCAGGTACCGCTCATGCACCTTGGTGGGGAGCATCATGATCAGCACGAACGCCAGCGCGGTCCACAGAAGCAGCCCGGTGGGACGCTCTCGCCAGCGCCACAGGGCCCAGGCGAAGCCCAAACCGAGCCCAGCGATCAGCAGCAGCGTCCCCCACGTGCCCTTGGTGAGCCCCAGGACCTGCACCCGTGCGTCGAGGTTGTCACTGATCAGCAGGTCGAGGTACCAAATGTTGAACGCCTTGAGCGTGGTCAGCTCGGTGTAGGTCTCAAAGAGGTTCTCCAGGTAGCTCCGCTCGAGCCATGCCAACCCGCTCTTGAGCATGAACGGCAGCGCGGCCACCAGCAACACGCCGATCGCGACCAGCCCGCCGAGCACCGGCTTCCAGAACGCGGGTTGCCGCAGGGCCGCGACGCGCTGCTCGCTCCACAGTCGCAGCGCCTGGCACGCGAACGCGAAGCCCCAGATCGGCGTGTAGAGGATCCCCTGGGTCTTGAGCCCCAGGGCGGCGCCCCACAGCACGCCGGCCACGACATAGCGCCCCCGGAGGAGGTGGTAGACCATCCACACCCCCGGGGCCAGCACGATCGTGTCCGTCTGCGCCCAGACGATCGAATCCCACCAGAACGGCGGCGCGGCCAGCATGAACGCGTACACGAGCAGCGCGGCCACGCGCGGGGCGAAGCGCCACACGATCGCCGCGCACCCCGCCGCCAGGAGGAAGTCGCACAGTACGCTCCAGAACGTGAAGATCACCTGCGAGGCGGGTGTGTTCACGATGGGGCGGCGGCCGAACTCCGGCCCGACCCGCCCCGTGAGCCCCAGCGCGTCGATGTCCTCGGCCGTCAGCGGCGACCAGCTCGCGCTGTACACGTAGCCCGAGCTGGCCAGGAGGTACGTCGATAGCGGCGGGTAGTTGCAGACCCGATCGACCTGCCGCTGGGTAACGCCCCACAGCCCGCTCGGCGCGTGGTAGCCCCGCATGTCGCGCCGCTCTGGCGGCTCGGTGTACAGGGTGGTCAGGCCGCGCTCGACGACCTGGAGTCCCCAGCGTACGAAGTCGTCGTGGTCGCCGGGGTAGAGGTAGCCGGCGAGCGTCGCCCAGAGGACGATCCGCAGGGCGACACCCCCGAGGGTGATCCAGAGCCACGGCTGCACGCGCGCCCACACCGTCTGCTGGCGCGGCTCCGGCGCGGCGCCGGGCGGAATCGGTGAGGTGCGTCTCGGCGTACGCGGCATGGTCGCCCGCTCCACTTACCCTCGGCGTGGCACCGAGCACCCGCCGGAAAACTGGTGCACCGGCGCCCACCGGCGCGGAGCTCCCAGATTCTTGTGGCACCGGTTTCCAACCGGCGCCCAAGGACGGCTACGGCGCCGGGCCAGACGCACGCACTGTAAGGCGGTCCCCCGCGCCAGCCAAACGCGCGCTTGAGCGCGGGATGCTCACGATCGCCCCCGCAGTCAACACAAACCCGAGCAGCCCGATGACCGTGAATGTCCACTCGACTGGCTCGGTCGCGGCTCGCTCGCGGTCATAGATCTCGCGGACTTGTGCGTGGTACTCGGCAGGGGTGCGCGCAGCAACGTCGGCCCACCGCCCACGCGGGTAGCGGACCATCGGCCCGGGTTCGAGCCAGAGCGGCCAGGCGAGCTGGGCCATGAGCACGATCAGGAGCAGCGCGGCCCCCGGCCAGACCCGCGCGTGTAGAACCGCTACGAGGACAATCCACGGAATCGCCAGCAGCAGGTAGCGCTCATGGACCTTGGTCGGCAGCATCATGACGAGCAGCAGCGCCAGGGCCGTCCACGCCAGCAGGCCACGCGGCTCGCTCACCCACCGGCGCAGCCCCCAAGCGAGCGCCCCACCGAGCCCGGCGATCAAGACGATCGTGCCCCACAGACGCTTCGGCAGCCCGGCCACGATGTCGGTCGCGTAGGCCGAGTTCGTGATCAGCAGGTCCAAGTACCAGATGTTGAAGGCGTATAGCGTCGTGTACTGGGCCAGCGTCTCGAACAGGTTGGCGACGTAGCACTGCCGCGCCCAGGCCCACCCGCCGGCGATCGTCACCGGCAGTGCGATCAACAGCAGCGTGGCAATGGCGATCAGCCCGCCCACGACCGGCATCCAGAAGCCGGCACGGGTCGAGGCCTCGGAACCGTGCTCCCGGAAACGACGCCACGCATTGGCCAAGACGGCGAATCCCCACACCGGAACGAACAAGATCCCCTGCGTCTTCAGCGCCAGCATCGCGCCCCACAGGACGCCCGCCGACACATACCGCTCGCGCAGCATCAGATACAGCATCCACGCCGCCGGCGCCAGGATGAACGTCTCGGTCTGTCCCCAGACGATGGAATCCCACCAGACCGGCGGCAGCACGAGCATCAGCCCGTAGGTGCCCAGCGCGGCGCGACGCGAGCGGTACAGCCCAACGATCGCCGCGCAACCAGCCGCGAGGACGAAGTCCCCCACGACACTCCAGCCGAGGAACAGGGCCTGGCACAGCGGTGTGTTGACGACCGGCCGGCGGACCGCTTCGGGGGGTACCGACCCGCTGATGCCGAGCCGACGCCAGCCGGCCTCGTCGGGCGGCGTCCAAGCGGCCTCGTAGAGCCGGTACGAAGCCGCGAAGAGGTACACGGACAGCGGCGGGTAGTTGCAGACCACGCTGTGCTGCCGCACGCGCAGATTGAACTCGCCCGTCTCGCGATTGAACCGGCGCATTGCCAGCGCCGACGGCGCTTCGTTGTACACACTCCCCAATCCGCGCTCCCAGACCTGCCCGCCCCACCGTACGAACGCGTCCAGGTCGCCGGGGTCCCAGTAGCCGCCGAAGTTCATCCCGATTAGCACGCGCAGCGCCAGCCCCGCAAGCGACCAAAGCAGCCACGGCTGCCAGCGCCGCACACCGCCCAATTGTGCGGCGGTCGCCTCGGGCAACCGGTCGCGCGGCGCCGCCTGCCCTCCCAACTGGCTGCGTGCTGGTTCGTTGCGGGTCCGTTTCTTACGCTCGGAACTCAAGCGGGGCTACTCGCGCGGGGTCGTCCAACCTGCGGTGATTGTGGACGCCGCGCGCGGCGACCGCAATCCCGGCCTAGAAAGCACCCCTCACGTCCCGCAAAGGTCGCCAGCACACGACTTGGCCTTGTGCCGCGGAAGACCGGCACCGGTCGGAAACCGCTGCCCCGGGGCGACAGCGAGCGAGAGAAGCGTTCGTTCGAGACTGGTGCCATCGGGACTGCTCCCTCCCCACCGCAGCTCGACCGGCGGCTATTCCCCGATGAGGATCTTCTCGTACTCGCTGATGCCCTCGAGGTCGGTCAGCGGCCCGCGGGGGGCGCCGTTCAGGAACTGGTGTACCAGCTTCTGCTCGGTCGTCTCCAGCTCGTCCGGATTCGCGATCCGCAGGCGCTCGAAGTCGCTGCGCGGGCCGATCTGGAGCACGCGGCCCTGGTGCAGCATCACCATGCGGTCGGCAATGCGGAAGGCGGAGTCCATCTCGTGGGTCACGACCACGCTCGTGACCTGGAGCTTGTGCGAAAGGTCCATCATCAGCTCGTCGATGGCCGACGACGTGACCGGGTCCAGCCCCGCGGACGGCTCGTCGTAGAACAGGATCTCCGGATCCAGCGCCGTGGCCCGCGCCAGGCCGGCCCGCTTCTTCTGGCCGCCGGAGAGCTGCGCCGGGTACTTGTCGCGGTGCGCGAGCATGCGCACCTGCTGGAGCTTCATGGCCACGACGATGTCGATGATGTCCTTGGGGACGTGCGAGTGCTCGCGCAGGGGCAGGGCCACATTCTCCGCCAGCGTCATCGAGCTGAACAGCGCCCCGGACTGAAACAGGATGCCGAAGCGCTTCCGCAGGCGGTTGCGCGTCCGCTCGTCGGCCCGGACGATGTCGAAGTCCTGGATCCCCGGCAGGAGGTACGTGATCTGACCCGATTCGGGCACGATCTCGCCGATCAGGCAGTTCAGCAGCGTGCTCTTGCCGCAGCCCGAGCCGCCCATGATGACGATGGTCTCGCCGCGGTACACGTCGAAGCTCACCCCGTCGAGCACCGTAGCCAGCCCGCCGTCGCCCGTGGGGAACCGCACCACCAGGTCGCGGATGGAGATGACGGGATCGTGCGGCGCGGCGGACATGGGCGCCAGTCTACCGAGCGGCGTGTTCCGCGCCGACCGGCTCGCCGCCATCGGCCACGGCACCACCGGCGTCGACGCGGCGCGTGACTCCGGGCGCAAACCCGTGATACGCGAGGAAGCTGGCCGCCCCTTCCGGGCCGAGATAGCGATCCAGCAGTGGGCGGTCGGACTTGCACAGGTCCACGAGAATCAGCCCGTCGAGCACGTCGCTGAACTCCGGATCGACGTTGAAGCCCAGCAGCCGCGCGTTCATCTTGAGATACTGGCGGATCAGCGTCGGCATGCCGCGCCGATCGCGCTCGATCTCGGACACCAGCTCGTCCACGTCGGCCAGATCCCGCACGACCGTCGAGACCATCCGCTGCTCGTCGCGGCGCGGCCGGGGCAGGCGCGGCGGGTTTCGCGGCGTGACAAGCCGGGCCAGGTCGTCCCGGAAGCGATTGGCCCGCAGGAAGGTCATCAGGAGCTGCCGCGTGGTCGACTGGTACTCGGCGCTGATGCTGACGGCGCCGAAGAGGTTGCGATAGCGGGGGTGGCGCACGCACAGCCGCCCGATGCCCTTCCACAGGGAGAGCAGCGCACCATAGCTGCGCTGCTGCTGCGGGACGACGAACGAGCGACCAAGCTCCAGGGCCGGCCCGAGCTGCTGCATCAGGCGATCGCCGTAGCGGAACAGCGTGTGCGTGTAGAGGCCCGTCACGCCGCGGGCGGGGAGAATCTCGTCGGTCGGCCCGGCGCGGTAGGCTCCCACGAGCTGCCCGGCCGCGCGGTCCCACACGCAGAGATGCCAGTAGTATTCGTCGAATGCGTCCAGGTCGATGGCCCGGCCCGATCCCTCGCCCGCCGCCCGGAAGCTCAGCTCGCGCAGACGACCGATCTCGCGAAGCAGCGCGGGCGCCTGGGTGGCACGGAAGCAGTAGACCTCCAGCGCCCCGCTGGTGACGAGCAGCGCGTCGCGCGGCAGCGACGCCACGTCGCGGGCCACCTGGTCGGCGGGCGTCGCGGCGGCAACCGGCGTGGCGAAACGGGGGGCGCCCGCAGCGGCGGCCACGGCCGAGTCGGCCGGCTCGCTCGGCACACGGGCGCGCAGCACCTCGGTCCGCAGCCGCAAGTAGTCGGTCAGCGCCTGCGGATCTTCGAAGCGGCTGAGCCGTGCAAAGGGGATCAACGCGCCCACTTCGACTCGGACGATGCGGGATTTCTTGTTCAGCAGCTCGCGGGTGAGCAGGACCGTTCGCAGGCGCGGATGAAGCAGCCCCGCCAGGTGAAACCACGGGCCGTTCGTACCGTCGAAGAGGATCGGCAGCGCGTCGGCGCGCGTGCGCTGGATGATGCGGCCGACCGTGTCGATCCAGGGCGACTCGACCACGCGCCGATCGCGCAGTCGATAATGAGCCACCTCGCCCGCGGGGAACACACCGATCACGCCGCCCCCCGCGAGCCACTCCAGCGCGGCGCGCAGGCTGGCCCGGTTGCGCCGGGCCGCGTCGGGCGAGGTGAACGGGTCGACCAGGATCATGTTCTCGCGTGCTTCGCGCAGCCCGTGCATGAAGTGATTGGTCAGGATCTTTACGTCCGGGCGGACGCGCTGTAGCAGCGTCAGCAGGATGATCCCGTCGGCGATTCCGAAGGGGTGATTCGCTACGACCACCAGCGGACCGATCCGGGGGATACGGGCCAGCTCGGCCGGATCGACGTGGAAGCCGATCCCCAGCGCCGCCAGCCACTTTTCAGGGAAGCTGCGCGGCGATGGGTCGCGAACGACCTGGTCGTAGAGCCGGTTGAGACGCGGCAACGCGATCAGCCGCTCGAACAGCGGCGCAATGACGTTCAGGGCGCGCTGCTTCCAGGGCGAGATGCCGGGCAGGTCCAGTGTCAACCGTTTCATGCGACCCACCAGGGCGCCAGTGTCGTGCCTCACCAGTAGCCCGGCGTGTCGGTGCGGTGGCAAGGCATCCTGCCTGCCCTGGCGAGCTGGAGGCCCGCCTCACCGGCGGCCGTGCCAGTTGCCGCGCACACGATTCACGGGCCGCGATCGGCAGTCCGGGAGAAGTATAGTCGATCGCGGTCCCTGGGAACCCGCCGTCGCTGACCTCCCCGGCTTGCCCGGCGGTCGGGTCGGGCCGAAGATGCCCCGGCGGTTCACGGTTCGGTTCGAAACGAGGGCTGAGACATGCTGGATCAATCCGCGGCGCTGCCGTTGCTCCTGGTGGCGTGCCTGCCCGCGCTGGCGCTCGGCGGCGATCGGGTCACCGGGCGCGCGTTCGCGACGCGATCTGAAGTGATCGCCCGAGATGGCATGGCCTGCACCAGCCAGCCGCTCGCAACCCAGGTCGCGATCGACGTGCTCAAGGGCGGGGGCAGCGCCGTCGACGCGGCCATCGCCGCCAACGCCGCGCTGACGTTGATGGAGCCAGTCGGCTGCGGCCTCGGAGGTGATCTCTTCGCGATCGTGTGGGACGCGCGCGCGCAGCAGCTTCACGGGCTGAACGCGAGCGGGCGGTCACCGTACGCGCTCTCGCTCGACCACTTGCGGGGGCTGGGCCTGAAGCGCATCCCCAGCGACGGCCCGTTGCCGGTCAGCGTGCCGGGCTGCGTAGATGGCTGGTTCGAGCTGCATGAGCGGTTCGGCCGACTGCCGATGCGCGACCTCCTGGCGCCGACGATCCGATACGCGCGCGAGGGCTTCCCGGTCAGCGAGCTGATCGCCCACTATTGGGAGCTGGGTGGCCGGCGTTTGCGCGAGCAGCCGGGCTTTGCGGACACGTTTCTGCCCGGGGGGCGGGCGCCGCGCAAGGGCGAAGTCTTCCGCAACCCGGCCCTGGCGGAGACACTCGAGAAGCTCGCCGTGGGTGGGCGCGACGTGTTCTATCGCGGCGAGCTGGCGGACGTCGTGGACGCGTTCTGCCAGCGGGTCGGGTGCTTCCTCCGCAAGCGCGATCTCGAGGCGCACAGGTCCTCGTGGGTCGACGCCGTGTCGACCAGCTACCGCGGCTACGAGGTGTGGGAGCTGCCGCCCAGCGGGCAGGGGATCGCGGCCCTGCAAATGCTGAACCTGCTCGAAGCCTACGACCTGCGCTCAATGGGCCACAACAACGCCGCGTACCTGCATCACCAGATCGAGGCCAAGAAGATCGTGTACGAGGACCGCGCCCGCTACTACGCAGACCCGGACTTCGTCCGGTTGTCCGTCGGAACGCTGATCTCGAAAGCCTACGCCGAAGAGCGACGCAAGCTCCTCGACCCGAACCGCGCCGCCCGCAGCATCCAGCCCGGACAGATCAGCATGCTCCGCGCCACAACCGGTCCAGCGGGCACGGGCCCCGGCGACCTGTCCGAGCGCCTGGCCCGGGCCGACGCGGCCCTCCGCGACGGCGACACCATCTACCTCACCGTGGCCGACCGCGATCGCAACATGGTCTCGCTCATCC
>CAADGM010000237.1 GCA_900696535.1 uncultured Planctomycetota bacterium
CGGGTGAGCGAGACCGGCTGCGATCCGAGCGCTTTCATCGAGGTGCCGATTCCGCAGCGCAGTGCGTAGGCGAGCAGCGTGCGCACGGTGGCCGGGCCGGCCACGCCGATGCGCACCGGGGCCGTGACTCCGCGTGCACGCAGCCGCACGAGCCAGTCGAGCACGCGCTGCGGCTCGAAGCAGAACTGCGAGACCACGAACAACTCGAGCCCGTGCGCGTCGGCGTACCGGATCTTGCGATCGAGCGCGTCGTCGAGCGCCTGCTGCGAAATGCGCCGGTGGCCCTCGGGATACGCGGCCACGCCGATGCTGCGGATTGCGCAGGCCTCGAACACGCCGGTCTCGAGAACCTGCAGGCTCGAGTCGAAGGGGCCGGCCGCAGCGTCGCTGTCGCCGGCCACCAGCAGCACACGGGTCACGCCGGCCTGGTCGCGCAAGCGTTCGAGGAAGTCGGCCACTGCGGCGGCGCTCGCGAAGCGGCGGGCGGCCAGGTGCGGGACCGGATTCAGGCCGACCTGCTGCAGCCGGGTCGCGGTGCTCAGGATGTGATGGTAAGGCGTGCCCGGCAGGAAGGTGATGTAGACGTCGCTCCCGGACGGCAGCATTCGTGCGTAGCCGCCGACATCGGCGACGTTGCGGGTGGAGGTTTCGATCGACGCGTTGCGCGCGAGCCGGACGATCGCCGCGTCTCCGGGATCCATGCCTGCGTCCTTCAGTCGCGATGCCGCGAAATGATGTACGACTCGTCCTGGAACCACAGCCCGCTGTAGCGGTGCAGTACCTCGCCGGTAATCTCGAGGTAGCGCCGGTCGCCCATCGCGCTCTCGAGCCGGGCGTCGTCGATCTGGCCGACGTAGATGGCCGCGTTCCAGGCGGCGAACAGCATCGACGTGCCGATCGACGCCGACAGTTCGGTGGGCAGCGCGTGCATGTCGAAGCGAAACAGCGAGCGCGCGTCGGAATAGGCGTTGAAGTTCAGGCCGCGTGCGGCCGCGCCGAGCGCTTCCTTCACCGCCTTGAGCATCTTGTGGCGATCGTGGATGAACGGGTTCTCGCCGGGCCACATCTTCTGCAGGATCTCGAGCCCCGGGTCGTCGCCGCGCGAGTGGATCGCCAGCAGCCGCCCGCCCGGTGCCAGGCTGCGCGCCAGCGGCGCGATCACGCGCGAGGCCTTGAAGCGCAGGTCGGCGCGCGCGCGGTACGGCTGCGACGCGATGACCAGGTCGTAGCCGGCCTCGCTGCCGCCGCGCCTGGGGATGACCGATTCGAGCAGGAAGCGGTGATCGTCGCGATACAGCACCAGGACCGTGGGTCGCGCGTACACCGGGTTGCCGGTGGCCGGGTCGATGTTCACGCGCCAGTGCTCGGCGAGGAACGGACCGAGCGCCGCGATCTGCTCCTCGAACTCGTTCGACGTGGCGCCGGTGAGCGCAACCTCGTGCCAGACGAGCGTGGTGGCGGCGGCCAGCGAGGCGGGCGCGAGCGACGGCGCCTCGGTGTAGTTCATGTTGGTGAGCACGAGCACCGTGGCCGGATGCTCGAAGAACCGATCGGCCATCTTCTCGAGCGTGAGTCGCACGTGCTCGACGCTGATCTCCTTGCCGACGATGTAGAACGGCATCGTCGCAAAGCGCTTGTGCATCGCGCGCATCACGCGCACCAGCACCGTGCCGTCGCCGAAGCCCGCGTCGAAGACGCGCACCGCGGGCGGTGTCGGGTGTATGTTGGCCAGCTCCATCGCGACGCGCTGCGCCACCACCGCCTTCTCGGAGCAGGTGCTGACGAAGAGCTGGTACTTCTGCCGGTTGTCGAAGAAGCGGAAATTGCGGTCGACGTGCGCAGGCGGCTCCTGCGGGTCGACGCGGGGCAGCGGCAGCGGCGCGCCGGGCGGCGCGTCGATCAGGAAGCCCCGGCCGTTGCGCGCGCCGGCACGCGCGTCGGTGGCGATGAACCGGCGCACCCGTTCGGCGGTGGCCGTCGTGATCCGCCCGCCGTCACGCAGGCGGTTGACGAACTTGCCGTCGTTGACCGCGAATCGCCCGAACGTCGACTCGGCGACGCCTGCCCTGCGGCAGTATTCGACGATCTCGCGCAGCAGCGTGTCGGCCTCCACCTGCACACCCGTACCAGCCCGTTGCCTGTCAACGACCGATTTGAGTGGATCGGCAGTGGGCTGTCAAGGTTTTTCGGGTCCCACCAGAAAAGTGGGCAGATCGGTGGGATGATCCTGGCGATGCAGGCTGGCTCCGCGCTCGTCGACGATCGCGTCCATCGGCACATCGTGCGGCTGCGGCTCGAAGCCGGCGAGTGCCGCGGCGTGGTAGCCGACTCCGATCGCGAAGGGCCGTGGCGCGCAGGCCGCGAGGGTGCGGTCGTAATAGCCGCCGCCGTAGCCGAGGCGATAGCCGTGGCGGTCGTAGCCGACCACCGGTGCGATCACTACCTGCGGGACGAGCGTCTCGCCGTCGGCCGGTTCCGGGATGTTCCAGACACCCGGGACCAGGCGGGCGTCGGCGCGCCATTCGCGAAACGCCAGCGGTTCGCCTCGGGCGACCACGACCGGGAGCGCGCAACGCGCGCCGCGGCTGCGGATCGACCCGATCCACGCTCGCAGGTCGGGTTCGCCACGGATCGGCCAGTAGGCCGCGACGACCGATCCGCCGAGTTCGGGCAGCAGGCGGTCGAGCGCCGCGCAGATCAGTCGCGCACATTCGCGCCGCACCGCTGCGGGCATCGCCAGCCGTGCCGCGATCA
>CAADGM010000238.1 GCA_900696535.1 uncultured Planctomycetota bacterium
GCACGACGGCGGCCTTGGCGGCGCAGTAGGGTCCGTAATTCGCGTCGCCGGCCAGCGCCGCCCGGCTGCCGATGGTCACGATGCTGCCGGACCGCTGCCGCAGCAGGTATGGGACGGCTGCGCGGCAGGTGTGCAGCGTCGTCTTGACGTTGATTTCGTAGAGAAAGTCCCAGTTCCCGGGGTCGTCCTCGTGGATTGGGGATCCGCCGCGGAACCCGCCCACGGTGTGCACGAGGCCGTCGATCCGCCCGAAGCGGAGTTGAGCGGTCTCGAAGACGCCCGCCGCGGCCGGCGCGAACGCCAGATTCACGTCGCCGATCGTGAGCCGCCCGGCGTCGTCGGGGCCGTAGGTGGCCCGCAGCTTGTCGCCGAGGCGGTCGACCAGCACGAGGTGCGTGCCGAGCGAGGCCAGGTGCCGGGCCAGCGCGGCTCCGAGGTGGCCGAGGGCGCCGGTGACAACGATGACGCGGCCTGCGAACTCTGACATGCGCGTGACCTCACTTGCACGACAGCCCGGGCACGGCTCGGAAAGCTGTGCCACCAGGACCACCAGTTGGGAGCCGGTGCCGTAGAGCGCTTGGCACACCGGCTGAAGACCGGTACCACATGGCCACACAACTCGACGCCGGGGACTATCGCCGCGTTCCTGGACCGGTTCAAGACGCGGGCGAGGCCGCCACCCCGGGCGCGGACGGACGTGGGGAGCCGGCCGCCCCGTCGGAATTCGTCGACCCGGCTATGATGCACCGGGTCGCCGAAGGGCCACGCCGGCCCGGGGCGCAAGTCGCCTGGAACAAGGTCGCCCGGCGTGTGGTTACCCAGAGCATGAAACCGCGAAACATCGTCGTCGCCGCTGCCGCTTGCGTCCTCGCCGTGGTCGTCGGGTGCGAGGTCGCGGCCAGCACACCCCCCGGAAAGGTCGCGCCGCCCTCTGCCGGCGCATCAGCACACCCGAACATGGAGAAAGGCCAGCCCGCTGTGACACCTGCCCTGCCGCGCTACTCGAAGTCCGGTTACGACATCACGCCCCTGCCGCGCGAGAAGGTCGCCGAGCTGGCCAGCAAGCTGGATCCGGAGGCGTACCGCATCACGCAGAGGGCCGACACCGAGCCGCCGTTCTGCGGGACGCTGCTCGACAACAAGAAGGAGGGCACATACTGCTGCGTCGTCTGCGGCCTGCCGCTGTTCTCCAGCGAGCACAAGTTCAATTCGGGCACCGGCTGGCCGAGCTTCTATCGCGAGGTCGACGCCGAGCACGTCAGCCGGAGCCAGGACCGCAGCCACGGCATGATTCGGACCGAGATCAATTGCGCGCGGTGCGGGTCGCACCTGGGCCACGTGTTCGATGACGGGCCGAAGCCGACCGGCGAGCGGCACTGTCTGAACTCCGCATCGCTGAAGTTCCACGAGAAGGGAGCCGAGCTGCCGCCCGCGAGCCGTCCGGTCGCGACGGAGACGGCGTACTTCGCCGGCGGCTGCTTCTGGGGCGTCGAGCACTACTTCCAGCTTGGGCAGGGCGTCCTGAGCGCGGAGAGCGGCTACATGCAGGGCGATACGGAGCGCCCCACGTACAAGCAGGTGTGCAACGGCGACACGAACCACGCCGAGACGGTGAAGGTCGTGTTCGATCCGGCGCGGATCTCGTACCGGCGGCTCCTGGAGGCGTTCTTCGTCATGCACGACCCGACGCAGCGCAATCGCCAAGGGCCCGACATCGGCACCCAGTATCGCTCGGGCGTCTGGTACGTGAGCGACGCGCAGAGGGCCGCCGCACTCGAGTACATCGCCGAGCTCGAGAAGTCGGGCCGGTTCGGCGACCGCAAGATCGTCACGCAGGTCGAGGCGGCCCGGACGTTCTGGCCGGCCGAGGACTATCACCAGGACTACATCGTGAAGACGGGCCGGGCGTGCCACGTGAAGAACCCGTGGTAAATGCCGCGTCCGCGGCGCGCGGTGCGAAGCCGATCCCGCGGCTCCCACCGCGCGAACGGGGCAGGGCCGCACGCGCCGCGCGAGGTTAGGGGATCGGGGCTCGGGCGAGAGCGTCGAGCGACTTACCAGGTCGTTCCCTGCGGGCCGTCCTTGAGCTCGACGCCGACCGCCGCAAGCCGATCGCGAATCTGGTCGGAGAGCGCGAAGTTCTTCGACTTGCGCGCGTCGTTGCGCAGGTCGACGAGAATCCGGATCAGCCCGTCGCGTGCGGCAGGGTCCGCACCGCCGAGCGGGTCGGCCCAGCGCAGCCCGAGCACGTCTCCGACGAGCTGGTGCATGAGCGCATCGGCCGCTCGCAGGTCCTCGATCGGGGCGCGGTCGCGAACCCACGCCGCCGTGTGCCGCGTGAAGTCGAACACAGTTGCGATCGCCGAGGCGGTGTTGAAGTCCTCGTTCATCGCCGCCGTGAAGCGCTCAGCGATCTGCTGAAGCGCGCTGCGCACCGCGTCGCTCCGCGCGAGCGCGATCGCAGCTGCCGCCGCCGTCGGCAGCGCGGGGATCGCCCCTGCCCCACCCTGCTGCCTGTTCCCTGTTCCCTGTTCCCTCTTCCCACTTCCCTCTTCCGCCCCCCCCGTGCCTTCGTGCCTGCGTGCCTGCGTGCCTGCGGCGCGAGCCAGCTCCCGCACGGCATCGCGGAGCTTATGCGAGCCCGCCTCGGCCGCCTTGAGCGCTTCGTTCGAGAAATCCAGCGGCGAGCGGTAGTGGCTGCTCAGGATGAAGTGCCGCACGACCGCCGGCTCGAACGTCTTTTCGAGCAGCGCGTGGCCCTCGTAGAAGAGCTGCTTGAGCGAGATGGCGTTGCCCAGGCTCTTGCCCATCTTCTGGCCGTTGAGCGTGACCATGTTGTTATGCAGCCAGTAGCGCACGAACGGCATGCCGGTGTCGCTCTCGGCCTGGGCGATCTCGCACTCGTGGTGCGGGAACTGGTTCTCCAGGCCGCCGCCGTGGATGTCGAGCGTCGGGCCGATGTACTTCTGGCTCATGACCGAGCACTCGAGGTGCCAGCCGGGGAAGCCCTCACCCCAGGGGCTGGGCCAGCGCATGATGTGGCCCGGCTCGGCCCGCTTCCACAGGGCGAAGTCCGCAGGGTGCCGCTTCTCCTCGTTCACCGCCACGCGGGCACCGGCCTCCAGCTCGGCCACGGTCCGGCCGCTGAGCTTGCCGTAGCCGGCGAAGGCGTGCACGTCGAAGTAGACCGACCCGGCCGCCTCGTAGGCGACACCCTTCTCCAGCAGCCGGCGGACGCACTCGATCTGCTCGGGAATGTGCCCGCTGGCCCGCGGCATGATGTCCGGCCGCAGGATGTTCAGCGCATCCATGTCCTCGAGGTAGCTGCGGGTGAACGCATCGACGACCGCCATGGGGTGCAGGCCGCGCCGGCGGGCCTCGGCGATGATCTTGTCCTCGCCGGCGTCCTCGTCGTTGTCGGTCATGTGCCCGACGTCGGTGATGTTCTGGACGTAGTTCACCGAGTAGCCGCTGTAGCGCAGCCAGCGGAGCACGACGTCGAAGCTGACGTAGCTCTTGGCGTGGCCCAGGTGGCTGTGGCCGTACACGGTCGGCCCGCACACGTACATGCCCACCCGCGGCGGGCTGAGCGGCGCAAAATCCTCGAGCCGGCGGCCTAGCGTGTTGAAAACCTTCAGCGGCATGGGCACCCTCTCCGTGCGGCTTTCGAGTTCAAACCACTTATTGTAACGTTCTGGGCCGGCGACGCGCGCGGCCCGCCCGCCTGCACCCCCGACCGGCCGCTGGACAGGACACCGTGACGCCAGGCGCTGCCCCGACTCGCACTGCCGACGGCCGGCTCCGCGATGGCCTCCTGGTCACCGCGCTGGGCCTGCTGGTCTTCTACCTGCTGTTTCTATTGCTGCGCGAGCTGCGCGCGATGCTCCAGCCGCTGTTCATCGCGGCGTTCCTCTGCTACCTCATCGTCCCCCTCCAGCGCCGCCTGGCCCAGATCGGCCTGCGGCCGCTGCCGGCGTACTGCGTGATCGTGGCGGCGATCTTCGGCCTGCTGTACGGCGCTTGGATTCTCGCCCGGCCGACCATCGACGACCTGAGCCGGGAGCTGCCGGCGCACCTGGCCCGCCTCGAGACGTTCGGTACGAGCCTGACGGAGCGGCTCCGCCGGCTCGTCGAGCTGCCCTATCTCGACGCGCACTCGACCCCCGAGACCCAGCCCGCCACCGAACCCACGACCCGCGAGGCGCAGCCCGCCACCGCACCCGCGCCGCCCGGGGCGCCGCCGACGCGCCTGTTCTCGACGCCGCGCGTCACCGAGCTGGTCCGCACCGCGCTGACCAACGTGGTCGGGTTCTTCGCCAGCTCGCTCATCGTGCTGTTCTTCACGATCTTCCTGCTGGCCGAGCAGGTCACGCTCCCGCGCCGCATCGGGGCCGCATTCACGTCGGCGACGGCGGATCGCATCATGTCGGTCGTTACGACGATCAACACCGCCGTGGCACACTACCTGGCCGTCAAGACGTTCATCAGCCTGCTGGTGGCCGCGATCAGCTACGGGGTGCTGCTCCTCTTCGGCGTGAAGTACGCGTTCTTCTGGGCGGCGCTGACGTTCGCGGTGAACTACGTGCCTTACGTCGGGGCCATCTTCGCGGTCGCGCTGCCGGTGGCGATGAGCGTCGTGCAGTTCGACGACGCCTGGCGGCCGGCCACAGTGCTGGTGCTGCTGTTCCTGGCCCAGCAGGCCACGGGGAGCTACCTGGAGCCACGGATCGCCGGCCGCCGGCTGGGGGTGAGCCCGCTGATGATCCTGCTGTCGCTGGCGTTCTGGGGACTGGTCTGGGGCCCGGTCGGCATGCTGCTGGCCGTCCCGCTGCTGGTCTCGCTCAAGATCGTGCTCGAGAACATCGAGCGGACCCGCCCGATCGCCCGGCTGATTGCATCCAACTGAGGCCGGCAGAGCCGCCACGGGATGACGCGCGCCACCTTGCGTCGGGCACTTATCCGCCGATCAGGCTGACGAACGGATCAATGTCGTCGAAGGTCACCTGGCCGTCGCCGTTGCAGTCTGCGTTGAGCCAGTTGCAGTCCGGATACAGCAGCTCATACACCGCCTGGCCACCCAGCGCGAGCACGAACGGGTCGATGTCGTCAAAATCCACGTCGCCGTCGCAGTCCATATCGCCCGGCATGCCCGCGGGCCCCTGGCCACTGGCGACCAGCGTGTTCGTGCCGTTGAAGCTGAACGTCGTCGTCTGGAGAACCAGGTTCAGGATCACGTTGGCCGTATCGCCCGGCGGCAGGATTGTCGGCAGGGCCAGCGGAATCGCCGGCAGCGGCTGGTTGGGCTCCTGAGACTGCGAGAACGCGATCGGCTGCACCGATGTCAGCGTGGCCGTTGTCCCGCTTATCACGATCTGCCCCTCAAGCGCAAGGACGCCCGGCGACGGCGGCGGCTCCAGCGGTGTGCCGAAGAAGTCGGCGCTGGAGGTGATCAGCACCGGGACGGCGGCAGTGAAGTCATAGGTGCCGGGGCCGGTCGGCGTGAGCGTCCCGGCGCCGCTGGCCGCCTCCTGCGTCGCCGTCAACTGCGACAGCTCGACCTGGCCGATCGGGATCGTGATCGGAATCCCGCCCACGTACAGCGACGTGGGGTTTCGCGTGCGGAACGTCTCGGTGAGGAGCGTGATCGTCGCAGTGAGCGCCACGGGCGAGCCGCCAAGCAGGTCAATCTGGAGATTGTCGATGCTGAGCGTGCCGGCCCCCGGGTTGAGCGTCAGCGCGAAACCGCCCACTGGCGCCGTGTCGATGTTCCCACCCAGGCCGAAGTCGAGCGTCACCTGGACGGGCACGTTCTCGGTGTCGCCGAACGACCCGAATGCACCGGGCTTGGTCCGCGTGTTGGTGGGATCGGTGTTGGGGTCGTACGCCCCGATCAGCGTCCCGGCGGTGTCGGCCGTGAAGTTCGTGCTGGCCAGCAGCCCGCTGGCCCCCGAGTTGACCGTCATGTCGTAGGTCGCGGCGACCAGCCCGCCACTCGTCACGATCACGAGCACCATCATCGCCGCTGCGAGCGTACCCGAACGTCGCATCTCTCCACCTCCCGCGCGCGACTACGAGCCGAGCAGCGCGCGACCTCAGTATACGATCGGAATTACCGGAGCCACAATGGCGATAATTACGCCCCCGCCGCGGCGACCGGCACAGCCCCGCCCTCCCGCAGGGCCGCCCAGACGGCGGCGGGTGAGACCCGAACCAGCGCCTCCGAGATGAGCCGCCCCACGACCCGCGTCGGCGGATGCGGAAACCGGGCCAGTTCCAGGATCACGTGCACGACCTCGCTGAGCCCGCGGTGCGTTGCGTAGACGCGGATGAAGCGACGACGAACGAAGGCGCGCACAACCTCACCCAGCCCGCTCGTGTCGACGCCCACTATCCGCCCTGTTGCGACCTCGACCCAGTCGGCGTCGCAGCCCGCCACGGCATCGTAGAACTCGTCGACGAGGGTCGGCTCGCGGCTCAGCAGGTGGTGATCGAGCGCCAGCTCGACCGCGACGTGCGAAAGAAAGTCCACCATGGCCGGATGCACATCGCATGGCCCCGCCGCGTCCTGAACCGCACGGTGCCAAGTCAGGAACAGCGGCAGAGCGTGAAAAGCCCGGTCTGCCTCGGCGTGGTTGAGCAGACCCTCCCGCAGGGCCGACTCCCGCGCGTCACGCGGCTCGGCGGACCGCACACACCGCCAGCGAATGCGCCGGCGCCGCGAGAACCGCAGCCACAGGTCCGGCAACGCCACGCCGGCGACAAAGCCCGGCTCGCGCGGCAGCCCGCAGACCTGGTGATTGAAGACGTAGTGAGAAAGGTAGTTCATGTCACCTGCTTCACGGACGTCACTTGCCGCGCCGCACCAGGAGATTCCCTGGCACGCGGCGGAGCAGTCCCTTCAACTCGAGCGCGGTAATCGCCGCGAGCACGTCGCCGACCGGCGCGCCCGCCGCCCGCAGCATGACGTCCTGGAGGATCGGCTCAGACCCCGTCAGTCCGTACACGCACTGCTCGACGTCGCTCAGCGGCGCGGGCGGTGCTTGCGTCCCGGCATCGCAAGCCTGGAAGAGCGGGGCGCACGCGGCCGGCTTGGGCGTGCCAGCACCACCCGACCCGGTCGCGCGCTCCGCATCGAGCGGGCTCGTTGCCGCGTGGCCACGCGTGAGCGCCGGTCCGACCTCGCCGAGCTCCGCCAGTACGTCCTCCAGGCAGGTCACCAGCTTCGCGCCGCCGTCACGGATCAGCGCGTTCGTCCCGATGGACGTGGGATCCTGCACGCGCCCGGGAACGGCGAACACCTCGCGGTTGTACTCCGCCGCCAAACGCGCCGTGATCAGCGCGCCGCTGCGCGCGGCGGCCTCGACGACCAGCGTCCCGAGCGTCATCCCGGCGATGATCCGGTTTCGCGCGGGGAAGTTCTCCGCCCGCACGGCGGCCAGCATGGGCAGCTCGCTGACCCACGCGCCGCTGGCGAGGATCTTTTCGGCCAGGGCCCGGTTCTCGGGTGGGTACACGTCCCGCAATCCCGCGCCCATCACCGCGATGGAGCGCCCGCCCGCATCGACGGCACCATGCTGCGCGAACGCATCGATGCCGCGCGCCAGCCCGCTGACCACCGTGACACCGACCCCCGCCAGCAGCTCGCCGAACCGCCGCGCCTGCTCGCCGCCGTAGAGTGAGCAACGGCGGCTGCCGACGATGGCGACGGCGATGGCGTCCGTCGGTCGCAGCTCGCCCTTGATGTAGAGCACGGTCGGCGGGTCGGGAATGCGCCTCAGCCCCTCGGGACAGTCCGGGTCCGCCCGGCAGACGATCCGCACGCCATGCTCGGCCGCCGAGTCAATCTCGCGCTCGATCAGCTCCGGGCTCGGTCCGCGCAGGATGCTGTCGGCTCGCTCGCGTCCGATTCCCTTGACCGCCTGCAAGGCCGAGGCGGGCGCGCCGAGGGCCGCGGCCGCGTCGCCGAAGTGCTCGATGAGCCGCGAGAAGGTCAGCGGCCCCACGCCGTCCGTCAGTGCCCAGCGCAGATGCACGCGTCCGGCTTCGGTGATCACGTCGCCCACTCGACCCGACTCCGGTCCCGCGCCGCTTGACGTTCACCCGACCGCGGCATGCGGCGTGCTCAGCGTACCGGGGCGGCTCTCGCGTCCCGCGGAGTCGCCGGCCGGCATCTACTGTCGAGCAAGGAGCTTACGCCGATGTTCGCGCTAACTCAACGTCGCCCGACGCGGCCCGGCGGGCGCATCCGTCGCGGGGTCCGTGCACTGCCTGCGCTTCTCTCGGTTCTGCCCGTGCTGGGGATTCAGTGCGGGGACGAGGCCCGGCGGGTGTTCCGCCAGACCGCCTGGGACGGCGTGTCAAGCGGGCTCCAGGCGATCGTGAACGGCCAGTCCGCGGAGGTGGGCGGCCGCCAGCTTCTCAACGCCATCATCGAGGGCGTCTTCCAGACCGAGGTGCGCGACACGCGCTACGGCACGGACGGCGGCACGCGCTGAGCGGCCCTCGCCGGAGCAGCGCGCCATCAACCCCGCGAGGTACCCGATCAGCGCTCGGCGGCCGGCTGGCAACGCGGGCACACGTGCGTCCCGCGCTGGCCGACGCGCAAGGCGACGATGAGCGCTCCACACCGACGGCACGGCTCCCCAGCGCGCCCGTACACCGCCAGCTCCCGTTGCATGCGGCCGCCGGGGTAGATCCAGTCGATCGTTGTACCGTGGCGGTCGATCGCGGTGCGGAGCACGCGCCGGATGGCGGCGTGCAGGCGGCGGACCTGGCCGGGCGCGAGGCGATCGGACCGCGTCAGCGGGTGGATTCGCGCATAGAACAGCGACTCGTCGGTGTAGATGTTCCCCAGGCCGGCCACGACGGACTGGTCCAGCAGCAGCGGCTTGATCTGCCGACGCCGCCCTGCCAGCCGCGCCGCCAGCGCCGACGCCGTGAAGTGCGGATCGAGCGGCTCGGGCCCGAGCGTGCCGACTGCGGCGGCGATGTCGTCGGCCACCCAGATGCGGCCGAACTTGCGGGCGTCACACAGCAGCAGGCGCCGACCGCTATCGAGCCGCCACGCGGCCCGCACATGACGCGGCTCGGCGGCGCCCGGCTCACCCCACTCCAGCCGCCCGCTCATGCGCAGATGAATCAGCACCACCTTGCCGCCCGACAGATGCAGCACGATGAGCTTGCCGCGGCGGTTGACCGCCTCAATCTGCTTACCGCGCATCGCCCGCGCCGCGACCTGCTCGCGCGGGCGGACGTTGCGCTTCCAGTGCGACTCGAATGCGACGATCCGCCGACCCACCAGGCCGGGGCGAAAGTTGCGTACGAACGTCTCGACCTCCGGCAGCTCGGGCATCGCGCCGCATTATAGAGAGCCGAGCGGCGCCGGCCGCGCGAACGGCATTCCGAGAGGTTATCTTGATGCGGCGATCTGAGACGCCGCTCGCGGCCGCCCTGACGGGCTGGCAAGGAGGTGTCGATGCAGCCACAAATGCGCGAGCCCACGAGTTCCACCGCGTGGCACGCGCTCGACGTGCAATCCGCGCTGGAGCGACTGCGCAGCGGCCCCGACGGGCTCAGCGCGGAGGAGGCCGCCCGCCGGCTCGATCACCACGGCCCCAATCGGCTGCGTCCGCCGCAGCGCCTCAGTCCGCTGGCGCGCCTGCTGCTCCAGTTTCACAACGTTCTCATCTACGTGCTCATCGGTGCGGGCGTTGCCACCGCCTTGCTTGACCACTGGATCGACACGGGCGTGATCTTCGGCGTGGTCATCGTCAACGCGCTGATCGGGTTCTTCCAGGAGGGCAAGGCCGAGCGGGCGCTCGAGGCCATCAGCCAGATGCTCTCGCTGGAGGCGAGGGTCGTTCGCGGGGGGAGGCGCGAGAGTATCCCGGCTGACCAGATTGTCCCCGGCGACGTGGTCGTGCTGCGCTCCGGGGACAAGGTGCCCGCCGACCTGCGCCTGACCGAGGCACGCGAGCTGCGCATCGACGAGGCGATGCTCACGGGCGAGTCCGTCCCCGCGGAGAAAAGCACCGAGGCCCTCGCGGAGAACACCGCGCTGGGTGACCGGTCCTGCCTCGCTTTCAGCGGCACGCTCGTCATGACCGGCCAGGGCACGGGCGTCGTCACGGCGACTGGCGACCACACCGAGCTCGGCAGGATCAGCCAGATGGTCTCGCAGACCACCGCGGTGACCACGCCGCTGATCCGACAGATGAACCGCTTCGGACACGTCCTGGCGGTGGTCGTCGTGGTCGTCGCCGCGGTCACGTTCGCCGCGGGCTACCTCGTGGGTGGCACCGAGCTGATGGACCTGTTTCTGGCCGCGGTGGCCCTCGCGGTGGCGGCGATTCCCGAGGGGCTCCCGGCCATCATGACCATCGTGCTCGCCATCGGCGTGCAACGCATGGCCCGCCGCCACGCGATCATCCGCCGACTGCCGGCCGTGGACACGCTCGGCGCGCTCACCGTGATCTGCTCGGACAAGACCGGCACGCTGACCCGCAACGAGATGACGGTCACGGCAATCGTGACCGCCGGCGGCCCGAACGAAGCGACTGGCGTCGGCTACGCCCCGCAAGGCGAGATCCTCGCCGACGGCCGCACGACCGACGTGAAGCCCGAATCGGCCCTCGGTCGACTGCTGCGGGCCGGCGTCCTGTGCAATGACTCGAACCTGGTGCAGGAGGCTGACCAGTGGCGGCCGGCAGGCGACCCGATGGAGGGCGCCCTGCTCACCCTGGCAATGAAGGCGGGCCTGGCCGCCGACGAGCTGCGCTCAGCGTGGCCGACCATCGACGCCGTGCCGTTCGACTCGACGCACAAGTTCATGGCCACGCTTCACCGGGCCCCGCAGGGCGAGCAGGCCCTCGTGCTGGTGAAGGGAGCGCCGGAGCGCATCGTCGAAATGTGCACTCGCCAGGCGCTCGACGACGCCGAAGCCGACCTCGACGCCGCGTACTGGCAGGAGCAGGAGCGGAAGATGGCCGGCCGCGGGCAGCGCGTGCTGGCGCTGGCCTGCAAGCCGGCCGATCCCGGGCAGGAGAAGCTCGACTTCGAGCACGTGCAGACGGGACTGACGCTGCTCGGAC
Source organism: uncultured Planctomycetota bacterium (assembly GCA_900696535.1). Lineage (GTDB taxonomy): Bacteria > Planctomycetota > Phycisphaerae > UBA1845 > Fen-1342 > CAADGM01. Next base: position 11,091 of record CAADGM010000238.1, read on the forward strand.
TGGTGGGCATCATCGACCCGCCACGCGAGGAGGCCATCGCGGCCGTCAAGCGGTGCCACGAGGCGGGAATCCGCGTCGTCATGATCACCGGCGACCATGCCCTCACGGCCCAGGCCATCGGCAGGCAGCTCGACATCGGCGACGGCACGCGGGCGCTGACCGGGGCCGACCTGGACGCGCTCGACGAGGCCGGCCTGGCGCAGGTGGTCGCCGACTGCGACGTCTACGCGCGCGTCAGCCCCGAGCACAAGCTCCGCCTCGTGACCGCCATCCAGTCGCGCGGCCAGGTCGTGGCCATGACCGGCGACGGCGTCAACGACGCCCCCGCCCTCAAGCGGGCCGACGTTGGCATCGCCATGGGCATCAAGGGCACGGAGGTCACCAAGGAAGCCGCCGCGATGGTCCTCACCGACGACAACTTCGCCTCCATCGCCCACGCGGTCGAGGAGGGCCGCACCGTCTACGACAATCTCCGCAAGGCCATCCTCTTCATCCTCCCGACCAACGGCGGCGAGGCGCTGACCGTGCTGCTGGCCATCCTCCTGGGCCGAACGCTCCCGCTCACCCCCGTGCAGGTACTGTGGGTGAACATGGTGACGGCGGTGACGCTGGCCCTGGCCCTGGCCTTCGAGCCGCCAGAGGCCGATGTCATGAAACGCCCGCCGCGCGATCCGAAGGCGCACCTCCTGAGCCGGTACTTCCTGTGGCGGATCGCGCTGGTGAGCGTGGTGATGTGCGCGGGGACGTTCGGCGTCTTCGTGTGGATGCGTGCGCAGGGGGCGTCGCTGGAGGTGGCCCGCACGATGGCAGTCGGCGTGATCGTCCTCTTCGAGGCGTTCTACCTGCTCAGCACGCGGTTCATCCTCGCCCCGGTCCTGAGCCTGCGCGGGCTGCTGGGCAGCCGCCCCGTGTTGCTGGCCATCGTGCTGGTCGTCGGCTTCCAACTGCTCTTCACGTACGCCCCGGTGATGCAGCGGCTGTTCGGCACCGCCCCGATCGACTGGGCGGCGTGGGCGCTTCTGGCCGCCGTGGCCTCGAGCGTGCTGTGGATCGTGGAGTTCGAGAAGTGGGTCGTGCGGCGTTGGGCCGGCGGCGCGGCGGGGAGGTGAGGCGGCGAGGAGGTGAGGCGGCGGGTGGGTGGGACAGGTACTTGCCTGCTGGGTGGGGCACGTACTTGCCGGCTGGGTGGGGCAGGCATCTTGCCTGCCTTGGCCGGCTGGAAGCCCGCCCCACCCGGGGGCGCCAAGCCCGCAGCCTACCCCCCTCCCTCCCAGGGAAGGGCGGGGGAGGGTCAACCCCGCCGGCGGGTTGACAGCCTCGCATCCCAACCCTCGTCAACGCCGTTCTCAGGCCGCTACTCGGCGCCGAAGTGTGCCTTGTATGCGCGCCAAAGTGCCTGGCCGGCGGCGTCGAGATCGGCCTGGGCGGGGCCCACGCCGTGGTCGAGACACTCGAGGACCAGGTCGAGCAACTTGCGCGCCCACTGCTTCGCCTCGTCGTCGCGTGGTAGGCCGGGAACCAGCCCGGCCGCGGACTGGACGGCGTGGACGCGGACGAGTTCGTGCTCCAGCCCCGCCACGAAGGCACCCCCGCAGCCACGAAACGCAATGAGCTTGACTTTGCCGTCTTGGAGGTGGTCCGGAGCCAACCGGAGCAACTCCGCCAGCAGCCCGTCGGCCCGCGCGGAGTTCTTCTCGGCATTGTTGAACGCGTTGAACAGCCCGCCAGCCAACTGCTCCCGCACGGCGGCGTCAGCGGGGTACTTCCCAGCCAGCGCGCGCAGCTCCGCCAGCAGCCCGTCGGCCCGTGCAGTGTCCGACCCGGCATACGCGATCGCGTTGTTCAGCCCCTTGGCCAACCACTCCCGCACGGCGGCGTCAGCGGGATTGTTCCGAGCCAGTTCGCGCAACTTCTTCAACAGCCCGTCGGCCCGTGCAGTGTCAGTCCCTGCATCCGCGATCGCGTTGTTCAGCCCCTTGGCCAACCACTCGCGCACGGCGGCGTCATCGGGATTGTTCCGAGCCAGTTCGCGCAACTTCTTCAACAGCCCGTCGGCCCGTGCAGTGTCCGATCCGGAGTGCGCCATCGCGTTGGTCAGCCCCTTGGCCAACTGCTCCCGCACGGCGGCGTCAGCGGGATTGTCCCGAGCCAGTTCGCGCAACTCATTCAACAGCCCGTCGGCCCGTGCAGTGTCCGATCCGGCGTGCGCCATCGCGTTGGTCAGCCCCTTGGCCAACCACTCCCGCACGGCGGCGTCATCGGGATTGTCCCGAGCCAGTTCGCGCAACTCCTTCAACAGCCCGTCGGCCCGCGCGGAGTCAGTCCCGGCGAGGTAGACCGCGTTGTTCAGCCCGCCGGCCAACGCCTCCCGCACGGCGGCGTCATCGGGATTGTCCCGAGCCAGTTCGCGCAACTCCTTCAACAGCCCGTCGGCCCGTGCAGTGTCCGATCCGGCGTGCGCCATCGCGTTGGTCAGCCCCTTGGCCAACTGCTCCCGCACGGCGGCGTCAGCGGGATTGTCCCGAGCCAGTTCGCGCAACTCCTTCAACAGCCCGTCGGCCCGCGCGGAGTCAGTCCCGGCGAGGTAGACCGCGTTGTTCAGCCCGCCGGCCAACGGCTCCCGCACGGCGGCGTCATCGGGATTGTCCCGAGCCAGTTTGCGCAACTCCTTCAACAGCCCGTCGGCCCGTGCAGTGTCCGATCCGGCGTGCGCGATCGCGTTGTTCAGCCCCTTGGCCAAGCACTCGCGCACGGCGGCGTCATCGGGATTGTCCCGAGCCAGTTTGCGCAACTCCTTCAACAGCCCGTCGGCCCGTGCAGTGTCCGATCCGGCGTGCGCGATCGCGTTGGTCAGCCCCTTGGCCAACCACTCCCGCACGGCGGCGTCATCGGGATTGTCCCGAGCCAGTTCGCGCAACTCATTCAACAGCTTGTCGGCCCGCGCGGAGTCAGTCCCTGCATCCGCGATCGCGTTGTTCAGCCCCCTGGCCAACTGCTTCCGCGCGGCGCCGTCATCGGGATAGCCCCCAGCCAGCCCGCGCAGCTCCGCCAGCAGCCTGTCGGCCCGCGCGGAGTCAGTCACTGCATCCGCGATCGCGTTGGCCAGCCCCTTGGCCAACCACTCCCGCGCGGCGGCGTCATCGGGATAGTTCCCAGCCAGCCCGCGCAGCTCCGCCAGCAGCCCGTCGGCCCGCGCGGAGTTCTTCTCGGCATTGTTGAACGCGTTGAGCAGCCCCCCGGCCAACTGCTCCCGCACGGCGGCGTCATCGGGATAGCCCTCAGCCAGCCCGCGCAGCGCCGCCAGCAGCCCGTCGGCCCGCGCAGTGTCCGATCCGGCGTGCGCGATCGCGTTGGTCAGCCCGTTGGCCAACCGCTCCCGCACGGCGGCGTCGGCCCGTTCTTGCGGCGTGAACGCACGCGCGTCCGCGAGCAGCTCGTCGAGCTCGGCCCCGCTCAGCGGTGCATGTGTCCACGCGAACACGCCCAGCGCCCGGATGGCAGCCGGCTGCACGTAGACGCCCTCCGAGTTCTTCGCCAGCAGCCTAGGGGCGCGCGCCGCGACCTTGGCCCTGTCGCCACGCTCCAAGTCACGGAGCGCCAGAGCCACGTGGCCGTTGACCA
>CAADGM010000239.1 GCA_900696535.1 uncultured Planctomycetota bacterium
CGCGCGATCGACCTCGGCGGATCGCTCGAGCGTGCGCTCGCGGCGATGCGCGAAGCCGGCGTCGGCCTGATGCAAGGCAGCGAACTGCGCTGACGCGGTACCGCACGACCGCGCAAGCGCCCGAACATGCCGCGCCGAAGCGCCGCCCTGCTGCTCGCCGCAGCCGCGGCGGCGGCGGCACACGCCGGCCAGCCCGGCGCAGATCCGCAGTCCGCCACGTCCGCAAGCTCCGCGCAGCCGGCGCCATCGACGGCCGCGCCGCCCACGATGCTGGTCGATTCGCTCGGCATACGCTTCGTGCTGGTGCCGGCGGGCGAATTCACGATGGGCAGCGAAGAGCCGGTCGACGCACTCGCCGCCGCCTACCCCGACCTCGAGCGGCGCCGCTTCCAGGAGATCGGCGACGAAGCCCCCGCGCACCGGGTGCGCATCACGCGCCCGTTCTACCTCGGCCAGCACGAGGTCACCGTCGGCCAGTTCCGGCGATTCCTCGAGCGCTCCGGGTACGTGCCGGAATCGGTGGCCGACGGCACCGGCGGCTACGGCTACGACCCGGCCTACGATCCGGCGAAGAGCGCGCGCGGCGACGCTTTCGCCGGGCGCGACCCGAAATACTCGTGGCGCAATCCCGGCTTTGCCCAGGGCGACGACCATCCGGTGGTCAACGTCACCTGGAACGACGCGGTGGCGATGGCGCGCTGGCTCGGCGAGGCCGAAGGCGCAACCTACCGGCTGCCCTCCGAGGCCGAATGGGAATACGCGTGCCGCGCCGGCACGCGCACCCGCTACCACGCGGGCGACGATCCGGGCGTGCTGCCCCGGGTGGCCAATCTGTTCGACGCAGACGCGCAGCCATACTGGCCGCGCTGGAGCACCCACGCGCTGGCCGGCCACGACGGATTTGCGTTCACCGCCCCGGTCGGAAGCTTCGCGCCCAACGCATTCGGCCTTTACGACATGCACGGCAACGCCTGGGAATGGACCGCCGACTGGCACGACGAGCGCTACTACGCCCGCTCGCCGCCCGACGATCCGCCGGGTCCGGCCAGCGGCACCGTGCGCGTGCGCCGCGGCGGCTCCTGGCACAGCTGGCCGTTCTACGCGCGCTGCGCATATCGCAACTGGAACACGCCACAGACCCGATATACGCTGGTGGGCATGCGCCTGCTGCGCGAGGTCGCAGGGCCGCAGCGCACCGAAGCCGATCGATCTTTCCGTATCATGGCGGCCACGATCCAACCCGAACCAGGGCCCTGACCCGATGCACTTCACCCCAAAGGCGAGCTACGGATACGACGAACTGATCGAATGCGGCCACGGCCGCCTGTTCGGTCCCGGAAACGCCAGGCTGCCGCTGCCGCCGATGCTGATGTTCGACCGCATCACCGAGATATCGGCCACCGGCGGCGCGTTCGACAAGGGCTTCGTCGCCGCCGAGTTCGACATCCGGCCCGACCTGTGGTTCTTTGCATGTCATTTCGAAGGCGACCCGGTGATGCCGGGCTGCCTGGGCCTCGATTCGCTGTGGCAGATGCTCGGCTTCTTTCTCGGCTGGACCGGCGCACCGGGTTCCGGGCGCGCGCTCGGCCTGGGGCAACTCAAGTTCACCGGGCAGATCCTGCCCGAGACGCGCCTGGTGCAGTACCGCATCGACATGAAGCGGATCATCAGCCGGCGGCTGGTGCTGGGCGTGGCCGACGGCGTCGTCAAGGCCGACGGCAAGCCGATCTACGAGGCAGCTGACCTTCAGGTCGGATTGTTCGACAATCCGAAATCGCTCTGATCGCCACGCGAAGGAGCACCTCCATGACTGAAGCGAACGGTACGCGCCGGGTCGTGATCACCGGCTTGGGGATCATCTCCTGCATCGGCCTCGACCAGGACCAGGTCCTGCAGTCGCTGCGCGCCGGCCGCTCGGGCATCGCCGCGGTTCCCGAATACGCCGAGATGGGCTTTCGCAGCCAGGTCGCGGGGCGGCCCGCCATCGACCTCGACGCAGCGATCGATCGCCGGCTGCGCCGCTTCATGGGCGACGGCGCCGCCTACCTGCACCTGTCGATGGAACAGGCGATCGCCGACGCCGGGCTCGAGACCGCCGACGTCGTCAACGAGCGCACCGGCATCGTCGTCGGATCGGGCGGGCCGTCCACGCGCAACCAGGTCGAAGCCGCGGCGATCGCCAGGGAGCGCGGACCGAAGCGCGTGGGCCCGTACATGGTGCCGCGCTGCATGTCCTCGACCACCTCGGCGACCGCGGCGACCAACTTCCGCATCAAGGGCGTGAACTACACGATCTCCTCGGCCTGCTCCACTTCGGCGCACTGCATCGGCAACGGCACCGAGCTCATCCAGTGGGGCAAGCAGGACATCGTCTTCGCCGGCGGCGGCGAGGAGCTCGACTGGACGCTGTCGGTGCTGTTCGACGCGATGGGCGCGATGTCCTCGAAGTACAACGACCGGCCCGAGGCCGCCTCGCGTGCCTACGACGCCGACCGCGACGGATTCGTGATCGCCGGCGGCGGCGGCCTGGTGGTGCTCGAGGAGCTCGGCCA
>CAADGM010000240.1 GCA_900696535.1 uncultured Planctomycetota bacterium
CGCCGGCAGCGTTTCCGACCGCAACCGCCGGCGGCGATCGACGCGCACGAAATGCACCTGATCAGCGGCCATCGCGGCGCCGTTCTACCCGACGCGGTATTGTGGGGACAGAGCGCCCGCTGTGCTCCAGCACCCACGTGGCCGGCGTGGGGGGAGGCTTTGCTGATTCGGTCGGTCCCGTGATACGATGAGAACTTTACGTATCCGGACTGCGCGCCAGTTGCCGCGTGCCCGCGTCGCGTTCGGGCCCGGGCGGTCGCCCGGCTGCGCGGGCGTCCAGGAGGTTGCACGTGCCACTGCCCTACAACCAGCGTACCTGCTACTGCGGCCAGGTCGGCGTCGAGCACGTGGGCCAGACCGTGCTTCTCGTCGGGTGGGTCGACACGCGCCGCGATCACGGCGGGATCGTCTTCATCGACCTGCGCGACCGCGAGGGGCTGGTGCAGATCCGTTTCAACCCGGACATCGACCCGGCCGCCCACGAGATCGCCGGCCGACTGCGGAGCGAGTACTGCATCGCGGTGCGCGGCGTGGTCGAGCACCGCCCGCCCGGCATGGCCAACCCGAACCTGCGCACGGGCGAGGTGGAGGTGATCGTCCACGAGTGCGACCTGCTCAGCACGAGCGAGACGCCGGTGTTCGCGATCGAGGACGACATCGACACGAACGAGGAGACGCGGCTTGAATATCGCTGGCTGGACCTGCGGCGCATGCCGCTCCAGCGCGCCCTGCGCATGCGTCACCGTATTGCCAAGACGATGCGGGACTACTTCGACGAGCACGGGTTCCTGGAGATCGAGACGCCGTTTCTGACCAAGAGCACGCCCGAAGGCGCGCGCGACTTCCTCGTGCCTTCGCGCATCTACAACGGGCAGTTCTACGCCCTGCCGCAGTCGCCCCAGCTCTTCAAGCAGCTCCTGATGATGAGCGGATTCGACCGCTACGTGCAGATCGTGCGGTGCTTCCGCGACGAGGACTTGCGGGCCGACCGGCAGCCGGAATTCACCCAGCTCGATCTGGAGATGTCGTTCGTTCAGCCCGATGACGTGCAGCACATCATCGAAGGGCTGCTCGCGCGGGTCATGAAGGCGATCCTCGACGTGGACGTCCGCACGCCCTTCCCGCGCATGACCTACGCCCAGGCCATGCGCGACTACGGCATTGACCGCCCGGACACGCGCTACGACCTGAAGATCAAGGACGTCTCGGCCGCCGCCGGCCGGATGGAGTTCAACGTCTTTGCCGACGCCCTGCGGCAGACGGGCGGCACCGTGCGGTGCATCGTCGTGCCCCCGGCCGCGGACGGCAGCCCGATGACCCGCAAGGAGACCGACACGCTGACCGACGAGGTCAAGGGCATCGGGGCCGGCGGGCTGCCGCTCGTCAAGGTCGCCGCGGAGGGCGGGCGGCTGGTCTTCCAGACCGGCATCGCCAAGTTCTTCACGCCCGAGGTCACCACCGAGGTGATCGCCGCGACAGGCGCCCAGGCCAATGACACGCTGCTTTTCGCCGCCGGCGGCGAGGCGGACGTGTGCAAGTACCTGGCGTGGGTCCGCGAGACAGTCGCCCGGCGGCGCGGGCTGATCCCACCCGGCAAGTGGAACTTCCTCTGGGTGGTCGACTTCCCGATGTTCGAGTTTCACCCGGATGACCAGCGCTGGTATGCCGTGCACCACCCCTTCACCGCCCCGCGCGACGAGGACGTGCACCTGCTCGACAGCGACCCGGGCCGGGCCCGGGCCAAGGCCTACGACGTCGTGCTCAACGGCGTGGAGCTGGGCGGCGGCAGCGTCCGAATTCACCGCCGCGACGTGCAGGAGAAGGTGTTCAAGCTGCTCGGCCTGACGCCCGAGGAGCAGCAGCTCAAGTTCAGCTTCCTGCTCAAGGCGCTGCGCTACGGTCCGCCGCCGCACGGCGGCATCGCGCTGGGGCTGGACCGCATGGTGATGCTGTTGACCGGGACGCAGAGTCTGCGAGAGGTGATCGCGTTCCCGAAGACGGCGCGGGCCACGTGCCTGCTGACGGACGCACCGAGCCCGGTCGCGCCGATCCAGCTAGACGAACTGGGGATCCGCATCGCGCCGACGAGCAAGTGACTCGCACAATCAGTGCCCGGCCGGCAGTCGCCGGGCGAAGCACGCTCGCGTGGCTCAGTGGGTGATGCCGCGTGCGCGGAGGGCCGCGCAGATCAGCTCGACCGCGTGCTCCGTGTCGAAGTGGTCCATAACGATGACCAGGTCATAGCGGGTCAGCTCGTTCGCGGTGTCTCCGAAATGGTGGCGGCGAAAGTCCGCCCGCTCGCGGTCGATGCGCTCGACCTCGGGGGCCGCCAGGGCCTCGGTGATGTTCGTGCGCAGGGCGAACGCGCGGGCCCGTCGCTTCTCCGACGCGGTCACATAGACGCGCAGTCCGCGGTCGCGCGGCAACATGAGGTCGGCGGCCCGCCCCAGGAACACGCCGGGGCCCTTGCGCGCGAGCGACAGGACCGTGCGGGTCAGCTTGTGCAGGTAAGCCTCGCGCTGGAAGGTCGTGACCATGACCGAGCGCAGCATGGCTTCGAGCCAGCTCACGTCGCGCTCGTCGAGCCGCTCGTAGATCGCGCGTCGGGCCCGATCATCGCTCGACATCACGTCCAGCAGCTCGCGATCGAAGACCGGCCACCGGAGCCGCGTGCCGAGCGCTCGGGCGATTTCCCCGCCGCCGGAAGCCACTGTTCGAGCAATGGTTACGAAATCGGCCACTTCCGGGGCGGACGCGTCTTCCGCGGGCACCGGACGCTGGGCTCGGGCCAGCTCCCAGTTCCGCATCTGCTGCTCGACAGCTTGCGCAAGTCCTGGAGTGCGACTGGACATGCCGGAGGACATACGTCACCTCCTCATCAAATTATAGCCTCCGCGACCGGTCGGCGCGCGGCGTCGGCGGGCGACCATACCACGTGCCCTCGGCCGTGATGCGCGCCCGGCGCGGAATGTGGACCTGCCCGGCCAGGGCGGCAGCCTCGGCGGCCTCGTCGGTCATGGTGCGCTCGTGAAACGCGACGACCGTCTCGACGGCCTCGACCGGGTCGTCGGTGACGATGAACAGGTGCATGTCCTGGGGGGAGATCATGCCGTACTTCTCGAGCACAGTCTTTCGCAGCCAGTCGACGAGCGGGTCCCAGTAGTCGCGGCCAACCAGCGCAATGGCCATCGGCGGGGCTTTGCCCGTTTGGACGAGCGTCAGCGTTTCGAAGCACTCGTCCAGCGTGCCGAAGCCGCCCGGCAGGCAGATCATGCCGACGGCGTGCTTGAGGAACATGACCTTGCGGACGAAGAAGTAGTGGAAGTCGAGTGAGATCGTCTGGTACGGGTTGGGGATCTGCTCCTGCGGCAGCGCGATGTTCAGTCCGACGCTTGCGCCGCCGGCCTCCGCAGCTCCCTTGTTGGCCGCCTCCATGATCCCAGGCCCGCCGCCGGTGATGACCGCGTAGCCCCGCTCGGCGAGCAGCCGGGCGCAGGTCTCACCCAGCTCGTACACGGGGGACCCGGGCTTGGCCCGCGCGGAGCCAAAGATCGAGACCGCCGGTTCGACCTTGGTCAGCGCATCGATGCCCTCGACCCACTCAGCCATGATTCGGAACAATCGCCAGGTTTCCTCGGCGGCACTGCGGGGGAACTGATCGGCACTCATGCGGGCTACCTCTGTCGGTCGGCGGCGGCGTGCGACTTTGACGCCGCCCGGATGGCGCAGTGTAATGCCTGCGGGCCGACTGTTCGCGCGGAGCGAGAATCCGCCAGAGCATGATTGCCGCGCGCCTGATCCTTGCGTCCGCCAGTCCGCAGCGCCGCGGGCTGCTGCTCCGGGTCTATCCTGATTTCGAGGTGATTCCCTGCCAACTGCGCGAGCCCGATCCGCCGCCGACGTCCGAGCTGAGCGTCCAGCCGCGCCGCTGGGCGCTGGCCTTGGCGTACTTCAAAGCGCGAGCGGTGGCCGAGCTGCACCCCGGGCGCTGGGTGCTAGGCGCGGACACGGTCGTGGATTGCGGCGGGCAGATGCTCGGGAAAGCTCGGGACGCGGAGGAGGCTCGGCGGATGCTCGTGCTTCAGACGTCGCGACCGTCGGAAGTGATTACCGGCCTGTGCCTCCTCCGACTGGGACCGGAGCCGCGACGGCTCCAGCGCGTCGACGTCACGCGCGTGTACATGCGAGACGATGCGGTCGCCCGCGAGGCGTACCTGGCCGGCGGCGACTGGCGCGACAAGGCCGGCGCGTACGGCATCCAGACAGTTGGCGATCGGCTGGTCGAGCGCATCGAGGGAAGCTTCTCGAACGTGGTGGGGTTACCCCTGAGGACGCTCGCCGCGCTCCTGGTCGAGGCCGGGCTGAGCCCGCGGCCGGTGGAAGACGATGGGGCCTGAGGCGACAACGGCCGTGACGGCATGCGCCGGCAGAGGTCGAGCGGTCAAAAATCTGTTACCGGACAGGTGAGCGACGTATCATGGTTGCCAATAGACTCAGGCCGGCGGCGGGACGATACTCCGGTTGCGGGGGCGACGCACGTACGCGGCGCGGCGCAAGCGTTGCCGACCGTCCGACCTCAGCGATACAGCGATGAGCGCAAAGAACGGCTCCATACTGGGTGACTACCTCCGCGAGATCAAGAAGTACGCGCTGCTCACCGCCGAGCAGGAGCGCGAGCTGGGACTGCGCATCCGCGCACGGGCGGACGCCGAGCGTCGGCTCGCCGAGGGCGAAATCGACGTCCAGGAATACGATCGCATTCAGCACGCTGCGGCCGAGGCCCGCGACCAGATGGCCCAGGCGAACCTGCGCCTGGTCATAAGCGTGGCCAAGAACTTCCGCAACCGCGGGCTGCCGCTGGAGGACCTGGTGAACGAGGGGAACGTCGGGCTGATGAACGCGATCGATCGCTTCGACCCGGACATGGGCTCGCGGTTCAGCACGTACGCGGGCTACTGGATCGACCAGGCCATCCGCCGGGCGGTCCAGATGTCGCAGCAGATGATCCACATCCCCAGCTACCTGATGGAGCAGATCGGGCGCATGAAGCTGGCGATGAAGGACCTGGAGGCGGCCCTGGGGCAGTCGCCGAGCATCAATGAGGTCGCCCGCCACATGTCGATCACGCCGCGCAAGGCCAAGGTGATCATGCAGGCCATTAAGGCGTGCACGACCCGCCGCCAGGCGTCAACCAGCGCGGACGGCGACAACGTGCTGAACGAGGCCCTCGAGGACACGAAGACCCCGCCGCCGCACGAGCAGGTCTTCAGCCAATCCGACGCCGAGCTGGTCTCGAAGCTCCTCGGCCGGATTACGGAGCGCGAGGCGATCATCCTCAAGCTCCGCTACGGGCTGAGCGAGCGGAAGGGCAAGCGGATGACGCTCAAGGAGATCGGGACGCACGTGGGGCTGACGCGCGAGCGTGTGCGGCAGATCGAGCGCGAGGCGAAGGAGAAGCTCGAGGAGTACATCAAGCAGAACATGTGAGGCGCGGCGCGGACGGCTGCGTGAGAGTGTGCAGAGGTGCAGGGGTTGGGGGGGTGAGGGGGTGCAGAGGTGACGTGCAAGGGGGCGGCGGCTGGCCCTGGGGGGGCGAGCGGGTGGGGGCATTGCAGGGGCGGGACCCATCGGCGAGCGGCGAGCACGGCTGATATCATTGGGGGCATGAGTGTCTATCGATGCGCGACGTGCCAGCGCGAGGTGGTCAGCGACGCCGCGCTGCCGGAGCTGTACCCGTTCTGCAGCCCGCGGTGCCGGCTTGTCGACCTGGGGCGGTGGCTTCGCGGCGAGTACGCGATTGATCGCGACCTGACGCCGGAGGACCTGGCCGATCCGGAGATCGCGGAGAAGCTCGGGCGCGCGGGCCGTGGTGATGGCGCGTAGGTGATCCGCGTGTCGCGTCAGTGCCGGAAGTGGCGCGTGCCGGTGAAGATCATCGCGACGCCGTGCTGATTGCACAGGTCGATGGTCTCCTGATCGCGCTTCCCGCCGCCCGGCTGGATGAACGCGGTGACTCCCGCCTCGATGAGGATGCGGGGGCCGTCGGGGAAGGGGAAGAAGGCGTCGGAAGCCGCGACGGGCGTGGCACCCGGCGACACCGGACCGCTGTTCGCTTCCTTCTCCTCTGGATCCGCAACTGAGCTCTCACCTCGCTCGCCCACAGCCTGGTGTCCGCCTGCTCCCGCTCTGTTCCCTGTTCCCTGTTCCCTGTGCCCTGTGCCGCTGTGCCCATTCTCTCGTGCCAACCACGTGGCGATGCGGCAGCTCATCACGCGGCTCATCTGTCCTGCGCCGTTGCCGATGAGCATCCCGTCCCGGCAAACCGTGATCGCGTTGCTCTTCGTGTGCTTGCACACCAGCCAGGCCAGGCGCAGGTCGTCCATTTCCTGCGGCGTCGGAGCGCGCTGCGTCACCACCTTCCAATCCGCCTCGTCGAGGCCCCGCAGGTCGGGCGACTGCACGAGCAGGCCGCCGGCGATGCTGCGGTAGAGCAGCGCATCGGGGTCGGGCTCGGTTGCCATGTCGCCCACCGCCAACAGCCGCACGCGCTGGCCCCAGTCCTTCCGCGGCACGCCACCGGGTCGGGCGAGCAGTTCCCGCGGCGTCGGCTCGCCCGGCTCGGGCTTGGCGGTAGCCGCGTCGTAGGTGCCGCGGATGATGGCGACGGCGTCGTCCGTAAAGCGCGGCGCGA
>CAADGM010000241.1 GCA_900696535.1 uncultured Planctomycetota bacterium
CCTGCGACAGGTGCGGATCGCCGGCCGGCACGTAGGGCGGATTCGACACGACGAGGTCGAACGTTTCGCCCGGATCGATCGCCTCCCACCAGTTGCCGGCGAGCAGCCGCAACCGGCTGCTCGCCAGTGCCTGGGCGGCCAGGCACCGTGCGTTGCCGATGGCCACCTCCAGCGCCTGCAACGAGGCGTCGGTGCCGAGCACGCGCAGGTCGTCGCGCTCGCATGCCAGGCTGACCGCGATCGCACCGCTGCCGGTGCCCAGGTCGACGATCCGGGCGCCGTGCGGCGCGCGTTCGAGCGCGGCCCGCACCAGCAGTTCCGTTTCGGGCCGCGGAATCAGCACCGCCGGCGACACTTCGAAGTCGCGGCCGAGGAACTCGCGCGTGCCGGTGAGATAGGCGATCGGCTCGCCGTCGCGGCGCCGTTGCGCGAGCTCGGCGAAGGCGGCGGCCGCACGCGCCTCGGCAGGCTCGTCGCCGTGCGCGATCAGCCACTCGCGCCTGCGCCCGCTTGCGTGTGCGAGCAGCACCCGGGCCTCGAGCCGCGGCAGGCCGCTCGCGAGAACCAGATGCTCCCGGCTCGGCGCGTCGGCAGCGGCCGGCGTTGCGGCGGCAGCGCTCCCGGCCGGAGCGGGCGCACCGGCGTGCGGTGCCGGCGCGGCGTCATGCCGGCTCACTGGACCCCCTCGCCGAGCTCGGCAACCAGGCGCGCCTGGTGCTCGGCCGACAGCGCGGCGATCATCTCGTCGAGGTCTCCGTCCATGACCTGCTGCAGCTTGTACAGCGTGAGGTTGATGCGGTGGTCGGTGACCCGGCCCTGCGGGAAGTTGTAGGTGCGGATGCGCTCCGAGCGGTCGCCCGAGCCGATCAGCGACTTGCGCTGTGCAGCCTCGCGGGCCTGCGCCTCGCGCATCCGGTGGTCCTTCAGTCGCGTGGCGAGCACCTGCATCGCACGATCGCGGTTGCGGTGCTGTGAGCGATCGTCCTGGCATTCGGCCACCATGCCGGTGGGCAGGTGGGTGATGCGTACCGCCGATTCGGTCCGGTTCACGTGCTGTCCGCCGGCGCCCGAGGCGCGGAACACGTCGATGCGGATCTCGTCGGGGTCGATGTCGATCTCGCCCACTTCCTCGGCCTCGGGCATCACCGCGACCGTGCAGGCGGAGGTGTGGATGCGCCCCTGCGCTTCGGTCTCGGGCACGCGCTGCACCCGGTGTCCGCCGGACTCGAACTTCAGCTGCGACCAGGCGCCGTCGCCGTCGATGCGCACGATCACTTCCTTGTAGCCGCCGAGCTCGGATTCGCTGGACGAGACGATCTCGGTGCGCCAGCCGCGGCGCTCGGCGAAGCGCAGGTACATGCGCAGCAGCGCGCCGGCGAACAGCGCCGACTCGTCGCCGCCGGTGCCGGCGCGGATCTCGAGCAGCACGCTGCGCTCGTCGTTCGGGTCTTTGGGCAGCAGCAGCCGCTGCAGCAGCGCCTCCTGTTCGGCGGCGCGCGCGGCCGCCGCGCTCGCCTCCTCATCGGCGAACTCGCGCATGGCAGGCTCCGAGCGCATCTGCTCGGCGGTGCGCAGGTCGGCAATGGCGCGCTTCCAGGCCTCGTAGCAGTCGACCACCTGCGCGAGTTCGGCATGCTCGCGGCTGGCGCGGCGAAACGCGTCGAGGTCGCGCGCGGCGTCCTCGCCGGAGAGCAGCAGGTTCACTTCGGCCAGGCGGCGTTCGAGCTGTTCGAGCCTGGCCTGCATCGAGGCCTTCATGCCCGAGCCCTAACCGCCTGCGGCGTGTGCGTCGTCGTCGCTGCCGGGCGCGTCGGGCGCAGCCGGGGCGAAGCGGTCGGGAAGGAGCTGGTCGAGGATCGGCAGCAGGTGCTCGCGCTGCGCATCCGGGCCGTGCAGCAGCGATGTGGGTCCGTGCAGGAACTTCGCGGTGAGTCCGTGCGCCAGCAGTTCGACGACGCGCTCGGGCGCCTCGCCGCGGGCCAGCGCGCGCCGCGCGCGCTCGATCTCGGCGCGGCGGATCGCGTCACCGCGCGCGTGCAGCGAGCGGATCGCGGGCACCGCCCGGCGCGTCGACATCCACTGCATGAACGCGTCGACGCGGGTCTCGATGATCGCCTCTGCCTGCGCCACGGCGGCGCGCCGGTTCTCGTGGCCGGCCGCGACCTGTCGGCCGAGGTCGTCGACCGTGTAGAGGAAGACGTCGTCGAGGCGGGCGACTTCGGCTTCGATGTCGCGCGGCACGGCGAGGTCGACCATGAACATCGGCTTGCGCCGCCGGGCGCGCGTGGCGCGCTCGACCATGCCCAGCCCGATGATCGGCAGCGAACTCGCCGTACAGGAGATGACGATGTCGAATTCGTCGAGCCGTTCGGGCAGCTCGGCCAGCCGCAGCGTGTGCGCGCCGAGCCGCTGCGCGAGCCGGCTCGCGCGGTCGATCGTGCGGTTGGCCACGACCATGGACTTGGGATGCTGGGCGGCGAAGTGCGTGGCCGCCAGCTCGATCATTTCGCCGGCGCCAACGAACAGCACGCGGGTGTCGCGCAGGTCTTCGAAGATGCGCCGCGCGAGCCGTACCGCGGCAGCGGCCATCGACACCGAGTGCGCGCCGATCTCGGTGGTGCTGCGCACCTCCTTGGCGACCGCGAACGAGCGCTGGAACAGCTGGTGAAGGTGCGAGCCCAGTGCGCCAGCCTCGTGCGCGACCCTCGCGGCCTGCTTCATCTGGCCGAGGATCTGCGGCTCGCCGAGCACCATCGAATCGAGCCCGGCCGCGACGCGGAACGCGTGGCGCACCGCTTCGCCGTTGGGCAGCGCATACAGGTGCGACAGCAGCGCCGCCTCGTCGACCCGCTGGCGGTGATCGAGCCAGCCCGCGATCGCCACTCTCGCCTCGTGCGGCTCCTGCGTCGCGCAGTAGATCTCGGTGCGGTTGCAGGTGGAGAGGATCGCCGACTCGCGGGCCACCGGATGCAGCCGCTCGCGCAGGTCGGCGAGCGCCGCCCTCAGCGTCTCGCCCGGGAACGACACGCGCTCGCGCAGCGC
>CAADGM010000242.1 GCA_900696535.1 uncultured Planctomycetota bacterium
CAGCGACCACTTCCAGATGCCGAGCATCTTGGCCGTCAGCGAGGAGGCGACGTAGACCGTGATGGCGTTGCTGCCGAAGACCAGGAGCGGCCAGGCCCAGCGCCGCCAGCCTTGCAGGTCGATCAGCCAGAAGCACACGCCCAGCACTTGCAGGCCGACGCCGGCGGTGACGAGCACGTACGAGCTGGTCCAGATCTTCTTGTTGATCGGCAGCTCGAGCGACCAGAAGAGCCCGACGACGAGCAGGACGCTGCCGGCGATGAAGAGCCCCAGGCACTTGTCGCGGGCGTCGCGGGCGGTGCGCAGCCAGTAGCCGGTCAGCACGCCGAGCAGCGCGGTGCCCAGCGCGGGCAGCGTGCTGAGGACGCCCTCGGGGTCGGGCCGCTCGCGATACAGGTGCGAGCCGAGCACGAGCCGGTCGATCCAGTCGTGCAGCCGGCCTTCCACGCCCGTCACTTCGGTGACGAAGTCCGCCGGCGGCGAGACGCAAGCGAGGATCCACCAGTATCCCAGCAGGACGGCGGCCAGCGCGGTTGCGCACCCGACCATCCCGCCCCACAGCGCCAGCACGGACGCGAGCAGGTAGCACACGCCAATCCGCTGGAGCACGCCCGGAACGCGGATGTGTGACGCCTCGAAGTAGGCATAGTCGAGGGCGAAGTACGCGACCGCGGCAACGCAGAGCACAAGACCGGTCCACTTGCGGGCCGCGGCCGCCCCGCGGAGCGCAAAGCTCAGCCCCGGCTCGTCCCAGAAGAGGAGCGTCAGCCCGACGATCGCGGTCACGTACGGACCGATCAGTCGGAAGTCGGGGAAGCCGGCCATGAGCAGGCCGAGCAGGAAGATGATTACGCTGCGCCGAATGACCTGCGGCAGCAGGCTCAGCCGCGTCACGGCTCCGCTGGCCAGCCGTCGGCCCAGCGCCAGCGGGATGGCCACGCCGACGATGAACAGGAAGAAGGGAAAGACGAGGTCTGTCGGCGTCCAGCCGTGCCAGGTCGCGTGCCCCAGCGGGCTGTACAGGTGGCTCCACGTTCCCGGGTTATTGACCACGATCATCCCGGCGATCGTCAGACCGCGGAACGCGTCGAGCGAGATCAGGCGGCCGGCGGCAGGATCGGGGCGGGCGGGGGTCATGCACGCACTCGCTTGGCCGGGCGTCGAGGGTGGGACGAGGGGACGCACGCGGGCGCCGGGATGATCCCGCAGAACCGGCCCGCCTGGCAAGCGCGGCAGCCGACGGTCCGGGCGCCCCGGCCACGGTAGCCCCCCGCCGCCACCGGTCGGTATACTCCGCAGGCTGCGCCGGACGGCGACCAGGACGTAGGGTCGCCGCGGGCGCGCCCTGGGAATCGGAGGTCGCAGTTCCATGGCCGAGACGCCGGTCGAAGCATTGCTGGAGGAGGAGGGCGCAGGCGAAGGGGCTAAGAAGCAGCCGGCCTTGCTCAAGTACTTCAAGTCCGTAATCAAGCTCAAGGTGTCGGACCTGCACATGAAGGCCGGCACGCCGCCGCACGTTCGGCAGAAGGGTGACCTGCGGCCCATGATGGGCGGGCCGCTGAGCGCGGAGCACATCCGCAACGGGATCTTCGAGTTGCTGAGCGAGAAGCAGCGGGCGATCTACGAGGCCAAGGGGGCGATCGACTTCGCCTACGACGTGGGACCGCCGGGGGACGCGGACCGCTTCCGAGTGAACGCGTTTCAGCAGCGCGGGAAGATGTCGGTGGCGGCCCGGCGGGTGAGCCGCGAGATCCGCAACTTCGAGGAGCTGCACCTGCCGCCGTCGATCGAGAAGGTGACGCACTTTCGACAGGGGATGGTGCTGCTGGCGGGCATCACCGGGTCGGGCAAGAGCACGACCATCGCCGCGATGATCGAGCACATCAACAAGCGCGACCCGGTGCACATCGTGACGATCGAGGACCCGATCGAGTACCTGTTCACCGACAAGAAGGCGATCATCAACCAGCGCGAGATCGGGATCGACGTGCAGAACTTCCACGACGCGCTGAAGTACCTGATGCGCGAGGACCCCGACGTCGTGCTGATCGGCGAAATGCGCGATGTGGAGACGTTTTCCGCGGCCGTGCACGCCGCCGAAACCGGGCACCTCGTGCTCGGGACGATCCATGCCTCGAACGCGTCGCAGACGATTTCGCGCCTGCTCGACCTGTTCCCGGCGGAGGAGCGGCGCTCCGTTCGGCAGGCGCTGGAGTTCAACCTCAAGGCGGTGATCGGCCAGAAGCTCGTGCCCTCGGTCAAGCCGGGGATCCCGATCGTGCCGACGGTCGAGATCATGTTCGTCAACCCGTCCATCAAGAAGCTGATCCGCGAAGAGCGCGACAACGAGATCATCGACGTCATCAAGGCCTGCTACGCGGACGGCATGCTCGACTTCACCGAGCACCTGCGGCAACTGGTCGACAAGGGCTTCATCGACGTCACGACGGCCTACGAGGCCGCCCCGAATCCCGACGAACTGAAGATGGCCCTCAAGGGCATCAAGTCCGCCTCCGGCGGCATCCTAGGCTAGGGCCCGGTCGGTCACGGGGTCGCCGGAGTCCGGGCCGCCCGCGGCGCGGCTACAGGAGAGACGATCGTGGATGGCATCCCGCTCGCGCTGCTGGCTGATCTGCCCGCCAGCACGGTGTACGTCAACCCGTTCAAGCTGGCGGGCGTCGTCATGGCGTTCGTCGGGTGGGCGTGGCTGGCCGCGTGGGTCGACAAGGACACCATCGCGGTCAACTCGTACCGCGTCCTGTGGAACTTCGTCTCGCTGAGCTGCGGCGCCGTCGCCACGGGGCTGGCCCTCTTCGTGCCCGTGTTCGCGATCGGCTACCCCGCGATGCTCGTCCTGATCCTGGCCTTTCTGGTCGTCTACGTCGTCCACCGCAATGGGTTGGTCCGTGAGGAGGACCGGGTCCTGACGCCCGGGCACTTCAAGCGGCTCAGGGAGCAGGGCTTCTCCGGCAAGAAGAAGCTCAAGGAAGTCAAGGAGAAGGTCCGGCTATACACGCACGAGAAGAAGCCCGTGGCAATTCCCGAGGAGCCCGAGCCGCGCGAGCAGTACCGCCTCGCCCAGGACCTGTTCTTCGACGCGCTCTGGCGGCGGGCGTCGGTGGTCGAGCTGCTGCCCACCAAGGAAGCTTCCCGCCTGGTCTACCAGGTGGACGGACAGCCCGTCGAGCGCGACGCCCTGCCGCGCGACCAGGCCGAGGCGCTGGTCAGCTTCGTCAAGTCGATCGCCGGGCTGAACATCGAGGAACGGCGCAAGCCGCAGCGCGGCTACATCACAGCCCAGATCGCCGACCAGAAGCAGCGCGTCCTGGTGCGCACCGACGGCTCGACCGCCGGCGAGAAGCTCAGCCTCCGCATCTTCGGCAAGGAGATCGACCTGCGCGTGGCGGACCTGGGGTTCACGCCCAAACAGCTCGAGCAGGTCACGTCGCTGCGCGAAATCTCGCCCGGCCTGATCCTGCTCTCGGCCCCGTCCGGTCACGGGCTGACTACGACGATCTACAGCTTCGTCCGCACGCACGACCGCTTCCTCCAGAACGTGCAGATGATCGAGTTCGACAAGGAGATCGATGTCGACAACGTGACGCAGAAGCTCTACTCGCCCGCCGAGGGCAAGACCTTTGCCGAGCTTCTGCTCCGCGTGGTCCGCTCGGACCCGGACATCATCGTGCTGCCCGAGCTGCGGGACCGCGAGTCGGCCGCCGTCGCCGCGCAGGCCGCCACGCAGAAGCAGAAGGTCTACGTCGGTGTCGTGGCCAACGACGCGTTTGACGCGCTGCGCAAGTGGCTGACGCTGGTCGGTGACAAGTCCCTGGTGGCCAAGAGCCTCCTCGCCGTCGGCAACCAGCGGCTGGTCCGCGTGCTCTGCACATCCTGCAAGCAGGCTTACCAGCCCGACGCCGGCATGATGCGCAAGCTCAACCTCCCGGCCGACAAGGTCCTCTACCGCCCGCCGGAGCCGCAGTTCGACAAGTCCGGCAACCCGATCATCTGTCAGGCCTGCCAGGGCTCGGGCTACATGGGCCGCACGGGCGTGTTTGACTGGCTGATGGTCGACGACGGCCTGCGCGAGGTGATCAAGCGGGCACAGTCGCTGGGCGACCTCCAGACCTACCTCCAGAAGAAGGGCGCCCTGGCCCTTCAGGCCCAAGCGCTCCAGAAGGTCCTCGACGGACTCACCAGCATCCAGGAAGTCGCCCGCGCCACGCGCAGCGGTGAAGAGAAGCCGGCGGCCGCCGCCGCGCCAGCCGGCGCCAAGCCCGCCGCCGCCCGCGCCAAGCCCGCGCCCGGGCCGGCCAAGCCGGGAGGTAACTGAGTCATGGTGCTCAACATCTTCGCCACGGTGCTCGTGCTGGGCATCACCTTCATCGGGTCACTGTTCGGCCTGTACAGCGGCATGCTCAACGTGCTGTGTGCGGTCTTCGCGCTGGCCGTCGCGTTCGGCTACTGGGAGGCCCTTGACGGCCTGCTCGCCGGGACCTTCCACCTGCACCCGTCGTACACCGGGCCCCTGGCGCTTGGACTTCTCTTCATCGTTACGCTCGTTGCCCTGCGGCTTCTGGCCGACAACTTCCTCCGTGGCAACGTGCGCGTGCCGATGTACGTGGACTGGGGCGGCGGGGCGGTCTGCGGCTTCCTTTACGGGCAGATCATCATCGGCGTCACGGTGCTCGCGCTGCTCATGCTCCCCTGGGGCGGGCGGATCATGCTCTTCTCCCGCTACGAGCGCGCCCCCGACGACCGCGTGGACGACGCCGGCCGCGTCGAGTTCCACCGCCGCGCCCTCTGGCTCCGCTCAGACGAGTTCGCGGTCGGGTTCTTCAAGCTGCTCAGCGGCGGGAGCCTGGGCGGGACGACCAGTTTCGCGAGTGTATACCCCGACTTCACGCAGTGGGTCTTCTGGACCGGAAACCAGATGCAGCACGAGGTGCTCACGGCGCCCATGGCCGACGAGAAGGTCGACGGCTGGGGCAGCAAGGGGCTGGCCGTCGCGAGCTGGTGGGAGCAGAAGGAGCCCCTGCCCGCCGAGACCACGCGCTACCGCAAGCAAGCCCCCACCAAGGACAACGAGAAGCCGCCGTACGAAGCGATGGCGCTGCGGCCCGCGGAAGGCAAGCGCCTGATCGGCATGCGCCTGTCGCTGCGCGACGACTCCGCCGACGTCGAGGGCGAATACAAGACGCACCGTTTCCGCCCGTCCAACATCCGCCTGGTCGGAGACCGCATTCCCGGCGAAGGCCTCGCGCCCAAGCCGCGGCACTACGTCCCGCAAGTGATCGGCGGCGCGGACGCCAACCTGGAAACCAACTACCGGATCGTCGACGTCGACAACAACTTCAGCGTGAGTGCCCGCGGCGACCTGAAGATCGATGTCTACTTCGAGGTCGACGAGGACTTCGTGCCGCGCTTCGTCGAGTACCGCCGCCGCGCCCGGGCCCCCGTCGCCGCGACGCCGGCCGAGCGGGCGCCGGAGGATCGCCTGGCGCTGTCCGGACCGGCCCAGCCCGGCCGCCCCGGACAGCCGTCCGGGCAGGGTGTCGCCCGCTTCATCGACCTGATCCTGCGGAACCAGACCGGTGACATCGACCGCCTGCCGTTCGTGCTGGCCTCGAACAAGATCACCAGCCTGGACATCGAGATCCGCGATCGCAAGCTCGTGTCGATCGCTCCAAAGACGCGGCTGGCTGGCTTCCGGCGGGACCTGGAAGCGCTCGGGCCGCAGGCCGCGCAAGGCATCTCGACGTTCGCGCTGCCCGAGGGTAAGCGCATCTTCCAGGTGCAGGCCAGGACCAAGCGCATGGAGTCGCTGCTCGGCCAGGCGATCAACTTCGCCGCCGCCACGACGAACCAGTACAAGGCCATCGATAACCGCGGCAACAGCCACGACCTGGCGGGCTACTACGCGCTGGTCAAGAAGGACGGCCAGGACTACATGGAGCTGTTCTTCACGCCGAACCCGTCCGAGGTGGGCTACAGCGGCCTGATCGAGCTCGACCCCGACGTGCGCAAGGCGCTCCGCGAACAGGACGATGCGATTCTGGGCTTGATCTTCGTCGTGCCGCCCGAGACGTGCATCCGCGTGATCCAGAGCCAGGGCGGCCGGTCCGACTTCGGCCAGGACATGTGCGTCGGGAAGCAGTAGTCGGCAAGAGCCTCGGCGACCGGCCCCCCGGCCGGTCCCGTACCGCGCCGGGGATTCCCAGCCCGCGCTTCTCGCTCGCCAACCTCAGTCCGCCGGACACGCCGCGTTCGGATACTGCCCTGCCGCGTGCCGACGGCCCAGATCGAGGTAGCGCTCCACAACGAACCGCATGTACCGGCGGTCGTCGTCGGTTACCTCGCGAACGATCCGCCCCGGCACGCCGACGACCACTTTCCCTGGCGGCACGTTCATGCCGGGCGGAACCAGGGCTGCCGCCGCAATGAGGCAGCCCTCGCCCAACTCGGCGTCGTCCAGCACGATCGCCCCGATCCCAATGAGCACCCCCGGGCCGACCCGCCGACAGTGCACCACCGCGCGGTGCCCGACGCTGACCTCGTCGGCGATGTCGAGATCGACCCCCGTCCGCGTGTGTATGACGGTCATGTCCTGGATGTTGCAGCGGGCTCCGATGCGAATCGCCGAGACGTCCCCTCGAATCATCACGTGGTGCATGATCGTCGAGTCGTCGCCGATCGTGACATCGCCACCGACATAGGAGGTCGGGGCGATGTACACGTTGCGCCCGATGGCGGGGCGGACGATTCGGCGATCGTCGGCATTGTGGCTCATGGGACTCCCGCGCAGTCGCGTCACTACCAGTTGTCCGTACGGAAGGGTCCCGCCGGCAGGCCCGCCCCGTTGACCAGGTTCGGCGTCGCAACCTGGTCCCACGCGAAGCGGACGGCGACCGGCTCCGGCACCTCCGCCGCGCGAAGCAGGACGGTCTCGCCGTCGATTCGCGCCTCGGCAGGGTGAAACACGCGATCCGCCCCGGCGACGGTGAACCACGTCAGCGGCCCGCCATCGCGCGTGGCGAGGCCACGGGCGTGCTCGAACTCGACGCGGACCGCGCCGCCGTCGATGCTCATACGCTTGTAGAGTGGGCCGGAGCAAACCAGGTCGGTTCGGCCGTAGGTCCGTGCGAGCGCCCAGCACAGCAGCCGGCGAGCAACGTCCAGCTTGTTGCGCGGGTGGATGTCAGCGACGTTCCCGATGTCAACCGTGACGGCCATCCCCGTGTTCGGAATTGCCAGGGCTGCGGTCTGGGCTTCCCAGATCTGCGGCAACGCCAGCGGCCCACGGTCATCGTCATACTCGAACGGCGCGAGCTGCACGTAGTAGAACGGAAACTCGCCCTGGTTCCACAGCGCCCGCCAGCCGCGGATCAGGGCCTCCATCTTGTCGCGGTAGGCCATTGCGTCGCCGCGGTTGGACTCGCCCTGGTACCAGAGCACGCCGCGCATCGCGTACGGGATCAGCGGCGAGACCTGCCCATTGAAGATGCCGGTCGGCTCGCGGTTGTTGTCGAGCGGGTGCGCGGGCCAGGCGGGGGGCGCGGCGGGTTCCTGGCCGGCGGTCAGCGCGGCACGCGCCGCGGGCAGCCACGTCTCGTACGCGCCGATGGCCGCCTCGACCGCACCCCGGTGCCGCGCGGGGGCTTCGTCGATGAGCATCAGCGGCTCGGCCATCTGCATCGCCTCGTAGCCCGCCCGCGGAATCCAGCCCTCGATCCGCGTGCCGCCCCAGGTCGTCTGGATGATCCCCACGGGAACGTGCAGCTCCGCCTGCAAGTCCCGCGCGAAGTAGTACCCGATCGCCGTGAGGCCCGGGTTGAACCAGCCCTTGGCGTCCACGTTCTCCGGCATACACAACTTCCACTCGGCCTGGCAATCGTCGAGCGGCGCCGGAGCGGTCTTCCATCCGAGCCGCAGGAAGCGGATTTCAGGGTGGTCTGCCTGTGCGACGACCTGTTTGCCGTTCTCGCTGGCCCGCAGGCCCCACTCCATGTTCGACTGACCGGAGCAGACCCAGACCTCGCCGATCCGCACGTCGGTCAGCTCGACCACGTTGCGCCCCTGCACGCGCAGTGTGTACGGGCCGCCCGCTCCGACCGCGGGCAGCCGCACGAACCACTTGCCGTCCGAGCCGGCGGTCACCTGCGCGGCCGCGTCGTCGCGTGCGGCTTCGTCGCGCTCAGCCGCTCCCCCGCCCGGGCCGACCAGTCGAACCGTGACAGCTTCGCCCGGCTCAGCCCAGCCCCAGACCGGCAGTGGCACGTCGCGTTGCATGACCATGTGATCGCCGAAGACGCGCGGGAGGCGGACATCGCCGGCCGCGGGCTGAAGCGCCGCCAGCAAGGCGACCCCGATCGCAAGCGCAGCGCTCGCCCGGTGCGTGGTACTCGCCGTGCCGCAGTCGGAGCAGATTCTGGAGACCACGCGGTTCGACCGCTCGCACGATGCTGTTGTCGTTTGCGTTGACATGGACGGGGATTGTATGCCAGGCTCGGACGGGCGCCGCCGGCTCTGGGTATGGTGGCGGCCCGCGAGGGCGACCGCACCGCGCGCCGGATCGCGTCGCGACGCCGGACCGATTACACTGATGGGTCTATGTTCGAGTCGCTCTCCGAGAAGCTGGGTTCGGTCCTCAACTCCCTGCGGGGCCGCGGGAAGATCACCGCGGACAACGTCCAGGAGGCCATGCGGCAGGTCCGCACGGCCCTGCTCGAAGCCGACGTCAACGTCGAGGTCGCCAGGCAATTCTGCGACGCGTGCCTGGACAAGGCTCTCGGCCAGAAGGTCATCGAGACGTTGCGGCCCGAGCAGGTCATGGTCAAGGTGGTCTACGACGAGCTCGTCCGCCTGATGGGCCCGATCGAGACGCGCATCCCCTTCGTCAGCGTCCCGCCCACGATCGTGCTGATGGCCGGCCTCCAGGGCTCCGGCAAGACCACCACCTGCGGGAAGCTGGCCCGCTACTGCATGCTCCGCGGCAAGAAGCCCCTGCTCGTCGCGGCCGACCTGAAGCGCCCCGCGGCCATCGACCAGCTCGAAGTGCTCGGCAAACAGCTCGAGGTCCCCGTCTGGGCGGAACGCGACCACCAGAACCCCGTGAAGGTCTGCCGCAACGCCGTCCGCGAGAGCCGCAAGCTCGACCGCGACGTGGTCATCCTCGACACCGCCGGCCGGCTGGCGATCGACGAGGAGCTGATGACCGAGATCGCCCAGGTCGCGCAGGCGACGACGCCGCACCAGATTTACCTGGTGCTCGATGCGATGACCGGCCAGGACGCGGTGAACACGGCCAAGCACTTCAACGAGCGGCTCGAGCTCGACGGGGTGATCCTGACAAAGTTCGACTCGGACACGCGCGGCGGAGCGGCCCTATCGGTCAAGAGCGTGACCGGCAAGCCGATCAAGTTCATCGGCGTGGGCGAGAAGCTGGACGCGATCGAGGAATTTCACCCGGAGCGGATCGCGCAGCGAATCCTGGGGATGGGCGACGTGGTCTCGCTGGTGGAGAAGGCCCAGCAGACCTTTGACGCCGAGCAGGTCGCCAAGACACAAGCCAAGATGGCCAAGGGGCAGATGGGCCTGGACGACTTCCTGAGCCAGCTCGAGTCGGTCCGCAAGATGGGCCCGATGAAAAGCGTGCTGAAGATGCTGCCCGGGGTCGGGCAGGCGCTCAAGGACGTCGACATGCCCGAGGAGGAACTCGACCGCTTCCGCGGCATGATCCACTCGATGACGCCCAAGGAGCGGGCCAACCCCGAGATCATCGAGGCCCAGCGCCGCCGGCGAATCGCCAGGGGCGCCGGCGTCGAGCCACAGGACGTGAGCGGCCTGGTCAAGCAGTTCCTCCAGATGCGCGGCCTCATGAAGCAGATGGCGGGGCTGGGGATGGGCGGCCGCCTCAAGATGACCCAGCAGCTCGCCAACCTCGGCGCGCTCCAGGGCGGCGCGCTGCCCAAGACCGCCAAGGGCTCCACCTTCTACAACCCCCGACGCGACGACAAGAAGAAGCGCCGCCGGCGGCGCTAACGCGTACCGCGGCCGCGTGCATGCGCGCGACGCGCGGCCCATGCCAGGCCCGGGTTGGGCCCTCGACCCTCGCTATCGCCCCTTCGGAGGACGAAGATGGGACCCCGCACCGAGTTCTATGAGATCGCCGTTCGCAG
The DNA here is from genome assembly GCA_900696535.1 of uncultured Planctomycetota bacterium. GTDB lineage: Bacteria > Planctomycetota > Phycisphaerae > UBA1845 > Fen-1342 > CAADGM01. The sequence continues at coordinate 10,179 of CAADGM010000242.1, forward strand.
CGGGTTCTACGGCCTCGACCAGAGCAGCCTCCAGGGCAAGAAGGACAACGTCCGCAAGTTCTGGGAGGACATGTCGATCAAGCTCTGGCTGCGCCCGCTCATCGAGGAGCGGCTCGCGCGCCGGCCGCGCTTGCGCGTCGTCGACCTGGGCTGCGGCTCGGGTGAGGGCCTGGAGCTGCTTTCGCACATTCCCGTCCGCTCGCACGCCGACCACGCTGATCGCGACTTCCTGGTCGATGCCGAGGCGATCGAGTACGCCGGCGTGGACCTCTCGCCCGCGATGGTCGAGCAGGGCCGCCGGAACTACGCCGGTCGGCCCAACGTGCGCTTCGTGCAGGCGGACCTGTCCGCCGGCTTCCCGCTGGCAGGCGAGCCGCCCTTCGACCTGTATTTCTCGTCCTACGGGTCGCTCTCGCACCTGACGGCCGCGGCGCTGACCGAGCTGATGGTGCAGCTCTTCAAACACGCGGGGGACGACGCGCTGATCGTCCTCGACCTGCTCGGCCGCTACTCGCCCGAGTGGCCCTGCCACTGGCCGGGCAGCAACCGCGAGATGCTGCCGTACAACATGGCCTACCTGCTTCCAGCCGCGGAGCGCACGCCGGACCGCATTGAGTGGTTCCGCAACACGTTCTGGTCGGCCGACGAGCTCGAGGCGCTGGTGCGCGGCGCCGCCGTCCGGGCGCGGCGCCGGGCTGAAGTGGCCGTGCTGGCCGACCGCTCGATCTTCGTCGGGCGGCACATCGAGACCGGCCTCTTCGGCGCGCCGGCCGTACCGCTGCGCTACCAGGTCAATCGGCTCCTCGATCACGGGTACCGCGGCCAGCTCGAGCACCTGCGCGTGAATCTGTCGCCGCTGGCCGAGCACGCCGCGACCTACCCGCGCGTGTGGCAGGCGTTGAATCGGCACGCCGCGCAGTGGAACTCGGTCATTGAGCTGGTCGCCGCGCTGATGGTGCAGCGTGACGACGAGGTGCGCCGCCTCATCGAGATGACGCCCGCGCCGCTGTCGGACGACATGAAGATGCTGGCCTGGCTGTGCCGCAATGGCGAGCGTTTCCCGGTGGCAGACGTGTGGGCCAGCGTGATCGGACCGCAGGTCGCGATGGTGCTCCGCGGGCTGGAGCTGGGCCAGGAGGAGGCTCTGGGCTGCGGGCACGCGCTCTTCGCCGTCGTCCGCGTCAAGACCGCCGAGTAGCTCCGCCCACCCGACCCCTCCCCCTCCGTCATTCCCGCGCAAGCGGGAGTCCAGCCCCGCGTGCCGCCACGTTTTCCCGGGCCCGCCAAGAGATCGGACCCACCCGGACTGATTCCCCTCCACCCCGCTGGCCGCACCCGGCCCGCGTTTCGAACCCTTCCCCTGGCGCTCGCCGCGCCACGACTGGAAGGGGAAGAAGCGCATGCGCTGGCTGCGCCTCGCGGCAACACTGTCCACGCTACTCGCCCTCGGGTGCGCCGGGTCGGCCGCCTCGCGCGAGGCCAGCCTGGCCCGCTGGCAGCGCGTCTGTGCCCAATTCGGCTCTGCCGCAGCGGCGCCGGCCGCACCGGCCAGCTCCGCCTCCGGCCCGACGGCCGCCTCAGCGCAGCCAACGCAGTCCCCCACGGCGCACGACATGCGCGCGCTCCGCACATCCGCGTCGCGCGCCACGCCCGCGCTCGTCCACATTCGGACCGTGGTGCGCCCGCCGCAGACGGCCGGGGCCGACGCGGACACGTCGCGCGCCGCCGCACGCGGCTCGGGCGGCACCGGCGTCATCATCGATGCGGAGGGACTGATCCTCACGAACGCCCACGTCGTCCGCGACGCGACCGAGATCCGCGTCGTCTGCGCCGACGGCGGCCTGGCGCGCGTGTTGGCCGTGGCCAGCGATCCCGTCCAGGACCTGGCCCTGCTCCGCGTCGAGCTCGCCACCGACACCGCCGGGCCCGAACCCGAGACCGGAGCCGCCGTCCGCTTGCCACGCGCCCTGCCCCCGAACGCGGCCGCGGTCTGCGCGGGCCAGCCGGTCGTCTCGCTCGGCGTGCTCGATGGCAGCGAGCCTCCCCAGCAGCGCGTTGGCGTCGTGCTCGACGACTCCGCGTCGCTTCAGGCCCGCCTCGACCCCAGCGGCGCCCGCGACTACTCGCGCCTCATCGAGAGCAGCGCCCCCATCGAACCCGGCTTCTCGGGCGGCCCGCTGCTCGACCGGGATGGTCGCTTTGTCGGCCTCAACGTCGCCGTCCGCACGCGACCCGACGGGACGCGTCTCGGCTACGCCCTGCGCTTCGGCGAGCCCCAGCAGGCCGCGATCGCGCGCCTTCGGGCGGAAGTCGCCCGCGGGCAGGCGCTTTCCGGCAGCGCCACCGCTCCGGCTTCGGCAGCGGCCAGCGCGCGCGGCGGCTGACCAGATTCCACCAGATCGTCAGGCACACGTCGCAGGATCAGGCCGCGCGTCGGCGGCGACATCCGCAGCAGACATCCTTCTCGCGCGGGCGGGCGACCTCCAAGCCGCGACGCCCCGCGAGGAGCATCAATGCTGACCCACAAGACACAATCGCCGGGGCGCGATCCGCTCGCCTGGGCCCGCCACTATCTCCCCGACTACTTCACCGACGAACCTTGCCGCTTTCACGCCGAGCTGATGGCGGCGCTGGCGGACCCGCGGCGGCGCCTGGTCGCCCGCGTCGCGCCGCGCGGCCACGCCAAGAGCACGTGCGCGGCCCTGGCTTACCCGCTCTGGTGCATCTGTACGCGCCGCCGGAAAAACATCGTCATCGTCACGCACGAAGCCTCGCTCGCAATTCAGTTCGTTCGCGACCTTCGACACGAGCTTGAATCGAACGAACGGCTGGTGGCCGACTACGGCGACCTGTGCCACGGAGAGGGTGCCGACGCCCAGCAGCAGCGGGAAGCGGTTCGGTCGCCGAAGCGAGCGGCCCGTCGCGGGCCGAAGCGCGCGTGCTCGCAGACGCGCTTCACGACGTGGACCGGGATCACGGTTCAGGCCAAGGGCACGGGGGCTGGGTTTCGCGGGCTGCGGAGCGGGCCCCAGCGCCCCGACCTGGTGATCTGCGACGACATCGAGAAGGACGAGCACGTCGCGACGCCCGGGCAGCGCCGCAAGCTCGAGAACTGGCTTCGTCGCGTGGTGATGCCGGCCCTCGCTCCCGACGGGCAGTTGCTCGTGCTCGGCTCGATCATCCACTACGACTCGCTGCTGGCCAACCTGCGCGACCGGACACGGTTCCCGCGCTGGGATTACGCCGTCTATCGTGCGCTGGAAGCCGAGACCCTGCCGGACGGCGGCTTCCGCCGCGTAGCACTCTGGCCCGCCCGCTGGCCGGTCGAGCGACTCGATGAGGAGCGGGCGCGCATCGGGTCGCTCGCCTTCGAGCAGGAGTACCAGGCTAATCCGATCGACGACACGCTCCGGGTCTTTCGCCCCGAGTGGCTGCGCCGCTGCACGCCCGCGGAGGCCGCCCGACCGGAGTTGATCGTGCTCATGGCGGTCGACCCGGCCACGGGCGCCGCCGGCGGCGACTACTTCGCCCTGTGGGTCGGCGGCATCGACCCGCAGTCCGGCGTCATTTACACGCGCGAGCTGACGCTCTCCCGCATCGGGATCGTCGAGCAGGTGCAGCGCGTGCTGACCGCCTTCGAGCAGCACCGCCCCGTTCGCATCGGGATCGAGACGGTCGCCTACCAGGTCGCGCTGCGGCAGATTCTCGAGGAGGAGGGCCGGCGGCGACGGCTGTACCTGCCCATCGTCCCCATCCAGACCAGCGCCAACAAGCGGGCCCGCATCGAAGGCGTCGCGCCGTTCTTCGAGAACGGGACTTTCCGGCTACCCGAAGCCCTGCTCGACGAGATCGAATCGCAGTTCCTGCACTTCCCCAAGGCCCGTCACGACGACGCCCCCGACGTGTGTACGATGGCCATCGAGCTCGCCCGCACGCTCCGCAGCGGCGCTCGCGTCGAGTCGCTCCTGACGCGGCGCGACCCGGCAACGCGCGGCGGGTGGTGAGCAGTCGGCGCCGCGCTCAGGCATCCGCGAGGATTCGCGCGATCCGCTCACCCGCGTGCCCGTCGCCGTAGACGCCGCGGGCCGGGCGACGACGCGGGCGCCGCCCAGTGGTGTAGCAAAGCGCGCGGCGCAGCGCGGCTGCGATTGCGCTGCGCGATTCGGCCGCGTGGAACACCCCCGGCCCGCCGTGCAATCGCCCGCGCTGGCGATCGCCCACGTCGACGGCCGGCGTACCGACCGCGGGCGCCTCGATGATCCCGCTCGACGAGTTGCCCACGACAACGTCGGCATCCAGCAGTGTCGAGATGTACGCGTCGCGCGGCAGCGACCGATGCACGACGACCTCGCCGCGATCGGACCGGCGAACGTGGGACCGAATCGCAGCCACGACGCCGCTGTGCCCGCGATCGCTGTTCGGGTAGATGATTACGCGCCGCAAGTCCTCCGCCGCTACGACCTCGAGCAGCGTCTCCATCGCGCTCCGCTCGATCGCGGCCGCGCGCCCAGTGGGGTGATAGACCACCAGCGCGGTACGCCGGCGCGCCGCCGGGTCGCGCGCAGCACGCCGCGCCGTCCGAGCGCGGGCGAGCTCGAACAACCGATCGAGTCCGGGAGCCCCCACCACGTGGACGCGGTCGCGCGGCACGCCCATTCCGACGAGGCGGCGAGCCGCCACGCGCGAGGCCGGGAAGTGCAGGTCGGCAAGCTGGGTGATCGCATCGCGAACAGCGTCGTCGAAGTCGCCCGGCGCAACATCACCGCCGTGAACGTGCGCCAACCGGATACCCGTCGTCACTGCCGCCAGCGCGCCGGCCAGGGCCTCAATCCGGTCGCCCAGCACGAGCACGATCGTGCTGCGCGCCGCATGCAGCGCTTCGGCGATGCCGCGCACGCCGCGGGCCAGCCCCGCCGCCTGGTCCGTCGGCGAGTCATCGCCGCGCTGCATCCGCACGCGCGCGATGATCGGCCAGCCGTCCCGTTCGACCTCCCGCACCGTGCGACCGAAGCGGGCCAGCAGGTGCATCCCGCAGACGATCACCTGGAGCCCCAGCCGCGGGTGTGCACGAATCGCGGCCAGCGCAGAGCGCAGCAGGCCATACTCCGCCCGCGTGCCCGTGACCACCGCGACCCGGTGCCGAGCGGCCCGCACCCGGCTCACGCCAGCATCCCCCACTCGATGACCGTATCCTCAGGAATGTCTCGCTCCGCGCGCCGACCGACGACGGCGTCGAACTCATCCGGCGGCACGCCCCCACCCGGCCGCTTGATCGTCAGCATCTCCGGTGTCACGCGCGTGCCGGCGGCGATACGACACGCGGATACGATGCTCTTGCGCGCGACGGCGCGGACCTCGCGCTCCAGCGGCGTCATGCCCAGCCGGCCCGTCCCGAGCGCCACCTCCGCCTCGCGCGCCGCGGCAACGTATGCGGACAGGTCCGCCGGTTCCAGCGACATCGCGTGGTCGGGGCCCGTGCGGGTGCGGTCGAGCGTGAAGTGCTTCTCCAGCAAGCAAGCCCCCGCCGCGACCGCCCACCCCGCAATGGCGACCGAGGTCGTATGATCCGAGAAGCCGACCGGGACCCGTGCGAGTCGCCCCAGCGCCGCGATGGCGCCCAGGTTGGCGGCGCTGGTGGGCGTCGGGTAGCCGCTCACGCAATGCAGCAGCACCAGGCGCTCCTTCAGACCCCACTGCTCGAACCGCCGGACCGCCGCCTCAATCTCCTCCGCCGTCGCCGCCCCGGTCGAGACGATCACGGGCAGGCCGGCTTGCGCGGCGCGACGCAGCAGCGGCGTGTTGTTCAGGTCCGTCGAGGCGATCTTGAGGCCGGGCACACCCAGCGCGACGAGTCGGTCCACGTCCGCCGGGCTGAAGGGCGTGGCCAGGAACTCGATCCCCCGGGCGCGGCAGTGGTTGCGGATTCGAGCCAGATCGGCGTCGGACAGCTCCAGCCGCCGGAGCATCTCGCGCTGCTTCGCGTGCCCCGTCGTCCGCTGGTACGTGGCGGCGGCGGCGGTTGCGGTCGCCAACGCGTCGGCCCGGAAGACCTGGAACTTGACGACGTCGGCACCGGCGTCTGCGGCCGCGTCCACGAGCGCGAGCGCGGCCTCGAGCGAGCCGTCGTGATTGACCCCCGCTTCCGCGACGACCACGGCCCGAGACCCCGGACCGACGCGGTGCCGGCCAATCTTCACCGGCACGACTGCCACACGTGTCGCCAGCGCCCAACTCACCGCGGCCCCCCCGCGCGTGGCGCGTCGCGAGCGGTCGCCGCGCCGGCGGCGCCATTGTGCCCGTTGCGACGCGCGAGCAGGAACTCCGCGTATTCGAGGTCGACCGGCGTATCGATGTCGACGCCGCGCTCGGCCGGCATGACGTACCCGACCGTGCGTGCCGCGAACCGGTCCGAGATCAGGTCGTCGGTGCGGTAGACGTAGACCGCGCCATTGAGGCGATGCGTGAGGCCCGAGCCGGGCAGTCGGCTCCACGTGCCGTCCGGCAGCACGTCACCGAGCCAGTCACGCGGAACGACCGGGCTCACCGAGACGACGCGGCAGGGCGCGCTCGCGCGGAACAAGCGGAGCGCTTCAACGATGTCCTCCGCAGTTCGCAGCGGCGACGTCGGCTGCAACAGGACCACGGTCGAGTACGTCTCGCCGCGGGCCGCGAGCGCGTTCAACAGGAACAGGACGGCGTCGCGCGTCGGGGTCTCGTCGCGGGCCAGTTCGGGCGGCCGCAGCCCCGGACACGGCACGCCGTGCTCGGCCGCGACAGCCGCGATCTGTGGGCTGTCCGTGTTGACGTACAGCGCCGAGAAGACGCCGCTGTGGCGCGCGGCCAGGCACGTGTGCGCGATCAGCGGGCGCCCGGCCAGCGGCGCCAGGTTCTTGCCCGGCAGCCGCTTCGAGCCGCCGCGCGCGGGGATCATGCCAAGAACTGACACAGTGTGACTCGACCGGCCGTTGCGGGGCGGCCATCGCCGGCTCAGTCAGCCGCAGGTTGGCGCGCGGCGACGCCGACGGGGCCACGCGGGCCGCACGCTCCGAGCACGATCAGCGGCACGATCCGGCCGGCGAACATCACCAGCAGCGTCCAAACCATGCCGTACAGGTAGGAATCGACGCCCTGGGCCATGCCTCTGGAGAGGTGCGGGCTGGTCAGCCGCGCGATCAGGCCGCTGGTGGCCGCGCCGCCGCCCGCAACCGCCGACGCGTCGAGCACGGCCTCGCCCAGCCGAGCCGGCGTCTCGAAGCGGTCAGCCACGCGCGCCTCGATGACCAGCAGCCCAAGCGTCGCGATTAGCGCGAGCGCAAGAACTGCCACCACGACCCGGCGCGCGGCGCAAACGACCCGCTCCCGTGTGACTGGCGACACCGCAGCCCCCGCCGCTGCCGCCGCCAACGGGCTGGCCAGGCCTAGGGCAGCCAGGAGCACGAGCCACGACACGCCCCCACTCGCCGGCGAGAGCCCGCCCGCGATGATCGTCAGCGCGAGCACAAGACGCGTGCCCTCCCGCGGTTCGTCGCCGGGCTCCCGTGGCGCTGCCTGGCCGGCGTGCGCCAGCGCAAGAAGCTCCGCCCAGCGCCCGGCCATCGTAGCGCCCTCGGCACGCGCGGCGCGGATCGGGCCGGCCCCGTGTCCCCGCCAGCCACTCTCCACGCGCGGTTGCTCGAAGAGCTGCACGCAGCCTGCTAAGGCCAGGCAGGCCCCCACCATCGCTCCCACTGGCACGAGAGCGGCCATCACGGTCCGAGCTGACCACGCCGCCCATCGCCACGCGGTCAGCCGCAGGCACAGCGCGAGCCCGGTTGTGCCCACGATGGCCAGCACCGCGATGAGCAACGAGTGCCCTGTCGCCGCCGGATCGCGAAGGCTGCTCGCCAATCCCGGCGACAGCCCGAAGAACGTCGCCAGAACGGCCCGGCCTGTCTCGGCCCGGTCCTCGCCGCCTGCCCACGCCACCAGCGGCGTGGCGGCGGCCGCGGCGACGACCAACGAGATCGGCAGCGCCAGGAGCTCCCTCCGATCGGCCGCACCCGGCTGCATGTCGAACAGCCGCGCCAGCACTCCGCGCAGCGCCACGATGTGCAGGACCGTGCCGGCGATCCCGAGGAGCGTGAGCACCCAGCGTCCGAGCGGCGTGTACTGCTCGCGGACGTCGCGGAGCGTGAGCCCGACGGTGCACGCCGCGCTGAGCGCGTCGAACCCCGCGTACCAGGCGGGCAGCTTGCCGTAGGCGGACCGATCGCGCTCCGAGAGCGAGACGCAGGCAGGGGTGAGCAGCGCCGCGCCGCCGATCGCCGCGAGGACCAGCAGCGCGAGCGGATACCACACGAGCGGCGAGCGCGTCGAGCGCATGGGGGCATCTTACGCGCCGGCTCGCTGATGTGCGTGCCCGGCCTCCGCGGGCTCGAGCCCCGTGAGCGGCGCCGCGGCGTCAATCTCGTCCGCGGGGGTCGACGCCGCCGCGCTGAAGACCTTCACGTGCTGCCAGACGCCCGAGCGGAAGCGCCACCAGAGCAGGAGGCCGAGCGCCGTGAGGTAGGCGACGGCCATCCACCACGGCCCGTGGATACCGAGCTGCGGTGCGAAAATGTGCAGGGCGTAGCTGCCGCCGACGAAGAGAATCCAGCAGCACGCGGCGCTGAAAATGGCCGGCATGGTCGTGTCGCCCGCGCCGCGGAGCGAGAAGATGTACGTGATGCTCATGGCGTCGAAGACCTGGTAGAGCGACACCCAGAGCATGATCCAGCCGCCGATTGAGAGGACCAGGTCGTCGGTGCTCATGACGCGCAGCAGCGGCTCGCGGGCCAGGAAGAGGAACAGGCCGGCCAGGCCCATGTAGAGCATGTTCAGCCACAGCGCCACGCGTGTGCGAAACACGGCCTCGTGCATGCGCTGGGCGCCGATGGCGAAGCCCACCTGGCTGCACAGGGCCATACCGATGCCCACCGCGGGCATGAACGCCACGTGCGTGTACTGCATGGCGGCGTTGGTTGCGGCCAGGGCGGCGGTGCCGTAGTGCGGGGCGATGAAATTCAGGAACACGACCCAGGCGCCGATCTCGAACACGCCCATCGCCGCGGTCGGCAGGCCGATGCGGAAGATGTCCACGATCTTCGCGACGCTCGGGCGCAGCGCGCGACGCGTGCGGTATCTCAGGTTGGCGTCCGCCGAGACGAACACCACGAAAAGCAGCAGCGCCCGGGCCCACCAGCCGACGACCGTGCCGAGCCCCGCGCCCCAGATGCCGAAGGCCGGAAACGTGACGCTGAAGGCCGGGATCGTTCCCAGCCCCGGAATCGTGAGCGCCGGCCACCCGAGGGTCGGCCCGAAGATGAACAGCCAGTTCGCCAGCGCATTGACGACCAGCGACACCAGCGCCGCCACCAGCGTCACCATCGGCCGCTTGATTCCGTTGAAGAAGCCCTCCAGACCGGCGGCAATCACGGCCGGCAGCATCGCCCAGATCGTGATCACCGAGTAGTCGATCTGGGCCTGGAGGACCCCCGGCGTCTGCCCCCCGACCGTCCCGATCCACTGGATCAGGGCGGGCAGAAGCGCCGCGACAGGCGCGGCGACCACCCAGGACGCAAGGCCGAGATAGACCGTCTGCCAGGTGTACTCGGCGCCGCGGGCCGCCTGGCCCTGCCCGTCGGCCTGCGACGTGAAGGTCTGGACGCTTGTGGCCGTGCCCATCGCGCCCCACAGGAAGACCCAGATGAGGAACGCCGCCGGCGAGATGGCCGCCAGAGCCTCGGTCCCCAGGCGTGAGACCATGAGCACGTCGATGAAGCCCATCAGGATGCGGGAAGCCGACACGGCGACGAGGGGAGCGGCGAGCCAGAGCAGCTCGCGCAAGGCGCGCGTGCCGGTCGGAAGCGTGTTATTGGGAATCGGTTGCATGGAGAAACTCGAACTTCCTGCCTTCGCAGCGGACAAAAAAACCCCGGCACGCGCTCGTCCGGGGTCCGACACCACTGGCCTGGCCTGCGAAGCGCTAGGACACGGGCGGAGTCCCCGGCACGACCGGATCGAATGCAACCGTATTCTTCATTGTCGCACCCGGGGGTTCCTGGCCTCGCTCGACGTCCTGGCCCTTCGCAGCCGGTCTGCGAAAGCGCCCCACCAGCCCGGTAGGATGCCGAAAGTGCCGGATTTCGTCAAGCGGCTACGTCGAACGCGACAACCGCCGGCCGCGTCCCCATAATGAACACCGGCCGCGGCGGGGCTGCGGCCGCTGCAAAGGCGGAAACGTCCAGTCGTGCATCACCTTCGGCGGGCATGTTGGGCACTGGCGGCGGCGCTTGGCATGCAGGCTGCCGCCGGCGCCCAGGTCGTCACCGGGCGGGTCGCGTCGGTGGGCTTCACGGCGCCATGCAGCGCCGGGGCGGTCATCCGAACGGGGCAATGGTTCCCGATCCGCGTGCAGCTCGGCGTGCAGGGCAGCGGGACCGCCACGCGAGATCTCAAGTTCGAGGGCATCGACCTCGACGGCGACCGCGTCAACTTCATCCGCCCGCAAATTACTGTATCGACGGAAGGCGGCAGCTCGACGCGCGAGGTTTGGTGCTACGGGCTGATCAACGAGCTTTCCGAGTACCCGCGGACCCTTGCGCTGGTCGATCCTACCGGGCAGACGCAGGAACGCCTGCCGCTTCCACCCGTCGATCGCCTCAGCAACGACGAGCTGCTGATCGTCGACCTGAGCGACCAGCCGCTGGTGTCACTCAATCGGCTCGTGACCCGCAACTGGTCGCCGGGCGAGCGCAACGACGCCGAGCGGAACTACTACCGCAGTATCGCGGTGTCGCGCATGACCGCCGCCGAGCTGCCGGACCGCTGGATCGGGCTCGAGTCAGCCGACGTGATCGTCTGGGACCAACCGAGCGCGGCCGACCTAAAGCGGATCGTTCAGCTCGATGCGCTCATCGAGTGGGTTCGCGCCGGCGGGCAGCTCATCGTGGGCCTGGGCGCAAGCTGGGATGCGCTCCGCGCCAGCCCGCTCGCCCCCCTCCTGCCGCTGGACCCCACCAGCGGCACGACCGTCGAGCTTGCGGACCTGCCCGTGTTCCGGGAGCGACTGGGAAGCGACCGCCGTCCGAGCCGCCCTGTCATCGCTGCGCTGGGAACACTGACCCCCGACGCCGTGCGCACGCTGGGCGAATTCGGCGGTCCGCGCGGGTCGATCGACCTGGTCACCATGCGCCTGGTCGGGGCGGGGCGCGTCGTGGCTACGGCAGTCTCCCTGCGCGACCTGTCCGCCGCGGCCGGTCAGGAGGAAGCGCTCTTCGGCGAGTTGCTGGACCTGAACCGCTACACGGACGGCTTCAAGCTGCGCCAGGGCGAGTTCATTCAGCGCGCCGCCGGCGACCGCTACATCTACGACGACCTCGTCAGCCCGATCAGCTTCGGAACGGCCACGGCCGCACGGGGCGCGCTGGCGCTGCTCTTCATCGCGGGCTACATCGTGACGGCGACGCTGGCGTCCTGGCTGTACCTGGTACGCCGCAAGCTCACCGGGCTGAGCTGGACCGTCTTCACCGTCACCGCGGTTCTGGCCAGCGCGCTGAGCCTCGGCACGGTCGGCCTGACGCGGGGCTGCGCCTCGGGCGTGCAGAGCCTGGCCATCGTCGACCTCGTCTCCGGCGAGAGCGAGGCACACGGGTTCTCCGTCTTCGGATTCCGCAGCCCCACGCGCAGCCGCGACGACCTGTCGCTGCCCGGCAAGGGCAACTTCCTCCGCCCCCTGTCGCGCAGCCCGCGCGGCCGGAGCTTCTATGTCACGCCGGACCGCTACGCCGCCCGGCCGCTCGACGCCGTGCTGAGCGACGTGCTCGTCCGCGCCACGCTCAAGCAGGTCGAGGGTCACTGGCGCGGCGAGCTGGACGGCACGATCCGCGGCCAGATTCTCGTCGACCGCCGCACGGGTGAGATCACGCCCGACAGCTTCCTGGTCAACGACACCGACGTGCCGCTGGCCGACGGCTTCCTGCTGTTCTCTGATCCACGGCAGGAAGACAACGGCGTGCCGCGGCCCGCGGGGCGCACCCAGCTCTACGACGAGCCGAACCTGCCGCCCGTACCCCCATCGATGAACGTGCTGGCCGTGCAGATCGGTGAGGTCCCGGCGCGCGGGCGCGTGACACGACTGGGGAGCGCGCTGTACACGCGTGTCGCGCGCGACCGGGCGAACTGGGCAGCCGGAGGCAATCCACAGCGGGACCTGATGCCCGATCTGCTCACGCTCTACGACGTGCAGAACATCTGGCGCGGCAACGTGCTGCTCGTGGCTCAGCCGCCGCGGGGTGCGGCTGCCGTGCTGCTCGGATCGACGCGGAACTACCACCTGCACGGCCGAGGCGCGCGCTACGAGAGCACAATCGACCCGCCCCTCTCGACCGAGGGCGTGTTCAACCTCGAGATCTCGCACTGGCTGGTTTCCGGGCGGGCGGCGAATGGACGACAGGCCGGCTTCGGCATTCTGATCGCCTGGAGTGCCGCGCCCGGGCCGGCACGGCTGCACCTGAACGGCCAGCCGCAGGCGGCTTACGCCGGCATGACCGTGTACCGCGTGCGCGTCCCGATCGAGTACGTAGGCAGCCCGCCGGGCCGCGGGCCGTAGCGACGCGCCGGGAAGTGGCGCTTGCGACGGGCGGCAGTCCGGTGATACTCGCCGAGTGCAGCACATGGGATGGGAGATGGTGAAGACGTGATCGTTCAGACGATCAACCTGACGAAGAAGTATGGCAAGCTGGTCGCACTCGACCACCTCCAGCTCAACATCGAGGAGGGCGAGTGCTTCGGCTACATCGGGCCGAACGGGGCCGGCAAGACCACCACGATCCGCATCCTGGCCACACTGCTCCAGCCGACCTTCGGCGAGGCCCGCGTGTGCGGTCACGTGGTGGGCTACCAGTCGCGGCTGATCCGCCCACTGATCGGCTACGTGCCCGACTTTTTCGGGGCCTACGAGGACATGACCGCGCAGGAGTACCTGGAGTTCTTCGCGGCGGCCTACGACATCCACGGGCAGAAGCGCCAGCGGATCGTGGGCGACGTGCTCGAACTGACCGACCTGACCTACAAGCGGGACGCGCTGGTGGACACGCTCTCGCGCGGCATGCAGCAGCGGCTCAGCATCGCCCGCGTGCTGCTGCACGACCCGAAGCTGCTGCTCCTCGACGAGCCCGCCAGCGGGCTCGACCCGCGGGCCCGCATCGAGATTCGCGAGTTGCTCAAGGAACTGCACCGGATGGGCAAGACCATCCTGATCAGCTCGCACATCCTGCCCGAGCTGGCCGACCTGTGCACCAGCATCGGCATCCTCGAGCGCGGCAAGATGGTCTTCCACGGCCCGGTCCGCGAGGCCCTGCGCCGCGCCCGCACCGGCACCGTCGTCCACGTCATCACGCCCGACGACACCGAGAAGGCCCGCGCGGCGCTGGCCGGCCTCGACAACGTCGAGAGCGCGACCCTCCGCGACGGCATGATCGTTCTGAACCTGGCGGAAGAGACCAACGACTTCTCCTTCATTGTCGAGCGGCTCCTCGCCGAGCGGATCCGCATCAGCGAGATCAAGCGCGAGGAGGTCAACCTCGAAACCGCCTTCATGCGCCTGACCAAGGGCATGGTGCAGTAAGCGGAGCACACGCCATGACAACGCCCGACACGCTCATCCGCGGCGGCACGATCTACGATGGAGTCGGCGGCGAGCCGTTCGTCGGCGACGTGCTCATCCGGGGCAACACGATCGCCAGCATCACGGCCGGCTCGTTGCCCGCGTCCGCCATCCGGGACGCACACATCATCGACGCCGACGGGCTGGCCGTGGCCCCGGGTTTCATCAATGTCCTGTCGTGGGCCGGCGAGGCCCTGCTGGTCGACGGCCGCTCGCAGAGCGACATCCGGCAGGGCGTTACGCTCGAAGTGCTCGGCGAAGGCTGGTCCATGGGCCCGTGGAACGAGGCCCAGAAGCGCGAGTGCCTCGAGCAGCAGGGCGACCTCCGCTACGACGTCGCCTGGACCACGCTGGGTGAGTACCTCGAGCACCTCGTCCGCCGCGGCGTGTCCTGCAACGTGGCCTCGTTCGTCGGGGCCACGACGGTGCGCATCCACGAGCTGGGCTACGCCGACCGCCGCCCCACGCCCGAGGAGCTCGAGCGCATGCGCGGCCTCGTGCGGCAGGCGATGCACGAAGGGGCCCTGGGGCTCGCATCGGCGCTGATCTACGTGCCGGCGACGTTCGCCGACACCGACGAGCTGGTCGCCCTGGCATCCGTCGCGGCGGAGTGCGGCGGCCTCTACATCTCGCACATTCGCAACGAGAGCGACCGCCTGCTCGAGGCGCTCAACGAGTTCTGCGAGATCATGCGGCGGGCCCGGTGCCGTGGCGAGGTGTACCACATCAAGGCTTCCGGGCGAGCGAACTGGGGCAAGTTCGATGCGTTGCTCGGCCGCATCGCCGAGCTGCGCGCGCAGGGCGAACCGATCTCGGCCGACATGTACACGTATCACGCCAGCTCGACCGGGCTGGATTCGATCATGCCGCCCTGGGTGCAGGAGGGCGGGCTAAAGGCGTGGATCGCCCGTCTGCGCGACGAGCACGTGCGCGCCCGCGTCAAGGCCGAGATGAACGCCCCCGGCGGCGACTGGGATAACGGCTGGCGCTGCGCCGGCGGCGCCGAGAACATCCTGCTGGTCAGCTTTCGCACGCCCCGGCTCAAGCCGCTGGCCGGGCGCACGCTGGCGGACGTGGCCGCCGAGCGCGGCTTGCCGCCGGAGGACGTCGCCATCCAGCTCGTCATCGAGGACGAGAGCAACGTCGGGGCGGCGTTCTTCTCGATGAGCGAGGACAACGTCCGCAAGGCCGTCCGCACGCCGTGGGTCAGCTTCTGCTCGGACGCACAGTCGGTGTCGGCCGAGGGCGTGTTCCTCCAGCGCAATCCGCACCCGCGAACATACGGCGCGTTCGCGCGGCTGCTGGGGCGCTACGTGCGAGACGAGCAGTTGATCCCCCTGCGCGAGGCGATCCGCCGACTAACGTCCCTGCCGGCGGAGAATTTCCGGCTGGCCGGACGTGGGCGGCTCGCAGTGGGCTACGCGGCCGACGTGGCGGTCTTCGACCCGCGGACCATCGCCGACCGGGCGACGTTCAAGGAGCCGCACCAGTACGCCGTCGGCATGCGGCACGTGCTGGTCAACGGCGTCGCCGTACTGCGCGATGGCGAGCACACCGGTGCCAAGCCGGGCCGGGTCGTCCGCGGGCCGGCGTGGCAACCCGCGAGCGGCTGAGGGCGTCGTTCCGCCGCCGCGGCCGTGGCCAGTCCGGCGCCGCCGCGAGCCCCCTCAGCGCGCGCGGACGGTCGGGCGCGGCGTCGCGTTCAGGGGCCAGCGGCTGGGCGACGGCGGGCCGCGCACGAGCAACTTGACGGCCTCGTCCTGAAGATCCTCGAAGGGCTTCACGTTGCCGGGAATCTTGTTGTAGAGGATCGCGAACGCGAGCCAGCGGCCCTGATCGGTGTGGACGTAGCCCGAGAGGGAGCGTACCCCGCCGATGTACCCCGTCTTGGCGAACACCTTGCCCTTCTCGTCTGCGAAGCGCTTCTCCAGCGTCCCGTTCACGCCGCCCTTGGCCAGCGAATCCCGATACAGCGGCCCGTCCTTGCGGCGGTGCATCACTGCCAGCACGTCGGAGATCAGCCGGGCCGTGACCTTATTGTCCGGGCTCAGGCCCGAGCCATCGGCGACGACGAGCCCGTCGTCGTCGATGTCGTTCTTCTGGAGAAACGCGCGGATCGCGCGCTCGCCGTCCGACCAGCTTCCCGCCGCCGGCGAGCCCTTCCGCGCGGCATAGGCGCCGCCGAGCATCTTCGTCAGCGCGTCGGCGAACATGTTCTGGCTGTTCGTATTGATTCGATTCAGCACGTCGGCGATCGGCGTCTCGTTCACCGCGACGACGGCCTCCTTCGGCGGCGGAATCGTCCCGCCCAGCGGCTCGGTCGCCCGGCGGACCTGGCCGCGCACCACGAGCCCGGCCGCGGCCAGCCGCAGCCGGAGCACGTCGGCGAAGAAGGCGCCCGGGTCGTCGACTGGCTTGCTCTTCAGCGCCTCGCGCCGCGCGACCGTGCCGCCCAGCACGTACACGTTCTCGCCCGGCCGCTTCTCGATCGTCGGCTCGTGCTTCTCGGCCGTGACGGCCTCGTTGACGACGCGGATGAGCGTCGACTCGGGCACGACCTCGTAGCGCGCGGGCTGGCGCGGCTGTGAGGGAAAGACCGTGATGTCGACGCAGTTGTCGTTGAAGTTCAAGCCGCTGATGGGCGCTCCGTACCAGTGCAGCACGCCGTCGCGCCAGCTCCCGTGCGTCCACTCGCCGTCGAGGGCGCCGTCGTAGTAGACCAGGTCGCCGCGGACCTCACGCACGCCGCGCTTCAAGAGCGCATCCGCCCAGCGATCGAACAACGCCGTCACCGCCTCGCCGCGCTGCGCGCAGAGGCGCGGGTCGCCCGTCGCCGGGTCGCCCGTGCCGATCACCCACAGGTCCGAGCCGTCGAGCGCCAGGTACGTCTTGAACGTGGCCTGCGGGCCGAAGAAGTCCAGGGCCGCGGCAGTCGGCAGCAGCTTCATGTTGCTGGCGGGCGTGACCGGACGATCCGCCTCGCGAGCGTATAGCTCCCGGCGGCTGGGCAACTCGACCACCCGTGCCGCCGCGAACGCACCGGTGTCGTCCAGCCGACCCAGGATCTCATCGAGCCGGACGGTGAGAACCGGATCCGGTCCAATTCGCAGTGCTTCGCACCCGGCCAGCAGGCCCAGGCACGCCACCACGACGGCCACGCGGGCCAACGGCCCCCTTGGACTGACCCATCTGCGAACATCGGCAGCAGTCATGACGATCATGCTCCGAACACGAGCTGGCAGATCCACACCGCGCTCAGGACGCCGGCCAGGTCGGCGACCAGGCCGGCGAGCATCGCGTGGCGAATCTTGCGGATTCGAACCGAGCCGAAGTAGAGGGCAATAATGTAGAGCGTCGTATCCGTGCTGCCAAACATGGTCGACGCGATCCGGCTGGTCAGCGAATCGGGGTCCTGCTTGACGAGGTCGGACATCACGCCGAGCGCTCCCGAGCCGCTCAGCGGCCGCATGAGCGCGACCGGCAGGGTCTCGGGCGGCATGCCGATGGCGGTCGTGTACGGCCCGAGCAGCTCGACCAGAAAGTCCAGCGCCCCGCTCACGCGGAACATCCCGATTGCCACCAGGATGGCGACGATGTACGGCAGGATCTGGAGGAAGATGTTGAAGCCTTCTTTGCCGCCCTCGATAAACGACTCGTAGACCTTTACCCGGCGCAGCATCGCCAGGCCGACCAGGAAGAAGAAGAGCAGCGGCACGGTCAGGACCGAGATCTGCTCGACGACCAGCTTGAAGCCCGCGCCCATCATGCGCCCTCCTGACTACGGCCGGGCTGGCTGTCAGTGGCCTCGGGCTCGTCGGCCGCGACCTCGGCCAGCGCGCTGCGCACCGAGAAGGCCGGGATTCGCCCCAGCAGCTTGACCATGAGAATCGCCACGGTTGTCGAAACCGCCCCGGCCAGCAGGCAGGTGCCGATGATCTCGAACGGGTCGCTGCACCCCGCCGCCTTGCGCACCGCCAGCAGCGTGGTCGGCAGCAGCGCCATGCCGGCCGTGTTCCAGCCGAGCAGCATCACCTGCGCATCCGAGGCCACGCGCGGGTGCGGGTTGAGCGCTTGCAGTTCCTTCATCGCCTTCAGCCCGAACGGCGTGGCCGCGTTGCCCAACCCCAGGATCGACGTGGTGACGTTCATCAGGATGGCGCCGCTGGCCGGGTGGTCCTTCGGCACGCTGGGAAACAGCAGCCGGATCAGCGGGTGCACGACCCGCGCCATGAGCTGCACGATTCCCGCCGCCTCGCCCACCTTCATCAAGCCGAGGAACAGCACCATCGCCGCGACCAGGCCCAGGGCGATGTCGAACCCCGACTTGGCCGAGTCGAACGCCGCGTCCGTCAACGCCTGAAGTGTGACCAGCCGCCCGGCGCCCACGACGCGCTCGCCCACGAGCACCTGGTACGTGCCGTACCCGCGCGTGTCCCACCAGAGGCTCAGGCGGTCACCGCGCGGCGTCGCCGCGATCAGCCAGGGGCGCTCCACCGAGGGTGCACGGTCGTCGGCCTCGAGCCCGGCCGTGCCGCCAGTCCAGGTCAGCACGTACATGAAGTCGCGCGTCCGCCGTTCGCGGTCGGTGAGGCGTATCGTCAGCGTGTTGGTTCCGTCGCGCAGGGCGTCGATGGGGATGAGCGCGCGGGTCGGCAGGTAGTGCTGGGCGACGCATAGCCCGAAGGCGACCAGGATCAGCAGGCCCCAGATCGTGTTGATGTTGAGCAGCCAGACAGCCGCTCGGCCGAGCGCCCTGAGCATGGTTGGCCTCCTCGAGATGGACCGGCGCAGCGGGCGGCCGCGCCGGCGGTGCGGCGAGATTGTCCGGGCTGGGGCCGTGGGGGGAAAGCCGCCGCTCGGAGCCACTCGCGGGCCCCGGCGAGCGTATGGTATGGTAGAGGCGATCGCCCGCGGCCGACCCGGGCTGTCACGTCGCGCGCTGGAGTCCGTCGCCCCTGGGGCCGCCCGTCGGGAGCACGACCATGAAGTTCAAGAACATCCTCCTGCCGACGGATTTCTCGGAACTGGCTCAGTACGCCGCCGAGTTCGCGCGGTCGCTGGCCGAGAAGTACGGGGCCACGCTGCACGTGCTGCACGTGCGGACGTCGGTGCTGACGCCGGGACCGGCCCCCGAGCTGGGCATGGGCGTCGAGGTGCTCGTGCCGGACGAGACGGAGCTGCAAGCGTCGCTGGATCGCTTCGTGGCCGAGCACCTGTCGGGGCTGAGCGTGCCGGTGACGTCGAGCCTGATGATCGGGAGTCCGGCGGGGCAGATCGCCGAGTACGCCAAGGCAAACGCGGTTGACCTGATCGTGATCGGCACTCACGCCCGCGGGCTGGTCAACCGAATCCTGCTCGGGTCGGTGAGCAAGACTGTGCTGGAGTCGGCGCACTGCCCGGTGCTGATGATCCCGCTGACGGCGAAGTCATCGAGCTGAGCGCAGTTCGCATGGGTTTGTAGCGTCGGACCTCCGCGTCCGACGCACTAGGGGGAAAGTACATCAATCGTCGGACACGGACATCCGACGCTACGGACCCTGGGGGACCGGCCTGCGGCCGGTCTTGTGCGCCTCGTTGAACGCGGAGTTGGGACGGGACCGTTCGTCGGGGAGCTTATCGGCACGCCACCAAGCACGCCGCCCGGCCGGGGCGAGCCGACCGGGCGGGCAGGAACACATGGCGGGCCGGCGGCCGCCGACGGTCGGCGGCCGCGTCACGCCCCGAAGTTACGGCTGAAACACCAACTGGAACTCGGCGAAGTCGAACAGGTCGATGCGACCGTCGTTATCGAAGTCGCCGCAGTTGCAGCCCGGCGCGGTCGGAATCTCCGGACCGGCCAGGCAGGCGACGAAGGCGTCGAAGTCGTTGATGTCGACGTCGCCGTCGTTGTCGAAGTCGCCCTTGTCCATGCACTCGACCAGCAGCAGCACGTCCATGCGGATCGGCCGCGTCAGGTCGATGACCGGGTTGCCGAGCTGCATCTGGCCGGCCGCGAACGTGGTCAGACGCACCCAGCGTCCCGAGCCCGAGTCGCGGAAGAACCACACGAGCTCGATCGACTTGCCGGGGTTGCCGTACGCGCTGCTCACGCCGCTGTCGCTCGGCGCCGCAAGCAGGTTGGCGTTCGTCGTGCCGGAGAAGGTCGGCTCCTGGAAGAGCACCTCGGTGTTGTCGTCGAACGACTCGAAGTCGCTCAGGACGAAGTCGGTTCCGCCGGGGCCGGCGCCGACGTTGACGACGTTGTCGATGAACACGCGGTAGGTGCCCGAGCTGCGCAGGGGCGAACCGGAGTTCGAGGCGATGGCCAGGTGCTCCAGCGTCCCGCGGGTGCCGTCGATCACGCCGTTGCCGTTCAGGAAGCTCAGGATCGGATCAACCGCCGGGTCGAACGTCACCGTCTGCCAGTTGTTGGACGGGCTGATCGGCTTGCCCTGCGGCGCGCCGCCCGAGGTGGTCGCCGCTCCGATCCATTCGATGGGGCCGGTGGTGCCGCCGAGCGAGCCGAGCGGGCCGGCGTCGCCGGTCTCGCGGACACCGAGAGTCAGGAGCACGGCACCGTTCTTGCGGCCAACCTCGATGGCGTTCGACGGGCCGCTGCCGGTCGTGGACGTGAACTGCTTGGCCGTGATCGAGTCAAGTGCCTGGAGCGGCGCCACGGGCACATCGACGACGGCGGCGCCGCCGGGGTTGATCTGCCCGATCTCAAAGCCGTCCGCATAGACGCGAACCGAGGTCGCGTTCGCCAGGACGCCCGAGACGCGGACCGTCGTGTCGAGCGCTTCGAGCGCGTCGCTCAGTACGGGCGCCGGCGGCGGCAGGACCGGCAGCAGGAGCAGGTCGAACCGCAGGGGCTTGGTCATGTCGATCGTCGGGTTGCGGAGCAGGGCCGCCTGAACGTTCGGGTCGGCTTCGCTTCCGAAGGTCGTCAGCCGGACCCACGTGGCCGCGGACGAGGCCTTGAAGTACCAGCTCAGCTCGAGCGACTTGCCGGGGTTGCCCTGGGCATCCGACACGCGGCTGATGTCCGGGATGGTCGGGAATTCGACCGGGTCCTCGAGCAGGCCGGCCGTCGATCCCGAGAATCGCGGCGTTCGGAGGAACGGTAGCGCCCCGACGTTGAACGACTCGAAGTTGGTGATGAGGAAGTCGGTCCCGCCGGGCCCGGCTCCGACGTTGATGACGTTGTCGACGTACATCAGGTACGTGCCGACGCTGCGATCATTGGAGGCCGACTGGACGGTGACGGCAATGTGCTCGAGCACGCCCTTGCCATCGGCACCCGGGTCAAGGACGCCGTTGCCAGTGAACCCCTTCACGCCGTCCACACCGGGCGTGAACGTCATCGTCTGCCAGTTCGCGCTCGGGCTGATCGGCTTGCCGCGCGGGGCACTCGTGCTCGGATCCGTGATGCCCAGCCACTCGATCGCGCCGGACGTTCCACCCGGCGCGCCCAGCGGCGCGTTGGTCTCGGTCTCGCGGATGGCGATGCAGACAAAGACGTCGCCGTTGCCCTTGCCAACTTCCTTGGCGACGGAGCGTGGCCCGGTGCCGAAGGGGTTGCTCTGAGTGGCCGTCAGGCTGCCCAGGTGGACCAGCGGCGAGACCGGCACGTCAACCGTCGAGCCGGGGATGTTGGTGGTCGTGCCGATGGGCGCGTTGTTGTCGTAGACAGTAACGCTCGTCACGCCGTTCTCGACACCCGTCACCCGCACGAACACGTCACCGGCCTGAATGGGCGGGTTGACCTTAATCGTGCTGGACGGCGGCGCGCCGACGAGCACGACCGCGGAGTAGAGGCTCTCGGCGCCGTTCACGACCTGCGTCGCGCGAAGCGCCGTGCCGCCCGGAATCGCCGCCAAGCCGGTGATCGTGACCTGGGCAGCCCCGTTCGGGTCCGCCTGCCCGAGCAGCGTTCCATTGCCGTCGTAGAGCTTGGCCAGCGACGCCCTGGCAAACTGGTTGGTCAGGAGCCCGGTGATCGTCACGGACGTCGCGCCCGGGAAGACCGGCTTCTGAATGGTCGGACGCACCGGCAGCCAGGCGCCGCGCGGATAGCCGAAATCACTGGTGCCATCCGGCGTGACCTGCTTGACGGACACTGAATCGCCGGTCTGAAGCGCGACGTTGACATCAGTCGGAGTGCCGACGGGGGTCACGGTTCCGACCTGGAAGCCGTTGACGAACACGATGAGCTGCGTCGCGGCCGGATCGTTGTCGACGCGAATCGTGGTCTGGTTGCCGACCACGGGCGTCTGGATATTGGCCAGCGGGATGTTGGGCTCAACGCGCGGCTCGCGGCACAGCAGATAGAACCGGAGCGTGGCCACGTCGTCGTCGATCAGGTCGGACGTGCCGCAGCCGTTAATCGTGCGCTGAAGCTGACCGAGGCTCTGCGTGTTCGGGATGGTCGGCACGTTCGGGTCGAAGTCATACGTCCAGACGAGCCGGTGGCTCGAAGCGCCGTCGAACGACGCGAGGCTCGACAGACCGGCGGAACTCGGCAGCTCCGTGCTCTGGCCGCGGGTCGCGGCGAAGCGGTTGATCCCGTCTTCGGCGCTGAGGACGCTGTCGTACTCGGTGTCCGTCGCGTCGAGCAGCGTGACCGCGTCAATGAAGATCTCCCACGGCCCGGCCTGCGCGATGGGCGTATTCGGGGCAACCGTGAACCACACCGTGTCGATGGTGTAGAAGCCGGACACCGACGGATAGGCGAGCACGCCGTTGCCGTACGGGCTGGCCTTCACAACCGCCGGGTCGTCGAAGGGAATGTCGATCGCCTGCCAGCGGGACGAGTCCGGTGAAATCAGCGTGCCCTGCGGGATGAAGCCGGACGCGCTCGTCGCGCCGACGAACTCCCACCCGGTCGCCGTCGAGCAGCTTCCGCCGCCGCCCTCATCGACCAGGATGGCGAACGAGTACGGAGGCGGCGAGTCGAGGACCGGGACGGCGGGCGACGGGTCGCTCCACAGGCCGGTCTGCGAGTTGCGCTGCGTGGCGGTGTACAACTGACCCGGCTGCGCCGCGGCAAGGTTCGTGAAGACCATCTCGGTGGCCGGGAAACCGGTCAGCGTCTCGGCGATCTGCTGGCCGTTGCGGAACAGCCGCACGCCGTTGCAGTTGTACATCAGGTTTGTGACGGTGTAGGACGTGTCGCCGGCGATAATCGGCGCCTTGACCAGCGGCGGGCGGGTCGGGTCGGCCTGCGGCGCGTTGAACTGGAGCTCGTCGAGCGCCAACTCGATGCTGGCCGCCTGGATCGACGGGTCGAACACCTTCGTAATGGCGAGGTGCTCGAGCGTGCCGCGCTGCGGCGTGCCGGAGTTCGGGTCGAAGCCGAGCACGCCGTCGCCGGTGAAGCCGGCGATGCCGCCGCCCTGGTTGACGCCGTTGAGCGTCACGTTGCCCGTCACGAGGTCGAACTCGATCGTGTACGCGGCGGCGCTGGGGTTGAGCGAGATCTGCGGGAGCGGGAAGCGGTTGCCGTTGGGGTCGAGCGAGTATCCGAAGCGGAGCTGGTCATCGCCCGCGGGAGTTGTGTTGATGACGCCGTTGGGGCCGGGGAGGATGACCGCGGTTCCGGACGGAAGCGGGTTGTTCGGGTCGTTGATGTTGAAGCCGACGGGGTAGACCTGGATGTCGTCGCCGGCGGCGGTCGTGTCGACGATGCCGTTCGCCCCCGCGATGATCGCGTTCGGCGTGGTCCTCACACCGACCCATTCGATCGGACCGCTGGCGCCGCCGTCCTCCATCTGGGGCACGTTGACACCGGTCTCGCGAATCCCGAGCGCGAGGCCCACGCGCCCGCGGATGATCTCGGAGCGGTTGATCAGCTTGAACGCGACCTTACCGTCGAGATGGAGCGAGGGATTCGGTCGAATCGGGCCGCTGAACGTGGACAGGCGCACCCACGAGTTGGCGTCGTTCGGGTCCGTCCACTTGAAGAAGATGCGCTCGGCGGCCACGCCCTCGGTAAAGAGCTGCGAGGCCCGGAAGGCCCGGTTGTTGCCGAAGGGCACGTTCGGGTCGTTCGCGATGATGTAGCCCGACGTCGGGAAACCGAACTCGGGAATCCGGAACATCTCCTGCGAGGTGGCGGCGTTGTCGATCGGCGGGCCGTTGAAGCCCACCTTCTCCGACAGGAACTGGGCTTGCGCGGCCAGCGGAAGCAGTCCAAGCAGGACAGCTCCGAGGGCGATAAATCGGGCGCTGCGTGTCATCGAGCGTTCCTCCAGAACCGGGGCCAAAGCGCGAGTCGAGGCATCCGTTCCGATAGTCGATCGGGCGGGACACAGCCGGCCGGGCCTGCGGCTGTCGGCTGCGGCCTCAGAACAAAACGCGCTCCGCCTCGTCTCGAATCGGACGGAGCGGAGCGCGACATTTCAACCTGAATCCCGCGGAACTTGCGCCGTTCCGCTTATCTGATCGGTCGGGTTCACTGGAGCCGTCCGTTCTCCCCTGCTTGGTGCCGAGGGGTCCAGGCGACCCGGTGCATCACCGTCCTTACCGGCGGCGGACCAGAGCCAGGCCGCCGAGCACGAGCAGCGCCAGCGAGGCCGGCTCGGGGATGCTCTGAACGAGGACGTCATCGTAGTAACCGCTCTGCGGCGCAGTCGGATTCGACGTCAGACCCGAACCCAGCATGAACGTGTCGTACGAAGCGATCGGCGTCGGGTCAGTGATCGTGCCGGACAGAATGTCGTTGACATAGAAGTTCACGACACCCGCGTCCTTCACTTCGATGCCGAGCTTGTGCCACCCGGCGGTGCGGGCAGGAGCGCCGGGGAGGTTCAGGTTGATCCAGCCGCTGTTGGCCAGGCCAGCGAACGCGACACGGCCCTGGAACCACGCGGCGCCGCCGGTCAGCACGTTCGTCGTACCGATCGCGATAAGCTCCTGAAGACTGCCGTCCCCGAGGCCCGTTCCGCTGTAGCCACGAATCTCGCAGTACAGACGCGAGTTGCTGTTCGTCGCGGGAACGTACAACCAGAATTCGGCCATCAGCGGCTGGAGATCCGACGGGGCGACTTCCTGCCCGAAGAGCCGGTAGTTACGCCGCGCCACGTTGCCCTCCTGGAAGACCGACTGCGGCGCGCTGTGCGCCTGGTCCGTGGAGAGGGCCAACGGCGTCGGGACCGCGATGGTCGGGTCCGTCGGCCAGGCAGCGAGGAAGGCCGCCTGATCCGCGTACGAATCGAAGTTGTCCTGAATGACGATGGCGGCATACGAGCCAGCCGCGAAGAGCGTCACGAGCGTTAGAGCGAGTGCCTTCTTCATTCCTCAGTCTCCTCCAAGGGAGCCCCGCGCGATCGGCGGGCGTCTCCGCGTTTCAAGATGATCCGAACTTGGCCGCGGCGCCATCCCTCCGTGCCGCACGACGCCTGACCGTCTCGCCAGTGTGGCACCGGTTATATAACGCCGAGCCGCCGACAATCCTTCCGGCACGGAACCGCGGGCTCCGCTGCCCGGCTTCCTCAAATGGCTCGCCGACCGTGGTGAGTGCCACTTTCCTCGCTGGCAGTATACCGCCACGCCCACGCCACAGGCAACGCTGATCCGCACCCCGGGCGGCAAAACGGTGATGGCGAGCCGGAACTCGACTTGTGTTTACCGGGCGGCGCCGCGACGGCCGATACGACGCACGCCCACCTAACGTCCGAGAATACGAAGGCAAACGCGAGCAAGGTCTCGCGCCAAGTCGAGTCGCCGCGCGCCGCGCACGTCAACGCGCGGCCGCGCGGGCGGTGTGCTCTCGCCCCAGAACGTCCCGAACGAGCGTCCGCACACCTCGCCGCAGCGCGTCCACTTCGCCTCGGTCGTCCGGATGGACCCGATTGGTCAGAACGAGAACATAAAGCCCCCGATCGGGCTGAATGTAGATCGCCGTACCGGTGTACCCCGTGTGGCCCCACCAGGTCCACGCCGGCTCGCCCGGCGGTTCGGCGTCGTCCGTGATCATGTCCCAGAGCAGGCCGCGTGCGTCGGGCTTGCCCTTCTCGTTGGAGAGACCCTGCGTGTGACACGTGAGCATCGCCTTCACCGTCTCGGGCCGAAGCACGCGTGCGCCCTCGAGCGCGCCGCCGCCCAGGATCATCTGCGCGAAGCGCTCCAGGTCCGCCGCCGTCGAGAAGAGCCCCGCATTGCCCGACGTGCCCGCCAGCAACGCCGCGAGCGGATCGTGCACCTGGCCCAGCAGGAAGCCGCCGGGCCCGCGGCCGTGCTCGGCGCGCGTCGTGGGCACGAGGCGCTCGTCGAGCAGCTTCGGCGGATTGAAGAGCGTCTCGCGCATGCTGAGCGGCTCGAAGACCTCGTCCGACGCCACCGCCGCGAGTGGCCGCCCGCTGACTGCCTCGACAATCTCCGCGCAGAGAATCGCGTTGAGGCAACTGTAGATCACGGTGCTGCCCGGCGCGACCTTCGGCTCGGCGCCGCGCACCGCGGCCCGCGCCGCGGCCGGACAAGGAAACCCGTGCTTCGCGCGCAGGGCGTCCTGCGCGGCCCGGTCGAGGTAGGGTGGCATCCCCGACGTGTGCGTCATCAGGTGCCGCACGGTGATGGCGCGCTTCGCGTCCGTGTTGAGCTCCGGCAGGTACTTGCCGACCGGATCGTCGAGCGCGACGCGTCCCTGCTCGACGAGCCGCATCAGGCTCGTCCCCGTCGCGATCGGCTTGGTCAGCGACGCCAGGTCGAAGATCGCGTCTTCCCGCATCGGTGCTGAGGACGGGGCGGTGCGAAGAAAGCCGTACGTGCGACGGAGCGCGGTGAAGCCGTCCGGCGTTCGGCTTCCGACCGCGATGACCGCGCCGGGCACACGCCCCGCGCGGAGCGCCGCAGGGACGAACGCATCGAGTGCTTCCTCCAGGGCCGCCGAACTCCGCACCAACGGGACGGTCGTCACCTTGAGTTCATAGTCCCACTCGTCGAAGTACAGGTTGTGCCCGTCGATCTCAATCTCGCCGCGCTGAAAGTCGGTTGGCTCGCTGCGAAAGCTGGTCTTGGGCGGCGAGAACGGCCGGCCGAAGTCGTGGTTAACGATGAATCGGTAGGGGTCGAGGCCGCCGAAGTAGAACCAGCGCACGCGCTCGTCGTCGCTTTCCTGGAAGCCATACGAGGGATCGGCCGGCAGCCAGCCCCAGGGCTCGACGTAAAACTCCGCCCAGTCGTGCATGTCGTCACCCGAGGGCAGCGTGGCGAAACCCGACTGCCAGCGGGCCGGCACGCCGGCCGCCCGGCACATCGTGATGAACGTCATGGCCTGAACGCCGCAGTCGCCGCGCCGCGCCGTGAGCGCCTTCTGCGTGATGGCAGGGATGATGCTGTACTCGACTTCGCTGGCGTAGGCGACGTTTCGGCAGACCCACTCGAAGATGCGCCGCGCCTTGAGCAGCGGGTTCGTCTCGTCCTCGATTGCCTCTGCCAGGGCGGCCTTGAGCTCCGGTGAGAACGTGATGTGCGGCGGGCGCTCCGCCGTGTTCTCGCGGTAGAGCGGGGTCTCGATGCTGTACGGCTGAACGCGCTTCGGGTCGAGCTTCGGGACGTACGCCGATGCGACGTACTCGATCTCCGCCCAGAATCGGACCGCGGCGTTTGGGTCCTCGACGACGTGCTCGTAGTACAGCGCGCGATGTGGGCTGCCGCTGGCGGCCGTCTCGCGGTGATCCTCGCTGGCGGAAACGAGCCGCACCTCGCGCTGCCGCTCGTACTCCTGCGCGACCGGCAACCAGGCACGCACGGTCGCGCCGGCGCGCAGCCGCGGATGATCGGCGGGGATCACCACCTCGTAGCGCAGCCGGTGCCGAACCGGATGCACATCCTCCCGCCCCGTCGCCTCGGCCGCTTCCACCACGCGCGCAAGATGCCGCACCAGGTCGAACCCGCCGGCAGGCTGCGTAGTCGGGGTCCGTCGCGCGCGGGCCTCGTCGCTGAAGCGGAACAGGTTTACGGGCTCGCGACGGAAGTAGAAGAGCGTGTCGTCCAGTACGCGGGCCTGGAGCTGTCCGCGCTCGCGCCAACGCTCCAGGTCGCCGAGCGTCGCGTCCGGTATCGAGCGCTTCAACTTCGCCAGCATGTCCGCCGGCGAAAGGCTGAACTCCCGCCGCGTGCGCCGGATGACCTCGAGCAGCTCCGCGGGCTCGCTGGTCACCGGGGCGTTCGGGTCGGGCACAAGCGGCCGGAGCAATCGCTCCGCCTCGGCCAGCCGTCCGGCAGCGATGTGCTCACGCGCGACAAAAATCGGATTCGAGCCGGGGCTCGGCTGAGTGGTTGCGGCGGTCGCCGGTTCAAGCAGCAGGGCCAGGAGGATCGCAAGGTGCGTCATGGTCGGGTACGCTCCGCGGCGCGGCCAGGCGCCTGGCGGTTGGATACCGCGCGCCACGCCGCGCGTCGAGGACTTCCATGCATCGCGATCATCAAGCGGGCCAGAAACACGGCCGCGGCACGCGCATCTTGACGCGACCGGGCACATCGCGCTCTTACTGCGAGTGGCGTTGGCCGGCGCAATCGGCGTGTTTCGTGGCACTGACGCTCCTGCTCAGCGGCGCCCCGCTCGCCGAGGCTCAGCGCGCGTCGGGCTGGCCAACCCCGCGCGTCAAGCTGGGCGTGGATGTGCTGGTCGAGGACGGCTACAAGCCGCTGGCCGGGCGGCAAGTCGGCCTGATCACGAACCCGACCGGGGTGGCCGGCGACCTGCAACCGACCATCGACATCCTGCACCGGGCCGCGCGTGTGCAGCTCGTCGCGCTCTTCGGCCCGGAGCACGGCGTCCGCGGCGATGCCCCTGCCGGCGACAAGGTAGAGGATGGGCTCGACTCGCCAACCGGCCTGCCCGCGTACTCGCTCTACGGAAAGACCCGCAAGCCCACCCGCGAGATGCTTCGAGGCGTGGACGTCCTGGTTTACGACATCCAGGACATCGGCGCGCGCTCGTACACGTACATCAGCACGCTGGCTGTCGCCATGGAGGCCGCCGCCGAGAACCACGTGGACTTCGTGGTCCTCGATCGGCCGAACCCGTGCGGCGGGCTGCGCGTGGAGGGCCGGCCGCTGGACCTCAAGTTCCAGTCGTTCGTCGGGCAGGTCCCGGTGCCGTACATGCACGGGATGACGGTCGGCGAGCTGGCCCGGATGATCAACGAGGAAGGCTGGAACAAGGATGGGGTCAAGTGCAACCTGCACGTCGTGCCCATGCGCGGCTGGCGGCGCGACATGACCTGGGACCAGACCGGGCTGGCGTGGATTCCGACCTCTCCGCATATTCCGCGGGCTGACACCGCGCTGTTCTATTCGGCCACGGGGATCATCGGCGAGCTGGAAACGCTCAGCATCGGCGTCGGCTACACGCTGCCCTTCGAGCTGGTCGGACGGCCCGACTTCGAGCCGCATCGCCTGGCCGCCGAGCTGAACGCACGCGGCCTGGCCGGCGTCTACTTCCGGCCACTCCACTACCAGCCCTACTACGCGGCATTCGCCAAGCAGAACTGCGGCGGCGTGCAGGTCCTGCTCACCGACCGCGAGCAGGTCGAGTTGACCGCCGTGCAGTTCCACGTACTGGACGCAATTCGCAAGCTGTATCCCCAGGTCGAGTTGTTCACGGGCAAGCGCGACGGCATGTTCGACAAGGTCTGCGGCACCGACGAGATTCGCAAGCTGATCGTGGCCGGCCGGCCGGTCGGCGAGGTGCTGGCGGCGTGGCGTGACGGGGTGGATGCGTTCAAGGCGCGGCGCGCCAAGTACCTGCTATACGAGTAACTGCCGGCGAGGGGCGCCGCCACCAGCGTCAACACGAGGCGGCGCGTGGAGGACGGCGTGAAGACGCTGCCGACCGTACTGACCTACCTGTTGCGCGATCGACGCGCGCGGCGCAACACGGCCCTGCTGCTTCGCTTCCTGGCAGTCCTGGCCGTGATGATCGCGACCTACACGGTCCTGTTCCATGTGCTGATGGAGTGGGAAGGTCGCCAGTACAGTTGGGTCACGGGCCTGTACTGGACGCTCGTGGTGATGTCGACGCTGGGCTTCGGCGACATCACGTTCACGTCGGACATCGGGCGGCTCTTCTCGCTGGTCGTCCTGCTGTCGGGCATCGTCTTCCTGCTCGTGCTGCTGCCGTTCACGTTCATCCAGTTCTTCTACGCCCCGTGGATCGAGGCCCAGGCCGCCAGCCGAGCCCCGCGCTCCCTGCCCGAGACGACCAGCGGACACGTGATCCTGACGCACTACGAGCCGCTCGCGGCGGCGCTGATCGCGCGGCTCTCGCAGAAGCAGACGCCGTACGTACTCCTGGTCAGCGACCTGAACGAGGCTCTGCGACTGCACGACAGCGGGTTGAACGTGGTCTGCGGCGACCTGGACCGGCCCGAGACGTACGCGCGAATCCGGGCCGAGCGGGCAGCGCTCGTCGCGACCACGGCGGCCGACGCCGTGAACACGAACGTGGCGTTCACGGTTCGCGAGGTCGCACGGCGCGTGCCGATCGTTGCGACTGCCGACAGTGACGCCGCCGTGGACGTGCTGACGCTGGCCGGTGCGGACCGGGTCATGCAGGTCTCGCAGATGCTGGGGCGGGCCCTGGGGCGACGCGTGATCGGCGACGCGATGTCGCACGTGATCGGGCGCTTCGAGGAGCTGCTGGTCGCCGAGGCCAACGCGATGCGCACGCCGCTCGTGGGAAAGACGCTGCGCGAGAACCGCCTTGGCGCGCTGGGCGTGAACGTGGTCGGCGTCTGGGAGCGCGGGACGTTCGTGCCCGCACGGCCGGAGACGATGGTGACGGATCACACGATGCTGGTGCTGGCCGGCTCGCAGGAGCAGCTCACCAACTACGACGAGCAGTTCGCGATCTACAACGTCTCCGGCGAGCCGGTGGTCGTCATCGGGTGCGGCCGCGTTGGCCGGGCAACGGCCGAGACGCTTCGCGAGCGCGGCATGGCCTATCGCATCGTGGAGCGCGACCGCGCCCGTCTGCCCGAGGGTGTCGCGGGCGTGGTGGGCGACGCCGCCGAGCTCGAGATTCTCAGGGCCGCCGGCATCATGAAGGCCCCCACCGTGGTCATCACCACGAACGACGACAACACGAACATCTATCTGACACTGTATTGCCGGCGGCTGCGGCCCGACATCCAGATCATCAGCCGGGCAACGCTGGAGCGCAACCTCACAACGCTGCATCGGGCCGGTGCGGACATCGTCATGTCGGGGCCGTCGATGGGCGCCGGCATGATCATGAACCTGCTCGAGCGCGGGAACACGCTCATGCTCGCCGAGGGTCTGGACATCTTTCGGGTCCCGGTGCCCGCGTCTCTGGCCGGAAGGACGCTGGCCGAGTCCGATCTTCGCGCGGAGACGGGCTGCAACGTCGTCGCGATCGTGCGCGGCGGGCGCACCGAGATCAGCCCGTCCGCAACGGCGGCGTTGCCCGACGACGGCGAGATCGTCTTGATCGGGACGCTGGACGCGGAAGCGCGCTTCTTCAAGCGCTATGGGGAGCGGAGCACGTCAGGAAACAACGGCTGACGCGGCATCCCGACTGGCAAACAGCGCTGCCCGCCGCTCGCAGCTCGGATCGAGGGCTGATCCCGGAGGATGCGCCGGAAGAGGGGCGGTGGAGGAAGCGGTAGCGTCGGAGCTCCGCGTCCAACGCACGTTGCCGCGCGCAGTCAGCAGCGCTGGACTCGGCAGTCCAGCGCTGCGCCATTCGACGGTCTATTCGGGCACGCTCACTTCAGCGGCGGTTCGCTCGACGGCGGCGGCGACCCAGCCGGCACCGGCTCGAGCGGCTCCAGACGCCCCTGGCTGGGCGTCTCGCGCACGCCCGGCGAGGGCCCGGTGTACTCCGGCTCGGTGTCCGCCGGCGTCGTCACCACGGGCGCCGGGCTGGGCGCCGGCGACATCGGGGTCACGGTTGACGGGGCGGGCGTCACGACGGGCGGTGGCGCCGGGCTCACGTACGACGGCGGCGAGATCTCGCCCGGCAGCAGGCCCGTGTCCGTGAACCCGCGACGCTCGACGGGACGGCGAATCAACTGGTTGTTCCCGATTTCCGTGACCCGGACGATGAGGTTCTCCGGCAGGCTGACGACGTTGCCCCGGCCGATGAACTCTACTCGGTTCACGGTCGCGCCGTCCTCGACCATGACGTTCGACTTGTTGCCGATGATCGAGAGCTTCCAGACGCGCGACCCGCTGCGGATCGTCATCTGGTTATTGTCCCCCCGCAGGCCCACGTCGCCGAAGTACTCTCCGGTCCACACGCTGCCGTTGCCGTCCATCGCGTTGTGCGCGCACCCCACGGACAGAAACAGGGCGCCCGCGACGCACGAGAGCAGTACGAGCCTGGTCATGGGAATCCCTCGCTGCAGAGCCGATGCGAACCTCATCACAACCGCGCCAAGTGCCTTGCCGACAGAAGGTTGGGTAGTGTAGCCAGATTCGAGCCGTCAAGCCAGCCGCCGGGCGGCGAACCTACTTCGCCCCGGCACCTGCGACCTGCCCGGTTTCCGAGGCCGTCAAGCGGGCCTTCGTCCGCCGGCGAAGCGCCGTGAGCGGTCGCGCCACGAGCCGGTGCAGCCGAATCCAGAAGCCGATCCGCTCTACGCGCTCCCGTTCGACCTCGGTGAGCAGGTCGGGGCGCAATCGCCGCTTGTGCTTCAGCAGGTGATACGTATCGGCATCCTGGAAGCGGCGAAGAACCCACTGCGCAAGCCGAGCCCCCCGCCACCCCCGTCGCGGGACGTGAAGCGAAATCTGGAAGTCGATCAGGTACGGGCGGCCGTCGTCGCCGACGAGGATGTTCTGCCGTTTGTTCAGGTCGACGTAGGCCATATCACGAGCATGCAGCGCGTCGAGCAGGCCCCGCAGCTCGTCGAAGAACGTGTCGGACACCGCCTCACGGCGCCCGAGGGGGTGGCCGGGCACGAACGCATGCAGCAGCCCGGTCGGCCCCACCCGCCCAATCAGCCTCGGCACGCCCGGAAGGCCCTCCGCCACGCGGTAGTGGTGGACTTCCCGCCCGGCCAACACGCGCCCGATCCAGTCGAGCGGGACCGAGAACGCGGGGTTGATCCGCCCGACCTTCAGGACTGCGAGCCCAGCGGGTCCCCGGTACAGGCCGGTCGCGGCAAAGAAGTCGTGTTTGAACGTCTCCACCAGCTCATAGACCGCGCCGTCGCAGGTCACCGTCGCCGGAAGCGCCGCCCCCGGAAGCGCGTAGAGCCAGGGATGGCGCAGTCGGGGCGGTGTCGGGGTCGGGGTTGGGTCCATGGCGCGGCGGGATTATACCGGCGAAGTCTTCGCGCCCGTGGCGGTCGAGCGACCGACGGCGGGCTCTTGCGAGAGCGTCGCGGTGCGCGATCGAGCGCGGCCGCGTGTTGGGGGCGCGGCAATGCTCCGTGCGTTGCGCCCTTGCGGTTTGCCAATAAAAAAGGCGTGCGGCACCCTGTGGGTATTGGCGCGGTCTGAGGGTGCCGCAGCGAGTGGAAGCAAGTTGTTGCTAGCTAGGAACTTACGGGGTACGTACGCCCACAAGTCGAGCTTCGCTATTCAATCCATCCCAAGTATACTCCCGCCGCTCGGACTTGCAACCAAGAAGTGGCGCGAATCGCGCGAAGAATTGAAAAATCTTGCTCACTCCGCCGCGATCGCGTCCGATAGCCGCTCCCGAACGGCCTCCGCGACCGCGCGCTTCGCCGGATCAACGCCCGACTCCACCAGCCACGCATCCAGAGCCTCCAGCGCCTCGCGCCGCGCCGCACCGCCGAACGGCCCGCGCGCGTAGATCTCGGCCTCCGCCACGACCGCGAACGCCGGGAGATTGCCACGCCGCATGAGCAAGCGGACAGTCCGCGCTGCCCGCTCGAGCTCGCGCGCTTCCGGGTCGGGAGGACGTCGCGCCGCCCGCTCAACCCACTCCACCGCGCCGGCCAGGTCGCCGGCGCGCAGCGACACGATCATCGCCGCCAGGCAACCGAACGGGTTATCCGGATCGCGCGAGAAGAGCAACTTGCGCTCGGACTCCGCCGACCGGTGGCCGGCGAGCGCCTCGGCCCACACCAGGTACGCGTGGAAGTCGATCCGCGTGTAGTCAGCGTACTGGGCCTGCTTCCACACTTCGACCGCGTCACCAAGCCGGTCGCGCTGGAGCGCAACTTCGTGCAACCCGCGCAAGGCCGGGTAGTTCGTCGGGTGCGTGCGCACGATCTCACCGTACGCCGCCGCCGCCTGCTCGTAGTGCTCGCTTCTCAGGTGGTACTCCGCCGCGACCATCCAGGCGGTCGTGCTCTGCGGCTCGGCCAGGAGCACCTGTCGGACCAGCTCGAAACCCAAGCCGCCTTGCCCGTACCGAATCTGGCAACGCGCGACACCCAGCATCGCCCGGCGGACGGCGGCGTCACGATCCGCCACTGCCCCCGGGGCCGGCGGACGCCCCAGTCTCAGCGCCGCGTCGAGCCGCGGGCAGGCTTCGGCGTCCCGCTCCAGCCGAAAGGCAAGGAAGTGGCCATAGTCCGCGAGGTGCAGCAGTCGCTCCAATGCACTCGCGGGAAGTAGCCGCTCGGCACTACGAAACGCCTCGTCTGCCTCGTCTAGTCTGCCTGAGGCTTCGTAGGCCTTCGCGAGCACGTGCCAGGTGCGGTAGTCCTCGAGAGCCAGCGCGCGGGCCGCCTCGGCCTGGGCCACCGCGATCGCTGCCTTGCCAGCGCGGGTCAGACCGGCGGCCACCCTTCGGTGGAACGCCGCCCGGTCGCGCGCGCTCGCGAGGTATCGCTCCGGTTCCGGGTGGCTCGCCACGTGTTCATAGGTCACACCGGCAAGATCGGCGAACGTCCGTTCCGCCGGGTCTCCCCCAGGCGTCAGGAACTTCGACAACTCGTGCGTTGGGACCGGTGTTCTGCTGGCGAATTCCAGCGCGGCGGCGGCCATCAGCAGGGGGCGCGGGTCGTCCCCGTGCAGCCCGGCGACCTGCATGGCGCGCAGTGTGGGGCAGCGCAGCGTGCGAACCAGCGGCGTCGTTAACAGCAGGAGCCCCACGGCCCCGGCCGCCGCGCCCCAACCGACCAGTCGACGCAGTCTGTCCGCGTCGCGCCGTCGCGAGAGCTTCGATTGAAAGACGGCGGCTGTGACAAGGAGCAGTCCGACTGACGGTGCGTAAATCCACGCGGGGTCGGCAGCCTCGTCCGGACGGGCCATCGATGCCGCCGGCAACAGCAGCCCCCAGAACCACGCCCACCCGATCGCCGGCAGGCGCTGCCCGCGGCGCCACGCCCACACTGCGTGCGCCGCGCTGAGCGCGAGCCCGAGCACGCTGACCCATACAAGCGGGTGACTCCATCCCGTGTTGGGGTCAGACGGATGCCAGAAGCTTACGTGCGTTGGCAGGAACAACGCGCGTATCAACACACCGCCGGCCAGCAATGTGCGGGTCACGGGATCGCCGAAGGCGTCCGCGTACCCATCCACACCGGCAACGCCCCCTGCTCGCAACGAGACGCCGGCAACCGCCGCCGCAAGGCACAGGCACGCGGCGATCCACGCGGCCGGCGAGCGGGCAACGGCGCGCCAGCCCCACACGGCGGCCAGGATGACGGCCGCTGGCAGGAGCCAGCCGGCCGACGCGCCGCAGAGCAGTGCGATAACTAGGCAGGTCAGCGCCGCCAGGGTCGTAGCCCGCCGGTTCCCAGCAGCGCCCGCGTACCACAAGTACGCGGCCCCGAGCACGAACGCCGCCGCCAGCAACTCGGGACGGCCGACATTCGCCGCGTACGTCGGGGCCAGCACCGGCGCTGCGGACCAGGCGGCAGCCGCCGCCCATGCGACGACGGCGCTGAGCCGCGGCGCAGCTCCGGCGCCGTGACGTTCGAGCAAGGTGAACACCAGCCCCCACGCCAGCCACGCACACAGGAGGTGCAGCGCGACATCCACGCAGCGCGCCACCACCGGACGCCCGCCGGTCGCCGCCCACTCCACCGCGTACAACACCATCGGCAGCGGCGGCCCCCAGCCGCGGAGGGTGTTCACGACTCGCGTGCCCAGCCCGCGAGGCGGCAGGGCCGGATCGGCGGCCGGGTTCACGTCGGGGTTGTTCACCAGCCGCGTCGACTCCTCGCCGGGCAGCCACGGCGCATCGATCTCCAGCGCCCCTGCTGCGATGACGATGAGTGCGAGCACGCCGCCCAGTCCCACGACCATCGGCGCGCGAACCGGCTCGGCCATCGTCGCCCGGGGCGGAGCGACGTCGGGAACCTGAGTCGAGCCGGGCTGAGCCATGTCGGCGTGGTAGCCGTGCATCGGCTCGGCCGCAAGCGCATCGCGCTGGCGGCGCCCTGTGCCCCTGTGCGATCGATGGCGCGCCCGGCCCACACAGTGGCCCTGCGCTCGTGTGCTGCCCCGAGCGTACCGCGACCTCGCAGGCACAGTGGGGTGACATCGTAGGCAGAGCGGGGTGACTCTTCTGGCACAGTGGGGCGGGCCTCCGTGCCCGCCGGCAGGCAGGGACGCCGGCCTCACTGCGCACAGATGCATCGCGGCATCTTTGAGGCGTCGCGCTAGCGCAGAATTCATCTTGCTCCGGTTGTCAACCGCCCCTACACTTGGTGAAACCCGCGTGGGTTGAACCGCAAGGGATTGCACAGCGGTCGACCGGGGCCTGGCGCGGGGTCGGCGGTCGGTCGGCGCGGCGCAGTGCCGCGGCGGCTCGTCGCCCCCGTCGTTCGCGAGCCCATCGGGACCGCACGGTTCGCCGCGGAGCGTGTCGCATGGTGGAGGCAGCCAGCGGGCTGTCGGCAAGTGTGCTGCTGCTCAACCGCCTGTACATGGCGGTGCGTGTGATCAGTGCGCGCCGAGCGTTCACGCTGCTGTACCGTGACCAGGCCGAGGTTGTCAGCGTCGACGAGGGGGCATACCTCGCCTACGACTTCGCCGACTGGGTGGAAGTCAGCCAGGCCAAGGCCCGCTTCGAGCCCGAGAAGTACGACTGGATCCGCACGGTGCGCTTCCAGATCGCGGTGCCGAAGATCGTCCGCATGCTCGGCTATGACAAGGTGCCGCAGTCGACCGTCAAGCTGAACCGGCGGAACCTCTTCGCCCGCGACGGGAACCGCTGCCAGTACTGCGGGAAGCGGTTCCCCACGACCGACCTGAGCCTGGACCACATCGTGCCGCGCTCGCAGGGCGGCACGAACTCGTGGGAGAACATCGTCTGCGCGTGCATCCGCTGCAATGTGAAGAAGGGCGGCCGCACGCCGGAGCAGGCCCACATGAAGCTGATCCAGCGTCCGGTGCGACCGCGTCGCAGCCCGGTGCTGACGATCAAACTGAGCGACTCGAAGTACGCGAGCTGGAAGCAGTTCCTCGACTTCGCGTACTGGAACGTCGAGCTGCGCTGAGCGACGGGCGAAAGTGGACGGCCCGTAAGCGGCGCGATGGTGGGGGGTGACGGGTCGTCGGGGGAACAGCGGTTCGGCCCTCGTCGCACGCGATATTCGCACGCCCCCCGTGTCAGAGCGTAGCGCCGATCGGAGCTAGCCATCGTCCGAGCCAATCGCGCAAGCGATCGGACGCCCCCTTGCGGTCAAACGGCTGCCCCGCTCGCACGCGGGCCGACAGCTCACGCTGTCGGCTCGGACTGCGGGCGCGCGTGCGCGGCCATCCGAGCCGATCGCGCAAGCGATCGGACGCCCCCCTGCGGTCAAA
>CAADGM010000243.1 GCA_900696535.1 uncultured Planctomycetota bacterium
AGCCCGAGCGCGCGGGGGCGATCGCGGGCCCAGACGATGAGTTTCGCGATCATCGGGTGGTAGTACGCGGGGAGCGTGTCGCCTTCGCGCACGCCGCTGTCGATGCGCACGGGCGCGGGTTCGTCGCGCCCGGCGCAGCCCTCGGCCAGGTGCGTGAAGCTCGTGGCGGGCGGCGGGCGCAGGTGGCGCAGCGTGCCGATCGACGGCAGGAAGTTGCGCTCGGGGTTCTCGGCGTAGACGCGTGCCTCGATCGCGTGGCCGCGGATGCGCAGCGACGACTGCGCGGCCGGCAGCGGTTCGCCCGCGGCCACCCGCAGTTGCCACTCGACCAGGTCGAAGCCGGTGATCATTTCGGTGACCGGATGCTCGACCTGCAGTCGCGTGTTCATCTCCATGAAGTAGAACTCGCCCGACTGCTCGGCGATGAACTCCACCGTGCCCGCGCCGACGTAACCGACCGCGCGCGCCGCCGCGACCGCGGCCTCGCCCATCGCCTGGCGGCGTTCTCCGGTCATGCCGGGCGCCGGCGCTTCCTCGAGCACTTTCTGGTGGCGCCGCTGCACCGAGCAGTCGCGCTCGAACAGGTGCACGCAGTTGCCGTGGCGGTCGGCGAACACCTGGATCTCGATGTGCCTGGGCCGGGTGACGTAGCGCTCGATCAGCACCGCGTCGTTGCTGAACGCGCTGGCAGCCTCGCGTTTGCACGAGGCGAGCATCGCGCCGAACAGCTCGGGGCGCTCGACGATGCGCATGCCCTTGCCGCCGCCGCCGGCGCTCGCCTTGATCAGCACCGGAAAGCCGATGCGCGCGGCTTCGCGCGCGAGCAGTTCGGGATCCTGGTTTTCGTTGTGGTAGCCCGGTACCAGCGGAACGCCGGCGCGCTCCATCAGTGCCTTGGCCGCCGACTTGCTGCCCATCGCCGCGATCGCGTCGGCCGGCGGCCCGATGAAGACCAGCCCCGCCTGTTCGACCGAGCGCGCGAACTCCTCGTTCTCCGACAGGAAGCCGTAGCCCGGGTGGATCGCCTGCGCGCCCGAGCGCTTCGCGATGTCGAGGATCGCCTCGCCGCGCAGGTAGGATTCGCGCGCCGGGGCCGGCCCCAGCCGCCAGGCTTCGTCGCAGGCCGCGACGTGACGCGCCTGCGCATCGGCGTCGGAGTACACCGCGACGGTGCGGATGCCGAGCCTGCGCGCGGTGGCCGCGACGCGGCAGGCGATCTCGCCGCGGTTGGCGATCAGGATCTTGCTGAACATCGGGCGTCTCCGGGTCGGTGGCTTCTACGGCTGCGCGGGCACCCACGAGGGCCGGCGCTTCTCGAAGAATGCGGCGATGCCCTCCTGGCCTTCGTCGGAGGCGCGCGCCGCGGCAATGCGTGCAGCGGTGTCGGCGGCCAGCGCGTCGTCGATCGGCCGCCCGGCAACCTCGCGGATCAGCTTCTTGGCCTCGCCGAGCGCGGCAGGCCCGCCCTGGACCAGGTGGCCGAGCAGCGCGTTCACCGTGCCGTCGAGTTCCTCGGGCACGCAGATTTCCTGCACCAGGCCGATCCGGTAGGCCTCGGCCGCCTCGAACACCTCGGCGGTGAGGAAGTAGCGCCGCGCCATCGACTCGCCCATCGCGCGGATCACGTACGGGCTGATCATCGCCGGGATCAGGCCCAGCTTGACCTCGGACAGGCAGAACTTCGCGTCGGCGCTCGCCACCGCGATGTCGCAGGCGGCCACCAGCCCGAGCCCGCCCGCGAAGGCCGGGCCGTGCACGCGTGCGACCACCGGCTTGGGGTTCTCGTAGATGGTGCGCAGCAGCCGCGCGAGCCTCGCCGCGTCGGCGCGGTTCTCCTCGGGCGTGAAATCCCGGGCGCGCTTCATCCAGTCGAGGTCGCCGCCCGCGCAGAATGCGCTGCCGTGGCCGGCGAGCATGATCGCGCGCACCTCCTCGTCTTCGCCGGCGCGCTCGAACGCGTCGGTGAGCTCGGCGATCATGGTGTCGTTCATCGCGTTGCGCACCGCGGGCCGGTTCAGCCAGACGAGCGCGATGCCCTGGTGCAGTTGCGTCTGCAGCGTTTCGTAGCTCACTTCGAAGGCTCCGTTCTACATGCGGAAAACGCCGAAGCGCGGTTCCGGGATCGGCGCGTTCAGCGCCGCCGACAGGCCGAGCCCGAGCACCATCCGCGTGTCGGCCGGGTCGATCACGCCGTCGTCCCAGAGCCGGGCGGTGGCGTAGTAGGGGTGACCCTGGCGCTCGTACTGCTCGCGGATCGGCGCCTTGAAGGCTTCCTCCTCCTCGGCGCTCCAGGTGTCGCCGCGCGCCTCGATCCCGTCGCGGCGAACGGTGGCCAGCACCGAAGCCGCCTGCTCGCCGCCCATCACGCTGATGCGCGCGTTCGGCCACATCCAGAGAAAGCGCGGCGAGTAACCGCGGCCGCACATGCCGTAGTTGCCCGCGCCGAACGAACCGCCGATGATCAGCGTGAGCCTGGGCACCTGCGCGCAGGCCACCGCGGTGACCATTTTCGCGCCGGCACGCGCGATGCCTTCGTTCTCGTACTTGCGGCCCACCATGAAGCCGGTGATGTTCTGCACGAACAGCAGCGGGATCTTGCGCTGCGCGCACAGCTCGACGAAGTGCGCGCCCTTGTTGGCCGATTCGGAGAACAGGATGCCGTTGTTGGCGACGATGCCCAGCGGCATGCCCCAGAGCCGCGCGAAGCCGGTGACCAGCGTGGTGCCGTAGCGCGCCTTGAACTCGTCGAACGCCGAATCGTCGACGATGCGTGCGATCACTTCGCGCACGTCGTAGGGCTTGCGCGAGTCGGTCGGAATGACGCCGTACAGTTCCTCGGCCGCATAGCGCGGCTCGACGGGATCGGCGAGGTCGAGCGGGCGCGGCTTGCGCCGGTTCAGGTTGCCGACGATGCGCCGCGCGATCGCCAGCGCGTGGCGGTCGTCGTTGGCCAGGTGGTCGGCCACGCCCGAGAGCCGCGTGTGCACGTCGCCGCCTCCGAGGTCTTCGGCGCTCACCAC
>CAADGM010000244.1 GCA_900696535.1 uncultured Planctomycetota bacterium
ACGAAGGCATGAGAAACGTGCGCACTGGCTCCCCGAGAGCCCTACCCATCGCCGCGTGACTGAGCGTCGACAACGCGTGTCTTCCCAAAAAAAGGTCTCAGGACAAAGCGGGCCCGAAATGTCATGCTTCCGGCGGCGATGTTTCGCCTCGGCTCGCCGTGCGGGCTTAGCAGTCCGCCGCGAAAAGAACCCCGCTCGTCAAGACATCGACCGCGCTGGGGCCGCCAGGAAGGCGGTTTTGACAGCACAGGCTGACTTCTGCCGCGGACTGTCAGGCGGCCGTTCCCCCCCCCAACGCTCGACAGGCGCGGGATGCGGGCCTACTATTTCGCGCGCGTCGGCGGAAACGGGGACGTGCCGCGCTCAACTGGTCGCCAGGTGCCCCGGGGAGTTGCACGCATGGCCAGTGCCAGACAGGTCATTGCCGAGCTCGCGGCAGAGCTGGGTCTGAACGCCACGTCCGCCTCCGGGACGAGCTACGGGGCCACGGACGGCTTCCTCCTCCAGCTCACGCCGACGAAGGACTCGCAGGGCAGCGCTCGAATCACCATCGGCATCAACTACCTCGACCCTTCGCAGGACGACCGCGTTCGCCTGGCGCTGGAGACGGACCCGGGCCTGGCCGCCGGCGGCATCAAGCCGAAGCGCGTCACGGTCGACGGCGGCCTGCTGACGCATGATCACGGGCCGAAGATGCAGACGGGCCAGCTGACCGGCTCGTTCAACGTCGACCAACTGAGGCAGGCCGTAGCGGCGCTGCTGGGCGTCGTGCGGCGCACGGTGCCAGTGCCGGCCCCCGGCTGCCGGGTGTGCGGGAACAGGACGCCGGTCGCGCCGATGCTTGTGAACGGTGCCGTCGACCGGATGTGCCCGAGCTGCGTGAGCGAGCTTCAGACCGCGGCGGTCGAGGCCCAGGCGGCGTACGATGCGCGGCCGATCCGGTTCGTGCCGGCGGTGCTGGCGGCGGTGGTCGTGGCGGCACTGGGGGCGGCCTTGTGGGCGGGCGTGGTGGTCGCCACGGAGCGCATGTTCTGGCTGCTCGCAATCGGGATCGGGGGGGCGATCGGGGTCATCACCGCGAAGGCGGCGGGCCGTGGGGGGCTGGTTGTACAGGCGATGGCAATCGTTGCGAGCGTCATCTCGACGCTGGCGGGCAACGTCGCCTACGTGGCGTACCACATTCAGAAGGAGGCGACCGAGGAGGGGGCGGCCGTCGACTGGGCGGCGTTCCTGGGCGCCGTTCCCAGCATCCTCGTCGCCGGCGGCTCGGACACGCTCTTTGCCCTTGGCGGCGGGCTGATCGGGGCGTTTTACGCGGCACGCCAGACAGGTCGGCAGAAGATCGAAGTCAAGGTGGAGTAGCGGGAGCGCCATCCCCCAAGGCAGAAATCCACAGATTCCGGAGGATCAAGGCGGCGACTTG
This sequence comes from uncultured Planctomycetota bacterium, assembly GCA_900696535.1. Lineage (GTDB taxonomy): Bacteria > Planctomycetota > Phycisphaerae > UBA1845 > Fen-1342 > CAADGM01. The sequence goes on from CAADGM010000244.1 coordinate 1,424, forward strand.
GCCGAGGGATTCGAACCTCCCCGGCCGCGCCCCCGAGAGAGAGCGAGGTAAAGCGGTCGCTTCGGGACTGGGTGGGTGCGTCAGTGTGACTTCCTGAATCTCGGCTTCGCGCGACGGCGCTCGCTGACGACGCTCGCATCCGCTGCTGGTCGCGCTCAGGTCTGGCGGCTCGGCCTCTCGTACCAACCCTTGAACTTCTCGGCGGGGTACTTGAGGGCGTTCTTGCGAAGCTTGTCGATGATCGCGTCGGACAGGTCCAGCTCCAGCGTGTTGGCCAGAGCCAGCAGGTAGCAGGCGACGTCGGCCAGCTCGTCGCGAATCTCGGCGCGTCGAGCCGGGTCGTCGAGAAGCGCGGGCAGCTCATCACTGCGCACCCACTGGAAGTGCTCCATCAGCTCGGCCGCTTCGATCGCCAGCGACATGGAGAGGTTCTTGGCGTCGTGAAACCTCTGCCATTCGCGCTCCGCGACGAACTGCCGCACGCGCTCCCGCAAGGCCGCCAGCGTATCGCGATCGTCCGGCACCGGCCTAGCCCCACACCACAAGGCCCTGGTCGTAGCGGTCAGCCAGGTCGTCGTGGCGCGGCACGACGCGGATGGCGAAGCCATTGCGCCCGCTCCGCCGGCAGGGGACCTCTCCGGCGAACACGTGCTCGGAGCCGCCCTCCGACTTGGTGTGCGATAGGCAAACGGCTTGTCCGGTCGTGATCTCGCCGTTGGCATCGAGCGGACCGAAGTACGCCTCGACCGCGATGTCCTCCGGCGAGATCGAGCCCAGCCGCACGCGCGCCCGCAAGGGCAACGCGTCGCCTACCTTCAGCACGCCGTTGCCCTCGGCGTGCACGTCGAGGATCTGCACTTCGCCCCAGTGCTTGCGCAGCCGCTCCTTCCAGCCGGACAGGGCGCGGCCGAGCGCAAAGTTGTTCTCGGTGACCTTGGCCGCGCGGAGCATGGCGGGGACATACATCCGCGCGGTGTACTCGCGCAGCATGCGATTGGTGTTGAAGACGGGGCCGATGGTCTTGAGGGACTCCTTGATCCGCGCGATCCAGCGGCGGGGCACGCCGTCGGTCGTGCGGTCGTAGAACATGGGGATGATCTCGCGTTCGAGGAGGTTGAAGAGCGATTCGGACTCGACGTGGTCCTGGTAGCCCAGGTCTTCGTAGAGGCGGCCATCGCCGATGGCCCAGCCGTTCTCGCCGTTGTAGGCCTCGGGCCACCAGCCGTCGAGGCAGGAGAGGTTGAGCCCGCCGTTGGGCACGACTTTCATGCCACTGGTGCCGCTGGCTTCGTGCATCATCAGGGGGTTGTTGAGCCAGACGTCCACGCCCTGAACCAGGACGCGGGCCAGACCCATGTCGTAGTTCTCCAGGAAGATCACGCGACGGCGCAGCTCGGGCCGTGAGCACGCCTGCGACACCTGCTTGATCAGTTCCTTGCCGGCCCCGTCGTTCGGGTGGGACTTGCCGGCGAACACGAACTGGATCGGTCGGGCCGCGTCATTCACCAACGCCTTCAGCCGCTCCATGTTGCGGAAGATCAGCGTCGCGCGCTTGTACGGCGCGAACCGCCGGGCGAAGCCCACCGTGAGCGCCTCGGGGTCGAGGACCTCCTCGGCGGTCTTGACCTCGGCGGGGGGCGCGCCGCGCCCCTTGAGCTGGTTGCGTAGTCGCCGGCGCAGCGCCCCGATCATCCATTCGCGGCGGCGCACGTGGACGCGCCACAGCTCGGCGTCGGGGATCTCGTCGACGCGCTTCCACATCGGGTCGCCCTCGGGGGCTTCCTGCCAGCCGGGCGCCAGGTACTGGTCGAACAGGTCGGCCATCTGCTGGCTCTGCCAGGTGCGGACGTGGATGCCGTTGGTGACGTGGAAGATGGGCACCTCTTCGCGCGGAATACCGGGCCAGTAGCCCTGCCACATGCCGCGAGCGACCTCGCCGTGCAGCTTGCTGACGCCGTTGCTGCGATAGGACATGCGCAGGGCGAGCAGGGGCATGGTGAAGGGTTCGTCGAGCCGCTCGGGATGCTCGCGCCCGGTGGCCATGAGCTCGTTGATGCTGATTCCCAGCTCGTCGGCCATCCAGCCGAGGTGCTGCTCGACGAGGCGCGGCTCGAAGCGATCGATGCCGGCCGGGACGGGCGTGTGGGTCGTGAAGAGGTTTCCGCCGCTGGTCACCTCGCGGGCCTCGCGGAAGCTGAGGCCCTGGTCACGCATGGCCTGGCGAATGCGTTCGAGCGCGAGGAAGCCGGCGTGGCCGTCGTTCATGTGGCAGACGTTCGGCTTCAGGCCGACGGCCCGCAAGGCGCGCATGCCGCCCACGCCCAGGAGGATCTCCTGGCGCACGCGCATGCCGGCGTCGCCGCCGTAGAGCCGGGCCGTGACGGCCCGCAGCTCGGGCGAATTCTCGGGCAGGTCGGCGTCGAGCAGGTAGAGCTTCACGCGGCCGACGCGGACCAGCCAGACGGCGGCCGCGAGCGTCTGTGCGCCGAGCGGAACGGTGATCTTGACGGGATGGCCGAGTTCGTCGCGCACGGGCGTGGCGCACCACTCATGCAGGTCGTACGTGGGGTAACTCTCGAGTTGCCACCCGTCCTCCGTGAGCTGCTGCGTGAAGTAGCCCTGGCGATAAGCGAGTCCGACCGCCACCAGCGGGATACCCAGGTCCGAGGCCGACTTGAGGTGATCGCCGGCGAGTACGCCGAGGCCGCCCGAGTAGATCGGCATGCTCTCGTGCAGGCCGAACTCGAAGGAGAAGTACGCGACAAGCTGATCACGCTGGTTCGGATAGTTGTCCTCGAACCAGGTTCGGCTGTGGTGGTAGACGTAGAAGGAGTCCATCACCCGGCAGAGCTGCGCGACGTACGCATCGTCGCGGGCCGTCTGCTCCAGGCGCTCCTGGCTGACCTGGGACAGCAGCATCACCGGGTTGTGCCCGGTGGCCCGCCAGAGGTCGACGTCCAGCCGCCGAAACAGGTCCGCGGCCGCCGGGTTCCACGTCCACCACATGTTGTAGGCCACTTGGCGGAGCGGCTCGAGGATTTCCGGAAGGGAGGGGACGATCGTGAACTCGCGAACGTGGTTCATGCTGCGCACCAGCGAAGTAAGTGCTTCGACGGCCGCCGGGGCCGCCCCGCCCCCCTTGCCAGACCGCCTCTTACGCCGCCTATATCATCGGATGTTGCGCCGGAACGGCAAGACCCGCGATCGTCAGCCGCCGGACACGCTCCCGCAGGCGGGAATTCGCCGGGTCACGCGTTCGGCTAGCGCAGCAGCCAGTCCGCTACAGCCCGGCCGCGGCGTGCACAAGCTCGACGAGCCGAGCCGCGCCCTGCGGCGTGGCGGCCTCGGCAATGACGCGCACAATTGGCTCGGTGTTGGACGCACGCACGTGGAACCAGCCCTCGGGCAGGTCGACGCGCACGCCATCGGACGTGTTCGGGTGCGCATCGGCGTACTTGGCGGCGACAGCCGCGACGGCCCGATCGATCCGCTCGCGCGGGGCGTCAAACTTCTGCTTGACCATGGCGTAGCGTGGCAGGTCGGCGACCAGGGCACCGAGGCTCTTGCCCGTCGCAGCCATCAGTTGGAGCACGAGGCTGATCGCCGAGAGGCTGTCGCGCACGTAGCAGATGCGCGGGTCGATCACGCCGCCGTTGCCCTCGCCGCCGATCACGCACTGGTGAGCCTGCATCGCGCGGGCGACGTGGGACTCGCCCACAGGGGTCCGCAGGACGGTAGTCCCGAAGCGGGTCGCGAGGTCGTCGATCATGCGCGACGTGCTCAGGTTGGCGGCGACGGGACCGACGCGGCGCGACAGGACCGACCACGTCGCCAGCGCCAGCGTGTACTCCTCCCCGATGTACTGGCCGCGCTCATCAACCAGGGCGAGTCGATCGGCGTCCGGGTCCTGCGCTAGGCCGAGCCCCGCCCCCTGCTCCACGACGGCGGCGCACAGCTCGCCCAGATTCTCCTTGACGGGCTCCGGACGATGGGCGAACTCGCCCGTCGGCTCGGAATTGAGCGGCAGCACCTCGCACCCGAGCAAGCCGAGGAACGCCGGCGTGTGCAGGCAGCCGGCGCCATTCACGCAGTCGAGCACGACCTTGAGCCCGCGGATCGGCGCCAGGTCCACCTCCACCGTCTTCACCACGGCGCTCGCGTGCCGCTCACCCGCGCGCTGATCCGACTGCACCACCGCCGGCCCGGCGGCGCAGCAGCCGGCGCAGGCCGCCCGGGCCGCGGCGATGGCCCGGGCTTTCTCCGGATCGGGCGCGACGCCGAGCTCGTCGAAGAACTTGAGCCCGTTCCACTCCCTGGGGTTGTGGCTGGCGGTGATGCTCAGGCCGCCCGCAAAGCCCCCTTCGCGGATCGTCCGCCCGACCGTCGGCGTCATGACGATGCCGAGCTGTGTGACCGTGCAGCCCGCGGCAAGCAGGCCGGCCAAGGCGGCGGCCTCGAACATGGCGCCGCTTGGACGCGTGTCGCGGGCCAGGACCACGCGCCCGCCCCCGAGCAACGTGCCGTACGCCTGCGCGAACTCGAGCGCAACTGTCGGCGTGAGACTCTCGCCGACGATCCCGCGCACGCCGGATACGCTGACCATCAGTGTGGACATGGCCGGCCGCCGTCCCGGCGCCGCGTTGTCGGGCTGCCCCGGCGCTCCTACACTCGGGGTGCCGGGCGACCGCGTCGACGCACGAGTGGCAACAGTATGCCGCCTGCGCGGTGCTTGGCAACGGGGACCTGGAGGCCTGGCCATGCTGACGCGTCGTATCCTGATCGGGTTGCTGGCGTTGGGGCTGCTGTCCACGTCGGCATGCAGTAACATCGGCGGCCTGCTGGGCGGGCTTCCGGGCCTGGGCGGCGCGCTGCCTCCCATCAACGCCGTGCGCGTGCAGGTAATCAACGACAGCAGCTTCGAGATCGATCCGCGCATCCGGTACACGGAGGGCACGGGGTTCTTCTCCGGGCTGTTCGGCGCTCGGTCGCTCGATACCGGAACGCTGTTTCCCGGCGACGTGCTGTCACTCGACATCTCCTGCGACTCGATCGGTCGCATCTACAGCCAGAATGCCGGCCAGTTCCTCGGCGACCAGACAGTCGGCCAGGCCCGCACCACGAGAGACCTCGTTCGCGACAGCGACTTCAAGTGCCGCGACACGATCACGTTCACGTTCCTGGGCGACGGGCCGGCGTTCGGCGTCGTGGTGGCGGTCAACGGGCTCATCGTGGAGTGAGCGCCGCGCGAAGCCGGCGCTAGCGCCGCGCATCATGCGAGCGCGAATGCGGGCGACCGAAGGCACTGAGCTGCGCCGCTCAGCCGGCGGTCTCTTGTGGCAAACTCACCGCTCCCTCGCGATGGCCGTTTGGATCAAGTGAGCCTTTCGCAGGCTGCTCGACGCGTTGGCGGACCAGACGCGGGGTGGCGAGGGACGTAGCGCGTGTGTCTGAGTCCAGCATCGTATTTATAAGACTCGCCGGCGAGAGAAGTTGCAGGTGTTCGGCTTGTCCGGCCGAAGCGGGGTGAGTATAGTTTTGCACTGGAGGCGAGCGCGACCGGCAACGTGCCGGTCTGAAGGAAGCATTTCAGTCGCCTGTTCGTGATCGCATCAGCGCCGGGGCCCGGTGGCGCGTCGCGTCCCGCGCTCAACTCGCGGTCGGAGGCTTGGGCAGTGCTCGGTCACCGCAGCAGCGACGTCCTGGTCGACGTTTGCACTCAACGTGACTTCCTGGCAACCGATGGCGCGAATCCCTGCTGCAACGCGAGCGACGTTCGCGGCAACGTGAAGCGCTTGATGGCTCTGGCCCGCTGGGCCCACCTGCCGGCCATCTCGTGCGTGGACGCCCGGCGGGCGTGCGAGGTGCGCGGCCTGCCGCGGCCCGATTGCGTCGTCGGCACGCTCGGGCAGCGCAAGCTGTCGGCCACGCTGCTGCCGAGTCGCGTGCACGTTGACTGCGACAACTTCCTGTGCGTGCCGCTCGACCTGCTCGAGCACTACCAGCAGGCCATCCTGGTCAAGCACCATCGCGACCCGTTCACCAACCCCAAGCTCGACCGCCTGCTCACCGAAGTTCCCGCCAATCGATTCGTCGTCTTCGGGGCCGGATTGGAGACATCGATCCGGCTGCTGGTGCTCGGGCTGCTGCTGCGGGGGCGGCGCGTGGCGCTGGTCAGCGACGCGTGCGGCTGGTGGAGCGCGGACGAGGGTGACATGACCTTCCGACAGCTCAGCGCGAAGAGCTGCGAGCTGCTCACGACCGCGCAACTCATCGACGAGACGCTGGCCACGCAGCGCCGCGTCGCCGTGCGCCTGCGCCGCTCGGTGGCCTGAGCGGGCTGCCGCCGCGCCGCAAGGCTGGCGCCACACAATTGCGGCGTGGCGCGCGGGGGGCGTATCATCCACCGCGTATGTCCCTGCCCGTCGTCGCGATCGTGGGTCGGCCGAACGTCGGCAAGAGCTCCCTGCTGAACATGGTGGCCCGGGAGCGGATCAGCATCGTCGATCCGCGCGCGGGCATCACGCGTGACCGCGTCGCGGCGTCCATCGAGCACGAGGGGCTGCACTTCGAGCTGGTCGATACGGGCGGCGTCGGGATTGTGGACGCCGACCATCTCGAGGCGCACATCGAGGAGCAAATCCGCTTCGCGCTCGAGAGCGCTGCGCTGGTGCTGCTGGTGGTGGACGTGACCGCCGAGCTGACCCCGCTCGATCAGTCGGTCGCGGCCCTGCTCCGCAAGCTCGACAAGCCGGTGCTCCTGCTGGCCAATAAGGCCGACGACCCGGCCCACGAGGCGCAGGCGGGCGTGTTCGCCCGGCTGGGCTTCGGCGAGCCATTGTGCGTCTCGGCCCTGCACGGGCGCGGACGCAGTGACCTGCTGGCGCGAATCGGGGCGGCTCTGTCCGATGGCGGCGCGACGGCGCCGCCGCCGCCGGTGATGAAGCTGGCCATCGTGGGCAAGCGGAACGCGGGCAAGAGCACGCTGGTCAACGCGCTGGCCGGCTGCGAGCGGATGATCGTCAGCGAGGTCCCGGGCACGACCCGCCACGCGGTGGACGTGCGCTTCACCTGGCAGGGCCGGGAGTTCATCGCCATCGACACCGCGGGCGTGCGCAAGAAGGCCCGCATGACCGACATCGACTTCTACAGCCACACGCGCGCGCTGCGCTCGATCGAGCGGGCGGACGTCGTGGCCCTTCTGATTGACGCGACCGTCCCGGTGGCCGAGCCGGACGTTAAGCTGGCCGGGGCGTTGCGGGAGGCGCACAAGCCGGTCGTGATCGCGATCAACAAGTGGGATCTGGTGGCCGGGCAGGCCGAGCCCTCGGACTTCGTCGAGTATCTGGCGGCCGCGATGCCGGGCCTGCCGTTCGCGCCGATCGTGTTCATCACGGCGCGCAGCGGCCGGAACGTGCCCGCACTGATCGAGACTGCGCTGAGCCTGAACGCGCAGGCCACGACGCGCGTGGCCACGTCGCCGCTCAACGACGCGCTTCAGAAGATCCTCGAGCGGCGCGGGCCGAGTGCCAAGCACGGCGCGCGCCCGGTTCGCATCTACTACGCCGCCCAGGTCTCCACCGCCCCGCCGACGATCGTGTTCTTCTGCAACGATCCGGCGCTGGTGACGGAGAACTACCGGCGGTACATGGAGAACCGGCTGCGGGAGCTGCTGCCGTTCAAGGAGGTTCCGATCCGGCTGTGGTTCCGCGCTCGCCGGCGCGAAGCTCCGGCGGGGCAGAGCGCGGCGGGGGGACAGCGGGCGCCGGCGCGGGGCGGTTCTGGGCGGGGAAAGCGCGGCGCCGGCGGGCGCGCGCGGTAGAACCTCACGCAGAACCGGTGGAGCACCCGCGATCAGTGGGTGCCTGCCGCTGGCAGCCGAGTTGCAAACCGCGAATCACGCTGGTCATTCGTCTGAGCCAGGCAGCACCCGCGGCCGGCTCCGACAAAGAGGGCTCTGCGCCGGAGACCGTCGACGGTAAACTATCCGTGCTGAACGGTGCTGTCGGCATGAGCTTAGCGCTGGTGCGACTGCGACTCTGACCATAGCGGAGGGTTGAGCATGCGGGCGACAGTGTTGGGCGCTGGGTTGGTGGGGTTCCTGGCGGGCGGGCTCGTTTGGGCGACGGCGTCGAGCGGCGACTCGGGGGTGCGCGATGTACCGCCGGAGGTCGCCGCCAACGCCGCGATCGCCCGGCAGCGGATGTCGCTCATCCTGGGCGCGATCGCCGTGTACCAGAATGACAATGGGGATCTTCCGCCGGCGCGGCTGTCGGATCTGTATCCAACGCTGATCGCGGACCCGCTCGTGTTCTGGCACCCTGGCGACAGTGACCCGCCGCCCACGACGATCGACAACGATGTACCGAATGCGCCGAACAGCGCGGCCATCAGTTTCGACGTGAACTGGGCGGCGTTCTCTGCGGGCGGCCCCGCTTGCGATGTCTGGCAGATTCGCGACAACACGTCGCAGAACAATGCCGGGCTGCTCGTGGGCCAGTTCACGTGGCGCCTCGGCTACCACACGGACCCTCCGGGCGTATTGCCGGAGGCGCCGCCGGCATCTCGGATTCGCGTCGCGCGGCAGAACCTGGCCGCACTTCGCGTGGCGCTGGCGGTCTATTCCAATGACAACCAGGACTACTGGCCGCTGGACCTGGTGGCGTTTCATACCGACTACTGCTTCGCGCCGCGGACGTGGTGGCACCCGGGCGATGCCCAGCCGGCGCCGTCGCAGATCGACAACCAGCAGCTCGACGCTTTGAACAGCGCGCAGATCAGCTTCGAGTATCTCGGGGCGGGCTTCTCGGAGAACGCGCCGGACGATTTCGTCGTTTTCCGAGACAACAACCCCGCCAACAACGGCGGGCTGGGCCGGCTGCACGTGCAACGCGACTGGCAGGTGGTCTACGTGCCGCTCTGCCCCGGCGACATTACGGGCGAGCAGGTCGTGGACCTGGCCGACTTCCTCGTGCTCGAAACCCACCTCGGGGAGTTCGAGACAGCCGATCCGGTGGACGGCGACCTGAACGGCGACGGCAGCACGGACATGCACGACGCGGCCGTGCTCCAGGTGAACTTCGGGGCGAGCTGCGCGCCGGCCTGATCCGCGGCGACCGATCCCGCTCTGGGCCCGTAAACAAGAGCCGCGCGGCGGACCACCTCGCGCGCCGAGCCACTCGCGTCGTGGTACAATTCCCCCGACAGCGGCCTGGCAGCGAGGTGCGGAACATGCCCATCGAGTTTCACTGCAACCACTGCAACCACCTGATCCGCGCAGGCAGTGAGCATGCCGGCAAGCGCGGCAAGTGTCCGCACTGCAAGAACAGCGTCTACATCCCCACGCCCAGCGAAGAGATCGAGATCATCCCGCTGGCCCCGATCGACCCCGACGAGGAGCGCCGCCGCAAGCAGGGCCAGGAGGAAACCCGCCGGATCACGCAGACCATCCGCAGCGAGCGCGGGGAAGTGCCGGAGGTGCGGCGCGAGACGGTCGGCGAAGCGTCGGGAGACGTGCGCTTGCCGGTGGACGTCGAGACGCTGGTGCTGGAGTACTGCCTGGCAATGGCCGGGGGCAAGCTCGACGAGGCCGCGGACTTCGCGACCGAGATCCGCGCGAACCGCAAGCGGGCCGACGAGGTGATCTCGCGGCTGATGATGGAGGAGCTTCCGCCCATGAAGCTCTCCAAGATCCCCCGCGCCGTGCTGATGCAGTTCCTCAAGCAGCTCCGCGAAGGCAAGTAGGGCGGCGCGCAGCCCGCCATCACGCGCGCGTCGGCGGGTCGCGACCCCCGCCTGATTGCATCCCCCCCAAGCCGAACCGCGACCGTCAGAAAGCAACGCCTCCCCAGAGGGAAGGCCGCTTCCTCACGGGCGCGGCTCGGCGATTCTCGTAGCGTCGGACCTCTGCATCCGACGCATAACGTGGCTCGACCGTAACGCCGGACGCGGAGGTCCGGCGCGGCGGCGAGTTGCGTTTAGTCGTAGATATTCGTGCTCTCGGTCTCGGTGACCGGCGAGTCGATCTGGTCGCTCTTCATGCTGACCGCGAAGCGGCTGTCGCCGGGCCGGACACCCTTGGTCGTGACCAGGAACGTGGCCTTGGCCCGTGGGGCCAGCGAGGGCAGCGGGGCGAACGTGACGACCTTGCCATCCGCGCGGGCCTCGGTCGGACCGCCGGCCTTCACGAACTCCTGCTCGGGCGGCAGCGTGCACGTGATCGCGATGTTGGTGCCGGTCTCGGAGCCCTGGTTGGTCACGATGATCGTGTACGTCGTCTGGCTGCCGACCTCGACCGGATCGGGATCGTCGACGCACTCGAGCAGGATCGCGGGAATGCCCTTCACGACAAGCTGGCACTCCGCCTGGGCCTCGGCACAGTAGGTCACCCGCGCCATGTTCCGCACGTTGGTGATCTGGTTGCAGCGGGCCTCGACCTTGAGCGTCCGGCTCTGGCCGGCCTCCAGGGTACCCAGGTTCCAGACCACGTTGCCGCCCTCGCGCTGGCCGCCGCTGTCGGCCGAGAGGAATTCGACGCCGGCCGGGAAGTTGTCAGTAACGACGACGTTGCGGGCCGGGCCGGTCCCGCGGTTGGTCACGACGACCTCGAAGGTCGCCTTGCGGCCGACGTAGCGCAGGCTGGGACAGCGCTTGGTGATCTCGACAATGGGGGCGCCGGACGACACCACCGGGGCGGCCGCCGCCGGCTGGCCCTCGCTCTGGACGGCGGACGCCAGCCCGGCGCTCATCGCGACAGCCAGCAGCCCCACGCCGCCCGCCAACAGCAATTGCTTGATGCTCATGACCTCGCCTTTCTCGCTCTCTAGGCACTCGGAAACACGAACCGCCGCTGCGCCCTGACTGGCGCGAACGGTAGACGCCCGGCGGGCGGGGTGTCAACGCGGGGCGCGGATCCGGGCCGTGCGCACGCTATATTGGCTGGCAGCGGCCGCGCGGGCGTCGGTGCGGTCGAGGAGTCGTAAATGTGTCGCCGATGTGTGCTTTGGCTCGCCGTCTTCGGCGGGCTGACGGTCCTCGCGGGGCCGGCTGTCGCCGAGAGCCTGCACTTTACGTACCTCTGGCACCTTGAACAGCCGATCTACTGGCCGGATCGGCAGGTGGGGCCACCCGATCGCTACGAGCGCGCGTGGCAGTCGATCCAGCGGAAGGATGCCAACCCCGCAGCGCACCCGCTGAACAACCTGCGGGAGATCTTCGGGCTGGCCGACCGGGTCGCGGCCTACCAGCACCGCCCGAAAGACTGCGTCGGGGCGATTGCGTGGACTGCCGAGGGTGGGGCGCAGGTGAGCTACTCGGGTGGGCTGATCGAGAATATCTGGAGTCTGGGCGAAGCCAGCCAGCTTGGCTACGCGGCCAACTGGACCACGCACTGGCGCACGGCGCGCGGGTGGACGACGTCGGGCGGCAAGCCGCGGATGGACATGGTCGTGTTCCCGTTCCACCACGCGCTCTTGCCGCTGTGCGACGACAGCGCGGTGCGCAAGCAGATCCAGCTTTACAAGCGTGCATACGCGGACGCCTGGGGTGCGACGCCGCCGATGAGTAAGGGGTTCTTTCCGTCGGAAATGGCGTTCTCGGAGCGGCTGATTCCGATCCTGGCCGCGGAGGGGATCGAGTGGTGCGTGGTGTCCAGCGAGAAGATCAGCCGGGCGGTCAGTAATTTCCCCGTGGTGCTCGGCACGGGTGGAATCAACTGCGACCCGCCCAACAAGGCCGACCAGCTCAATCCGCCCCAGGACCACTGGTTCCGCCTGCACATCGACCGGGGCTGCTCGCCAGCGGCGGCGTATCCATACGCGTATCAGCCGCGGTACATGCGTTACGTCGACCCGGGCACGGGAGCGGAGTCGCACATCGTCGCGGTCCCCGCCTGCCAGGCCCTGGGGTGGAAAGACGGGTACTCACCGCTCGGACTGAGCTACTTCGCCACGCTGAGCCAGCACAACCCCGCCGCGCGCCCGATGCTGGTGCTCCTCGCGCACGACGGCGACAACGCCTGGGGCGGCGGTTACAGCTACTACATGGAGGCGGTGCCAAACTTCGTCTCGCAGGCCGCCGCGGCCGGATACGTGGCCACGACGGTGCAGCAGTACCTGGCCGATCACCCGCCGCCGCTCGACGACATCGTACACGTCGAGGACGGGGCGTGGGTGAACGCGGATGGCGATTTCGGCTCACCGCAGATGCTCAACTGGAACTGGCCACCCGTGACCGCAGGCGGCCAGGTGGACATCGCCGGCGGGTGGGCGGAGGACATCCGTAACTGGGCGGTAATCGTGGCGGCACAGAACCGGGTGGACACGGCCGAGCAGATCGCGGGCGGGGTGGACGTCGCGCGTGTGCTCTATCCCGGCCAGAGCACGACGCCGGTCGAGCGAGCCTGGCATTACTTCATGGGCGCTCTGAACAGCGGTTACATGTACTATGGCACGGCCCTCGATATGGAAGTCAAGCCGACGATCGCGTGCAACCTGGCCGTGAGCTACGCGGACCAGGTCATCGGCAGCGGCGCGCAGGACGCGACACCTCCGACCATCTGGATCCCGCAGCGCCACCCCTGGAACCCGGGCGGTCTGAACTTCGGGCCTGTGTACGGGTACCAGCAGCACGTGAACAACGGCGACTTCTGGGTCTGGACCTTCGTGTACGACGTCTCGGGCGTGCAGAGCGTCACGCTGAAGCTCCGTTTGGATGACGATGGCGTGGTGACCGACGCGAACCGCACCTACGCCGGGGGCGCCGGCGTGGGCGCGTGGCAGTCGCTACCCATGGCGGCGCGCGACTTCCCGGCCGGCAACTTGTACAACGATCCGACGATCGACTTTTTCGTGATGCCGGCCTACATCGCTCGACAGTACACCGCGCAGGTCACCGGGGTGCGCAGCAAGCTCGTGGACTACTACGTCGAGGCGATCGACACGCGCGGCTACTTGCGCCGCAGTCCGATTCAACGCGTCTGGGTCGGGGACGGGCAGGGCGCGGGTGGCGGGAGCGTGGTGACGATCACGCCGAATCCGGCTTTTGCCGGTCAGCCGGTCACGATCCGATACAACCCGTCGGGGCGCCCGCTGGCCCAGGCCACGCAGGTGTGCCTGCATTACGGCTTCAACCAGTGGAATCCGGTCATCAACCCTGACTCCGTGATGACGTGGAACAGTGCCGAGAGCGTCTGGCAGGTCACGGTGACGGTGTCCCCGAGCGCGACGCAGCTCGACTGCGTTTTCAACGACTGCTCCGGCACGTGGGACAACAACAGCGGTCAGGACTGGCACTTCCCCGTGCAGGGCGGCCAGCCGGCGGATGTGTGGGATATCGACGGGCAGCTTGATGCGGACGCGACGCTGGTGGCCGAGAATGGGGTGCTGCGGCTGTACGCGGGGCTGAAGGGCACGACGCTGTACCTGGCCGCGCCGGACGCCGGCGAGGGCAACGACCACTTCATCTTCGTGGCCTGCCCGCCGGGAAGTCTGCGGGCCGCGCCGTGGGCCAAGGCGGGGCAGGTGGCCGGCTGGGCCGCGTTCATCGGCAACGAGAACTCGAATCTCTGGTGCGGCTGGTTTGACGCGCAGGGGGCGACGCAGGTGGCGGCGGGCGGCGGCTCGGGCTGGCTCGAGGGAACGCTTGATCTGGCGGGGGAATTCGGCGCGCTGCCGGAGAGCGTGTGGCTCGCGTTCGGACCTTACGCCAGTCCGGACGGCGGGGGACTGATAGCCTTCGCCCAGGTGCCGCCGAGCGTCAACGGTGACGGCAACGTCGACGCGGCGGAGTACGTCGAGTTCCCGCTGACAACGGCGCCACGTCGTGGCGACACGAACTGCGACGGCGTGATCGATTTCGACGATATCGACCCGTTCGTGCTGGCTCTGGCGGGCCGGGCCGCGTACGCCGCCCAGTATCCCGACTGCACCTGGCTTAGCGCGGACGCCGACTGCGACGGCGCGGTGGACTTCGACGACATCGACGCGTTCGTGGCGTGCTTATCGGGCCCCTGCGATTGCCCGTGACTGCGATTGCGGCGTGCCGTGCATCTTGATATTCTGGGGGGATTAGGAGGGTTTGCGCCCGCCCTGGCCCGCCCGTGCGGCGTCCGCGTTCGCGTTGAACCGATGCCTGCGCCCGCAAACCCACATCGAGGTGCCGCCATGCAACTGACGAAGTCCTGGGTTCTGGCATTGCCTATTGTCGCGGCCGGCCTGCTCGGCACGGCGGCGTGGGCGGGTGACGAGGAGCGCAAGGAGCTCTCGCCTCGCGACCAGCGCCGCGCGGAAGTGGAGGCCGCCTACGCGCAGTTCCGCGAGCCGTGGACCAATAACCCCGAACGCGTCATCTACGGCACGGACGACCGCAAGGACCTCTACGAGGTCACGAGCCCGTTCATCCTCGGCCTGGCCCAGGCGACGGCTGTTCTCCTCGAGCCCGGCGACTACACCAACAATGGAAACGGCACGTACACGCTCAACGCGACACGCTGGCTTACACAGGGCGGCACGCCCGTGTGCACAACCGAGCCGTTCCGCGGCCAGTACCAGGTCGGCAACTGCTCGGCGTTCCTGGTCGGGCAGGACCTGATCGCCACGGCCGGCCACTGCGTCACCTCGGCGTCCGCGTGCACAGGCGGGATCGCGTTCGCCTTCGGCTTCTCGACGCCCGGCCCCGGCCAGGATCCCAGCCTCGTCATTCCCGCTGACAACATCTACTTCTGCACCCAGATCGTGCACCGCGCCTATGGCGGCGAGCTTGACCACGCGGTCGTCCGAGTCGATCGGCCCGTCGTCGGCCGCACGCCCGTGCCCATCCGCCGCACCGGCGAGGTGGGGCTCAATGAGCCGCTGGTCATGATCGGCCACCCGGTCGTGCTCCCGACCAAGGTGGACGCTGGCGGCGTCGTCCAGAACCCGCGCCCCGGGGGCGGCTGGTTCTACGCGAACGTGGACGCCTACGGCGGCAACTCGGGCTCGGCCGTGTTCAATCTGAACACGGGCGTGGTCGAGGGCATCCTGGTCCGCGGCAACACGGACTTCGAGACGGTGAGCGGATGCGTGCGCAGCCGCGTGTGCCCCGATACGGGTTGCTCCGGCGACTGGGAGGAAATCAGCAAGACGATCAGCTTCGCCGACTATGTGCCCGAGCTGGGCATCGTCGTCTCGCCTGCCGCCGCTCCGCTGCACATCGGCATGGTCGGCGGCCCGTTCAACGATCCTGCGGTCGTATACACGCTGACCAACATGAAGAGCGATCCAGCCGACTACACGGTCAGCTTCCAGGCGGGCGGAGACGCGCCGCTGCTGCTCAACGGCGGCCCCGGCCCCGTCAGCGGCACCATCCCGGGCAACGATTCGGTCGCGGTCACCGTCTCGCTCGATCCCGCCGTCAACCTGCTGCCGGCCGGGGTGTACTCAACGACCGTCCTGTTCCAGGACACGACCAACAACCTGAGCACGACCCGCACGCACGTGGTCGAGGTCGGCCAGACGGGCTTCACGGTCGCGCCGGCCGACGGGCTGATCGCCGGCGGGCCGCAGGGCGGTCCCTTCACGGCGACCAGGTCCTACGTGGTCACCAGCACGCGCCCGACGCCCGTGGACGTGGAGGTCAGCGCGAGCGATGCCTGGATCGGCCTGGACGGCGGATACGGCCCGCTGGACTTCACGCTGGCCGGCACGGGCGACAGCCGCACCGTCGTGGTAGGCTTCACGCCCGATGCGAACCTGCTGCCGAACGGGCTGTACAACGGCGGCGTGCTGTTCGCCAACGCCTCCGGCGGCGCGGGCGACGCGGTCCGCCCCGTGCAGCTCGACGTTGGGCGCTACTCTTACCCGTCCTACGACGTGCCCAAGCCGATCAACGACAACTCGACGATTACGAGCATCATCGACATCACAGACGCGTACTGCATCGGTGACGTTGACGTCGAGGTCAACATCACGCACACCTACATCGGCGACCTGATCGTCGAAGTCATTAACCCGCAAGGCAACGTCGTCCGACTGCACAACCGCAC
>CAADGM010000245.1 GCA_900696535.1 uncultured Planctomycetota bacterium
GAGCAGGGAGACGCATCGGACGTGCGCCTGGCCAGCCGGGAATGGCGGCAGCCGGGCGAGTCGCGCACATTGGCGGCGCACATTCGGCAGCACGTTGATCAAGAGCTGTCGGTGCTCGGTGGAAACAGCGAGCTGGACTTCGAGCGCGCCGGGCAGGACGCCCTCCAGCTCACGTCGCCGCCCTGGGAGTTCGACATACGCGCCGTCGGGCGCGAGAAGCTGGGGCTACGCGAGTTCCGCGTAACGATCCGCCGCGACGGTCGCGCCCATCGTACGGTCCAGGTGTTCGCCCGCGTGCGGCTGGTTCGCGACGTGGTCGTGACCCGGCGGCCGCTCAGCCTGGGAAATTTCGTCAAGGAGGACGACCTGGCGCTCGAGCGGCGCGTTTTTGATGAGACGACCGAACTGGGGCTGACCGAGATCGGGCGGGCCGTCGGTCAGCAGGTCCGCAAGTTCGTGCCGGCCGGCGGGCTGGTGACCTCCGGGGCGCTCAAGAGCGTGGACCTGGTGCAGCGGGCCAAGCCGGTAACGGTGCTGGCCGGCGGCGAGGGCGTGCAGATGCGGCTGTCGGGCGTCGCGCTCGACGCTGGCAGCTTCGGCCAGACGATTCGCGTGCGGCTGGGCGAGGGGCGCAGCGCCCGCCAGCAACTTCAGGCCGTCGTGGTCGGGCCGGCCACCGTGCGCCTGGCGGAGGGCCTGCCATGAGTCAACGGCTGCATTGGGTACTGCTCATCGCGGCGCTGGCTGCCGCATACGCGACCAAGTCTGCACATGCTCAGCGAAACACGCTCTTTGGTGGCGGTCGCATCGCGCCGCCGGCGCCGACGTCGCAGCCGGCCGTGCGCCCCGCCAACCCGGTCGCGGCGCGCGGGCTGACGGGGTCGCCGGCGATCGCGCGGCTCCGCGCGGCCAACGGGGCGGGCGGGCAGAAACCCAAGCCGAACGAGATGCTCCTGGTCGTTTCGCCGATCGCGGTTGACGCGCCCGAGCCGGAGAAGATCAAGGTCAACGACCAGGTCACGATCATCGTGCGCGAGAGCAAGACCGCGACCAGCGACTCGAAGCTGGAGAGCAAGCGGGATTGGCAGCACGAGTGGGCGTTAGAGGAGTGGATCCGGCTCAGCGGCGTGGTCGGCTTGGCGCCGGCCCAGTTCCAGGCCGGCCGGCCCTCCGTGCTGTTCAAGTACAAGAACGACTGGAGCGGCGACGGCAAGTACGACCGCAAGGACGAGCTGACCACGCGCATCCAGGCGACGGTCATCGACGTGAAGCCCAACGGTGTGCTCACGCTCGAGGCCACCAAGGGAATCCAGATCGACGAGGAAGGCTACACGATCCGGCTGGTCGGCGAGTGCCGCAGCCGCGACGTCACGCCGCAGAACACGATTCTCAGTACGCAGGTTGCGGGCCTAAGCGTGGATGTGAAGCACACGGGCGCCGTGAAGGATGCCGCCGAGCGCGGCTGGCTCATGAAGGCACTCGACTTCCTGAAGCCGTTCTGATGCAGCGACAAGGATGGATGCACGGTGAAGATGCCACGAGACCGCCAGCTTACGACTCCCGGACACGCCCGGCCCGGGCTCTGCGGTCTGGCCGCGGGTGTGTTGAAGCGCCCGTCAACGACGTGGCTGCCGACAATGGTCACCGTTATCGCGGCGCTGCTTGCCCCGGCGGCGGCAGCCGAGGTGCGGGTCCAGGACGTTGCCCGGCTCCAGGGCCAGCGGACGAACAAACTGATGGGCTATGGGCTGGTCGTCGGGCTGAATGGCACCGGCGACGGCGAGAAGTACGTGCCGACGATGCGGGCGCTGATGCGCCTGCATCAGCGCTTTCACTCGCCCGTCGTGGAGCTCGGCGAAGTTCGCGGGAACAGGAGCGTCGCCCTGGTGGCCGTTGAGGCTCAGATTCCCGAGTGGGGCGCCCGCGAGGGGCAGACGATCGACGTGACCGTGTCGGCGATCGGCGCGGCCAAGAGCCTCAAAGGCGGGCAGCTCCTGGTCACGCCGCTGCAATACGCGCTCTTCGACGAGCAGGATCCGATGACGCAGGGCATCCTGGCGCTGGCGGGGGGGCGCATCAGCCTGGTCAGCGAGGCCGAGCCATCGCGCGGGATCATCAGCCAGGGGGCGACACTCGAAGAGGACTTCATCTACTCGTTCATCGAGGATGACCGCATCACGCTGGTGCTCGACGACGCCCACGCGGGCTGGCCCTGGGCCCAGATGATCGCCCGCGCGATCAACCACGAGCACAGCGGGGCGCTGCCGCTGCGGACGGGGCCAGGCGGCGAGGCCGCCGATGCGGGCGGCGCGGACGTGGCCATCGCGGCGGACCCACGCAACGTGATCGTCGTGATTCCCGGATACGAGCGCTCCAACCCGGCCGCGTTCATCAGCCGCGTGCTCCAGACGCCGCTCTTCATGCTGCCACAGCAACAGGCGCGCGTGACGATCAACCGGGCGACGAAGACGGTGTCGTTCACGGGGAGCGTGCGCGTCTCACCGACCACGCTGGCCGTGCCGGGGCTGGGCAACGTGACCATTGGCCGGAGCGAGAGCGCAGGCCGCAACGGGGCAGCGGGGGCGGAGGCTCCCGCCCGGCCTGCACCCGCTGGTACGGCCGCGCCCGCAGCCAGTTCGACCGCGCGGCCGGCCTCTGCGGCCGTGGAGTTCTCCGAGTTCCTGGCGGCGCTGTCGGGGGTGAAGGCCAGCCCGGACCAGATCATCGCGGCCATCGAGAACTTGCAGCGCTCCGGGTCGCTGCACGCCCAGGTCCAGTACGAGTGACCGCGCCGTGATCCAGGCCGTCGCCAACTCGAGCCCCGACGCCCTCGCCGGCCTGGCGGCCCGTGCGGCGATGAGCCCGCGCACAGCCGACGAGCTGCGCACGCTGGCGGAGCTGGGCCGGCGGCTCGTACCAACCGACCCCGATGTTCAGCGCCAGGCCGCAACGCAGCTCCTCTCGGAGCTGTTCTTCAAGCCGCTGCTGGCGGAGATGCGGCGGTTTCCGTTCGGTCGCGAGCTGGCCACGGGAGGGCAGACGGAGTCGATCTTCGGGGAGCGGCTGGATGAGCGCGTCGCTGACACTGTTTCCGCGGGCGCGCGTGGCGTGGTCGACGCTGTTCTGTCGTCGCTCGATCCGCGGGGCGGGCGCTCAACTGCAAGCCGTGTCGGGACGGGGCGCGACACGTTACCCGCGGCCGGCATGGACAGCGTCACGTGGCCCATCGACGCCGCACTAGACGCGTTGCGACCGACACAGAAAGGCTGGGCGACATGAACGCGCCGAGCGAGCTTGAAACCGCACGGGCGCCGCGGCCCGTCTTACACGTCAGTGAGCTGGATGGCGCCGTCGACGCGCTGGCGGCCGAGCTCTCGACCCTCCAAGGCCAGCTCCGCGAACTTGAGGGTCTGGCCGACGCGAAGCTCGACGCGATTCGTCGCGCCGACGCTCGCCGGCTCGAGCAGCTCGCGCTCGACGAGGCCGTGCTGCTCCAGCACGTGCTGACGGATGGGAACCGGCGGGGCGCACTGCTGGCGCGCGTCGCGCAGCAACTGCCTGGGGCTGACGATGAGCGTCCGACGTTGCGACAGATCGCCGACCGACTGGCCGAGCCGCGCCGGTCGCGTTTGCGGGCCCGCAGTGAGGCTCTCAGCGAACTGTCGCGACGACTTCAACGAAAAAACCGCCTTGTCGGCGACGTGGCACGCAACCTGCAAGGGCACATTCGCGGCGTCTTTGCTGACGTGGCCAGTGCCGCGCAGGAGACGGGTGTTTACGGTCCGGGACGTTCCGGGCCGCGCAGCGTCTCGCGAAGCTGGATCGACGCCGTGGGATGACGACCGTGGCCGTGATGGGAGCCTCATTTCAGATCGGGCGCAGTGCCCTGGCCGCGTACCAGGCCGCGATCGCGGCAGCCGGCCAGAACATCGCCAACGTCGGCAATCCCGACTACGCCCGGCAGACGGCTCGGCTGGCGGCGCTGCACGGCGGGCTGACGCCCGCGGGGGTCTCGCCCGGCACCGGCGTCGAGATCAGCGCGCTGCGGCGGCACGTCGACGAGGCGCTTGAAGCGCGCCTGCGCTGGACCATGTCCCAGCAGCGCGGCGCCGCGACGCGCTACGACCAGCTCAGCCAGGTCGAATCCCTATACAACGAGCTTTCCGGACAGGACCTGTCCACGCGGCTGACCGAGCTGTTCGGACGGTTCGGCAGCCTCCAGACGAATCCCGCCGATGGCGCCGCCCGCGACACGGTCCTGGGCGCGGCCCAGACCCTGGTGCGCGAGTTGCAGCGACAGCGCAGCGGCGTCCGCGCCCAGATCGACAGCTTGAACGCCGAAGTGCAGTCGCACGTCGAGCGCGCGAATGCGATCGTCGGCCAGATTGCCACGCTGAACGGTCAGATCGTGGCCGCCGCGGCCCGGGGTGCCGGCGGCGACTCGGCCCTGCGTGACCGGCGCGACGGGCTGCTTCGCAGCCTCGCTGAACTGGTCGACATCACGACCCGGCCGCAGGACAACGGCGTGGTCAACGTCTACATCGGGAGCGAGCCGATTGTCGAGTACAGCCGGTCGCGCGGGCTGGCGGTGCAGCGCAGCATCCGCGACGGTGTGGAGCGGACCGATGTTCGCTTCGCGGACAACGGCGGCCGCGTCCTGCTCACCGACGGGCGGCTGGCGGCGCTGGTGCAGGTGCGGGATGGCGACCTCGTCTCGCAACTGGGCAAGCTGGACCAGCTCGCGCGCGCCCTGATCTACGAAGTCAACCGCGCGCACTCGTCGGGTTGCGGGCTCGTGGGCTACACGGCCATTACCGGCACGTACCCGGTCAGCGACCGCGACGCGGCGCTGAATACGCCCGCCGCCGGGCTCGCCTTCCCCGTGCAGAACGGGACGTTCCGCGTGGTCCTGCGCGACGCGAACGGCGTGCAGACCACGACGCGACTGATCGAGGTCGACCTGGACGGCCTGGGTGCAGACACGTCGCTCAGCACGCTGGCCCAGTCACTCAACGCCATCGACGGCCTGACGGCGGGCGTGACCGTCGACGGCCGGCTCCAGGTGCGCGCCGACGCCGGTCTCGAGCTGACCTTCCACGACGACACGTCCGGGGCCCTCGCCGCGCTCGGCGTCGGCACCTTCTTCGACGGCGTTGATGCCGCGACGATCGAAGTCAATCCCGCCGTGCTCGCCGATCGACGCCTCATCGCGACCTCGCGCAGCGGCGCGCCGGGCGACGGCAGCAACGCCGGCCTGCTCGCCAATGCGGGTAGCACGGCCAGCGCGCTGCTGGGCGGACACGGGGTGCAGGACTTCCACGACGCGCTGACCCACGCCCTGGCGGTACAGATCGCCGCGCTTCAGGACCAGGCCGACGCGGCGGACGCGATTCACGCCAGCCTGTACGCGCAGCGGGAGGCGGTCAGCGGTGTGAGCCTCGACGAGGAGGCGGTCAACCTGACGATGTTCGAGCGCGCCTTCCAGGGTGCCTCGCGCTACCTCTCCGTTGTTCAGAACCTCTCCCAGGAGTTGCTGACCATCGCCGGCTGACGGCGGTCGCTGCGCACGGATGCCCACCATGTCGATCTCGTCGATCAACCTGGCACGCGTGAGCTTCAACCAGCGGGCGAACGCCCTGCGGGACGCGTTGCAGCGCAACCAGGCCGGCCTGTACGCCGTGCAGGGCGAGCTGACGACGAATCTCAAGTTCACGCGTCCAAGCGGCGACCCGGTCGGTGCCCGGGCGGCGACGCGCTTCCACCGCTCGCTCGAACAGCTCGATACCGTCCGCGGCTCGCTCGATCACGTGAACGGTCTGCTGACCGAGGCCGAAGCGGCCGCCCAGGAGGCCGTCGACCTGCTCAAGGAGGCCCGCACGCTGGCCCTCAGCGCGGTGGGCGACTCGATGAGTGCCGACGAGCGGCAGGCCATCGCCACGGTCGTCAAGTCGCTGCTCGAGCAAATGGTCACGGTGGGCAACCGGCGGTACCAGGACACCTACCTCTTCAGCGGGCACGACAGCCGTCCGCCGTTCGAGCTCGCGATGGGCGGCGTATTGTACGGCGGCGATGGCAGCCGTCGCGCGGCAATCGTCGACAGCGATGGCAGCGTGGCCGCCTTCACGATTCCTGGCGCGACGTTCTTCGCCGGTGCCTCGACGCAAGTGGCCGGCGTCGTCGATCTTGACCCGGCCCTCACGTCCGCGACCCTGCTGAGCGATCTCGCGGGCGCCAGCGGGCAGGGCGTGCGCCCCGGACGCATCACCGTGCGCGTCGGCGACGAGCGGGCCACCATCGATCTCCGCTCCGCGGCGACCGTCGGCGACCTGGTCGACCGTTTCAATGCTGAGCTACCCGGCGGCCTCCAGGCCGAGATGACCACAACCAGCATCCGCATCGTCGGTGGCGGTGGACGCACGGTCACGATCACTGACGTACCCGGCCACTCGCTGGCCCTTGATCTGGGGCTGCGCGGAGAGAGCACGGACGACACTCGCCCCGGAGCTGATCTTCAGCCGCGCGTCACGCGCCTCACGCAGCTCAGTGCGCTGAACGGTGGCGCGGGCATCGACCTGGCCGGTGGGCTGCGCATTCGCACGGGTGAGACCGTCGTAACCGTCGGCTTCGAAGGCGTTCAGACGGTCGAGGATGTCCTGACCCGCATCAACGGCGCCGGCGTCGGGGCGTGGGCCCGAATTGCGCCGGACGGCCGCTCGATCGAAGTGGTCAGCCGCGTCTCCGGCGTGGACTTCGCCATCGAGGAGGCCGGCGGGCTCGCCGCGACGCGCCTGGGAATTCGTTCGCTGCACGGCGGGACCCTGCTGGCGTCGCTGAACGGCGGCCGCGGCGTGCAGACGGTGAGCGGCGCGGATCTGCGCATCACCGCCCGCAATGGGGCGGCTTTCGACATTGACGTGGATGGAGTCTCCACGCTCCAGGACCTCATCGACCGCATCAACCTCGCGACCGGCGGGGCGGTCGTCGCGGACCTGACTTCGAGCGGCAACGGGATTCGCCTCACCGACCAGACCGCTGGCGCGGAGGCGCTGAGCGTTTCGCCGCTCAACAGCTCGACGGCCCTGACCGGCCTCGGGCTGGACGTGACAGCGAGCGGCGGCCAGCTCGTCGGGCGCGACGTCAACGTGCAGCGCGTCGACAGTCCATTCACCGGGCTGATCGAACTGCACCGGGCCCTGGATGGCGACGACCGGCTGGGCATCAGCCGCGCCGCCGAGCGCATCGAGCGCGTGCTCGAGCGTCTCCAGGAGCAACAGGGGCAGATGGCGGCGATCGCCCGAACGATGAGCGAGCGCAGCGAGCGCGTCGAGAGCGAATCAACGGCGACACAGGTCCTGCTGAGCGACGTGCGCGACACGGACTTCACCGACGCGGCCGTGCGCTTTCAGCAGCTCCAGGTCGCCTTGCAGGCGAGCCTGGCGACGGCCCAGAAGGTCATGAACTTGTCGCTGCTGGACTACCTCCGCTGACGGGCGGTGTGGCCGCTGGCGGCGGAATCAGGCTGGGGACGGAGGCGCAGGCGATCAGGCGACGGCCGGCTCGGTACGGCCTGATCGCGGCTGGTCCGCGGAGTGCGGGTCGGGCGCGGCACGCGCCCGGCGCGACGGTCGGAGCGTTGGATGCCGGTCGGAGTCGGCCGGCCGCCCGTCGGGCCGCCAGGAAGCACCGAGCTGCTGGAGTGACGTGATGGTCATCGAGACAACCCGATTCGGACCGGTGGACATCGACGAGCGTCGCATCATGACGTTCGCGGGCGGCCTGCCCGGCTTTCCCCAGGCGCGCCGTTTCGTGCTCTTGCAGACGTCGCCGGAGCCGGTGTTCTACTGGCTCCAGTCGCTCGAGCACCCGAACCTGGCGTTCGTCGTCTGCGATCCGGTGCTGTTCGTGCCGGACTACGAGGTGCCCGTCCGCAAGGACGACCTGGCCACCCTCGAGCTGTCTGACCCGGGCGAGGCTCAGGTCCTGGTGATCTGCAACCGTGTCAACGGAGATATCACCGCAAACCTGCTGGGGCCGCTGGTGATCTCGACGCGCACGATGCAGGCCCGGCAGCTCGTTCTGTCAGACAAGCGCTACAGCACGCGTCACCGGCTGATCGCCGGGCCCGCGGCGCTGTCCAGTGTCAAGATGGCCTAGGCCGGCCGGGCTGGCGGCGATGCGTCCCGCGGCGCGCTGGCGTCGGGGGGAGGCGGTCGCCGGCGGCGGTCGGGCCCCGGCGTGGCCGGGGCAGATTTCGGTTGATCCTGCCCGTGTGGCGAAAGGAAGGCTGGTTATAATGGCCAACGGCGTCTTGAACGGCGACGTGACGCGGATTCCGCGTTCGGCGGAGCCGGCCGCCTTCGCTGGCTGCGAGCTCGGGCCCGGAGGGGCGATCACCTCAGCCCCGCAGCAAGTACGTTTCCGCGAAGGATCAGGCACAGTCCAGGAAGGAGCCGCGGATGCTTGTGCTTTCAAGGCAGCGCGACGAATCCATCATCGTCGGCGACAACGTGCAGATCACGGTCGTCGATATCCGCGGGGACAAAGTCCGATTGGGAATCCAGGCGCCCGCGCACATCCCAGTGCACCGCAAGGAAGTGTTCGACGCGATTCAGCGCGAGAACCGCAAGGCGGCCGAGCTCTCGTCGAACGACCTGCCCAAGCCCACCACCCCCGCACCGCGCGGCGAGTAGTCGCGCCGCCCATCCCCACGAACTCGGGCCCCGCCGTCGGGGCATCACTCCCCGTTTCCGTTCCACAATCCGTCCATCCGTCAGCCACGAACCGTTCAAGGAGGATGGCCAATGGCTCGCATTAACACCAACGTTTCGGCCCTGAACGCCCAGCGAAACCTCAACCGCGCCTACGCCGTGCTCAACCAGACGATGGAGCACCTGAGCACGGGACTGCGCATCAGCCGCGGCAAGGACGACCCCGCCGGCCTGATCGTGTCCGAGCGGCTGCGCTCCGAGATCTCGGCCGTCGGGCAGGCCATCTCGAATACGCAGCGGGCCAAGCTCGTCGTCTCGACCACGGAAGGCGCGCTGGACGAGGTCGCGGCGCTCCTGAAGGACATTCAGGCCAAGATTGTCGAGTCGGCCAACTCGGGCGCCATGTCCGACGACGAAGTCCGCGCCAATCAGCTCCAGATCGATTCGGCCATCGACAGCATCACGCGCATCGCGAATACGACCTCCTTCGGCGGGCGTCGTGTGCTGGATGGATCGCTGCACTACAGCGTCAGCGGCGTGAATTCCAACCGCATCGCCGCCCAGACCATCAACGCCGCCCAGTTCGGCAGCCTGCCGACCGTTCCCGTGACTGTCCGCGTCATCAGCCAAGCGCAGCGGGCCTCGGCCTCATTCCCCTTCGCCGCGCTCTCCACGCCCATTACGGTCGAGGTCAAGGGTCGGCTGGGCGTGGCGTCGCTCTCGTTCGGCTCGGCCACCACGGTGAACCAGGTTGCCCTGGCCATCGCGGCCGTGCGGGATTCGACCGGCGTGTCGGCCACGACCAGCGGCTCCGTACTGAAGATGGTCAGCACGGGCGTGGGCAAGAAGGAGCTGGCGTCGATCAAGGTGCTCAGCGGTTCGACCCCGTTCATTACGGACACGGAGCGCCGCGGTACCGACGCCGTTGCCACGGTCAACGGCGCGCTGGCCCAGGCCGACGGCGTGAACCTGACGGTCAAGACGGCCAGTCTCGACGCGGACCTGACCATCTCGACCACCTTCCCGCCGGGCTCGTCCACGACCTTCAACGTGACGGGTGGCGGCGCGCTGTTCCAGGTGGGCCCGCGCGTCAATACGAACCTCCAGGTCAACGTGGGCGTCCCCTCGGTCGCGGCCTCGAACCTGGGCAACCCCGTCGTGGGCTACCTGGCGACGCTGAAGAGCGGCGGCCCGAACGCCATCGTGAACTCGGGCGTGAATTTCAAGGCGGCCTCGGACATCGTCGCCAAAGCCATCGACCAGGTCTCGGTGCTCCGCGGCCGTCTGGGTGCGTTCGAGCGCGGCACGCTCGATGCGAACATCAACCAGCTCGGGATCACCATGGAGAACCTGACGTCGGCCGAATCCAACATCCGCGACGCCGATTTCGCCGGCGAGACGTCGCAGCTCGCCCGAAACCAGATCCTGGTCAACGCGGGCACGACCGTGCTCACGCTGGCCAACCAGACGACGCAGTCGGTGCTCCGGCTGCTCGGCAGCTAGGCGGAGCCCGAATACGGCCTGCTCTGGTCCGCGCGGCGCGTTTTATCAGCCAACGTCGCCTCGTCCGAGTCAGACCCGTGTGCGCTTCGGCGCCGCGGGTCTGATCTTGTTTTGCGGGGGGGAGCGAATTCCTGCGCGGTATTTAAGCGACCATTACCGTGGGACGATGCGCCCGGTGTCCAGTCGAGTTGCGTGACGGTCAACGGGACTACAGCGCAGCACGACTTCGCCGGACCGTCCTCCCCGCCGCGCCGCGGCACGGGGGGCGTAGAAGGCGCCCTTGGAGGCGTAGGCCATGAGTCGCATCAACAACAACGTCCAGTCGCTTATCGCGCAGCGGGTCCTGGGGCTCCAGAATCAGCGCCTCAATGGGACCCTGCAGCGGCTCAGCACCGGTCTGCGAATCAACACCGGCCGCGACGACCCGGCCGGACTGATCGCTTCCGAGTCGCTGCGCAACGAGATGAGAGCCATCACGGCGGCCCAGCAGAACATCAGCCGGGCGAACAACGTCGTGACGGTGGCCGAGTCGGGGCTGTCGGAGATCGCCAGCCTGCTCAACGACCTCGAGCACCTCATCGACATCAGCAGCAACGAGTCGGCCATCTCACCCGACGAGCGCCAGGCCAACCAGCTCGAGATTGACGCGATCCTGGCCTCGATCAACCGGATCGCCAACACGACCGAGCTTCAGGGGCGCAAGCTCCTCAATGGGGCGCTCGCATACGCCACGTCGGGCGTCAGGGTCTCCCAGATCGCCGACGTGCGGCTCAACTCGGTGCGGATCCCGGCCGGGTCCACCCTGGGGGTCAACGTGCAGGTCACCCAAATCGCCTCCGCGGCGAGGGTCACCTACATCTCCGGCACAATCACCGGCAGCGCCCGCACGATCGAGGTGGCTGGCAAACTCGGCCGGGAGGTATTCACCTTCGGCGTCGGCACCACCGTGGCGAACATGGTCTCGGCCATCAACGCCGTCAAGAGCGTCACCGGCGTCTCGGCCACCGGCGGCAGCACCGCCTTCGTCAACTTCTTCAGCACCGGATACGGATCGAGTGAGATCGTCAGTGTGCGGCTGCTGTCCGGCAGCTCGTTCAAGATGGCCGGTGACCGCTACAGCGACAACGGGCAGGATGTGATTGCCCGCGTGAACGGCATGACCGTGCAGGGCAACGGCCTGAAGATCAGCCCGCGCGGCGGCGTGCTCAACGGTGACCTGACGCTCAGCGTCGGGTTCGCCACGCAGACGGCCGCGACGGCCACCTTCCACGTCACCGGCGGCGGAGCGAACTTCGCCATCACGCCGCAGCTTGACGGCGGCTCGATCGCCCGCATCGGCATCAACGCGGTCACGACCGCGTCGCTCGGCGACCGGAACACCGGCCTGCTCTTCTCGCTGGGCACGGGCGAGACCAATGCCCTGAACACCCAGCGCTACAAGCAGGCCCAGGACATCGTCCGCCTGGCGGCCACCCAGATCGCCGAGCTGCGCGGGCGACTGGGCTCGTTCCAGAAGAGCACGCTCGACACGACGCAGAACTCGCTGATGGTCACGTTCGAGAACGTGTCCTCGGCTGAGAGCCAGATCCGCGACGCGGACTTTGCTGCCGAGACCAGCAACCTGACGCGCTCGCAGATTCTGGTGCAGTCCGCCGGGCTGGTCCTGGCGAACACGAATCGGGCGCCGCAGAACGTGCTGCAGCTCCTGCAGCAATAGGCGCCGACTGACTGACGCCGGCCCTGCGTGCGGCTGGACCCCCGCGCAGCGGACCCCCGGCTCCGTGCGACCTGGCCTAAAGGAGCGGCGCGAACAGACGTGCCGCTCCTTCTCCTATGCGCCGCGGCAGCGAGGCCTGGTGCACGGCGCGGGCGGTGATCTGCCGGCCGCGGGCGCAGAACCCGTCGATGCGCTCAGCCACGGTGCGAACGACCTGCGGGTCGAAGATGGCGGCGCCGACCTCGTAGTTGAGCCGGAAGCTGCGCGCGTCCATGTTGGCCGAGCCGAGCAGGCACCACTGGTCGTCCACGGTGACGATCTTCGCGTGCAGCATGCCCTCGTCGAACTCGTAGATCTCCACGCCGCCGTCGAGCAGTTCCGCGTAGAAACTGCGCGCCGCCCAGAGCACCAGCGGCACGTCGTTGCGCGTCGGCAGCACAAGCTTCACTTCGAGACCCCGGCAGGCGGCGTGCAGCAGAGCCATTCGCAGCGGAGCCTCGGGTACAAAGTACGGTGTCGCGATCCGGATCGAGCGTCGCGCCGCCGAAACGGCACCGAAGACGATCTGCTCCAGGATCGCCAGGCTCTGGTCCGGGCCGGTCGGCAGAATCTGCACGACACTGGCGCCGGGGGCCTGCGCGGCGGGGTAGTAGCTGGCCTGGTCCAGCCGCTCGCGCGTAGCCAGGTACCAGTCCTCGGCGAAGACCTCCTGAAGAAACAGGGCGGCCGGCCCGCGCACGTGGAGCTGGGCGTCGATCCAGGGGGACAGGTGCGGCAGGCGGCCCATGTACTCGTCACCGATGTTCTGGCTGCCCATCAGCGCTTCCCGCCCGTCGATAACCGCGATCTTGCGGTGATTGCGCAGGTGCAGGCTCCAGCGCTTGCTGAACGGAAAGTGGTGCAGCGGAAGGAAGTACGCCACCCGCACACCCGCGTCGATCAGGGGCCGCAGGAAGCGGCGACGCAGCGTGAAGCAACCGCCGGCGTCCAGCAGCAGGCGCACCTGGACACCGCGGCGGGCGCGCTCCACCAGAACGTCGCGGTAACGCCGGCCGGTCTCGTCGTCGCGCCAGGCGTAGTACTCGAGGTGGATGAACCGCTCGGCGCTTCGCAGGGCCGCTTCGAGCGCTGCAAAGCTGTCCGCGGCGTCGCACAGCACGGCGACCTCGTTGCCGCCGACCGCCGGCATCTCGGCCAGGCGTCGCGCAATGTGTTCCAGGTCCGCCAGGCCCGGCTGGACCTGCGGCCTGGAGAGCACGGACGGCAGGGCTTCGAACTCCGGCCGGGCGCGCAGGCGTGTGAGCAGCGAACCGACGCGCCGGCGCCGTCGGCCGACCTTGCGCGCGAGGCGGCCGGAGCCCAGGAACCAGTACGCGATCATCCCGAGAAACGGAACGAAAATGATGGCCAGGAGCCAGGCCGTCATCGCGGTTGGCTCCTTGCGGCGTAGAAGCAGGCCGGCGACGACGAGGCCCGCCAGGGCATAGTTGACCCAGAGCGCTGCCGCCCAGACCGTCGCCATGGCGGGGAGTGTGCGTCGCGGCCGCAAGCCCGTCAATGCGGCCCGGGCAGGCCCGGCTCGAGCCTCCACACGGCAGCACGCTGGCGAACGGCCGAACGTGTATGAGTGAGTCGCGTTGGACCTCCGGGATCGGCGCTCTCGCGTGCACCTGTTCCCTGGCACGCGACGCGCATCGCCGGACGCGGAGGACCAGCGCTACGGTTCCTCGACCCGGTCTCAGCGCAGGGGCAGCGGCTTGAATGCCCGGCGCGGCGGGCCGGTGTAGCGGCTCCGCGGGCGGATGATGCGGTTGTTTTCGCGCTGCTCGATGAAGTGGGCCGCCCAGCCGCTGACGCGCGAGGCGACGAACAGCGGCGTGTATGCGTCGAGCGGCAGGTCGAGCATCAGGTACACGAACCCGCACGGATAGTCCAGATTCATGTGGATGTTCTTCTTTTCCCGCATGACGTTCTTGATGGTGTAGTAGGCGGCGGCGCGGCCCTGCTCGCCTTTCGCCGCCGCGAGGCCGTCCACGAACTCCTCCAGCATGCGGGCGCGGTGGTCGCCCTCCTTGTAGACCCGGTGGCCGAAGCCCATCACCTTCTGCTTGCGGGCCAGCACGTCCTCGATCCACGCCCGGGCCGACTCGGCGCTGGCGTGCGCCTGGAACATGCGGGCCGTTTCCTCGTTCGCCCCCCCGTGCAGCGGCCCCTTCAGCGCGCCGACGGCGCCCGTGACCGCCGAGTACAGATCGCTCTCGGTGCTGGCGATCACCCGCGCCGTGAACGTCGAGGCGTTGAACTCGTGCTCCGCGTACAGCACGAACGTCATGTTCAGCACCTTTTCCTCGATCTCGCTCGGCATCCGCCCGAAGGCCTGGTGGCAGAACTGGGCGGCGTGCGACAGACCCGGCTGCGGGGCGATCGGCTCCTGCCCGTGCACGAGCCGCATCCGCGCCGCGATCAGGCTCGGAATCGCGGCGAGCAGGTGCGTGGCCCGCTCGACGTACGCCGCCCGGTTGTCACCCGACGCCGGGTCGAACTGCGAGATGAACGAGACGCCCGTGCGAACGACGTCCATGCCCGGCACTTCCGGCTTGATGCGGCGCAGCAGCTCGATGGCGTCCGGCGGCAGCGCGCGATGGCGGTCGATCGCCTGGCGGAACGCCGCGAGTTGCGCCGCGTTCGGCAGGTCGCCGTGCAGCAGCAGATAGGCGACCTCCTCGAAGCTGGCCCGGCGGGCCAGGTCGTCGATGTCATAGCCCCGGTACCCGAGCGAGCCCTGCTCGACGGAGCAGATCGAGGTCTCACCGGCGATGACCCCTTCCAGTCCGGGGTGATACAGCTCCTGCGGTGCCGACATAATTGTCTCCAGGCTGGGTCGAATTACGGCAGGATACGGTGGACGCCGGGGCGGGTGAAGGGGCGGCGTCGTGCAGGGCCGGCGGGGCGGTTGCTGAGGGGGTCGTCGTGGTCTGGCCCCCGCGTGCGTCGGGTTGATGAGGATGAGGCCGTCATTCCCGCGAACGCGGGAATCAAGAGCCGGTGTCGCGAAACAGGCCTGACGTGGGGACAGGACTGCCCCGAGTCCGGTCGGCCGGGGCTACGGGGTCGCTTCTACACCCGCCCGCCGTACCCGAGCAGGTCGTAGAGTTCCTGCCGCGTCTGCATCCGCTCGAGCAGGGCCTTCTGCGTGCCATCGCGGCGCAGGACCGCCAGGCCGTCGCACACGGCCTTCATCGCCAGCCGCTGGAGCGTCACTGGGAAGATGATCAGGCGGTACCCCAGGGCGCCGAACTCGGCGGCCGTCAGGTACGGTGTCTTGCCGAACTCCGTCATGTTCGCCAGCAGCAGCGTCGGCACGTCTCGCGCGAAGCGCGCGAACTCCTCCTGGCTTTGTAGCGCCTCGGGAAAGATCGCGTCGGCCCCTGCCTTCAGGTACGCGTGCGCCCGCTGCACCGCGTCGTCGTAGCCGGTGACGCCCCGGGCGTCCGTGCGGGCAATGACGAGGAAGTCGGGGTCATGCCGGGCGGCCACTGCCGCAGCGATCTTCTCGCAGAACTCGCTCTGGGGTACGAGCGTCTTGCCGCTCAGGTGGCCGCAGCGCTTGGGAAATTCCTGGTCCTCCAGGTGCAGCCCGCTCAGGCCGGCGCGCTCGAAGTCCTGGACGGTGCGGGCGGCATTCTCCGGGCCGCCGAAGCCCGTGTCCGCGTCGCTGATGATGGGAATGGTGGTGACCGCGGCGCAGCGCGTGGCGTGCAGCGTGGCCTCCGAGAGCGTCGTCAGACCGATGGCGGGGACGCCGACCAGGCTGTTGGCCAGCGCGCCGCCCGAGAGGTAGATGGCCTCGAACCCGGCCTGCTCGATGGCCCGTGCGGTCAGCGCGTTGAACGCGCCGGGGAGCACGACGGGGTGGTCGGCGAGAAGGCGGCGAAGCGTTGCGGATCGGCCCATGTCGAACCTCCAGCACCTGCGGCCGCCCAGCCGGCCGGCCCGGTGCGCGCGCATCGGCGAGGCAGCTACGGCGCCCCGCGCCGCCGTCGTGATGGTCCGCGGCGACGCCCCTTCCGGGGGCCAATCGACGCGACGTGCAGCAGATCGAACGTCTCGACGATCCCATCCTGGTCCGAGACGGCGAAGGTGCGCTCAGCGCCCCTGCACGCGATCGGCGAGCTTGACGTACGGACGCGCTGTCGGGCCCACGTAAATCTGCCGCGGGCGGTAGATCCGCGACTTGGCGTTCATGTTCACTTCACGCCAGTTGGCGATCCAGCCGGGCATGCGGCCGATGGCGAACATGACCGGGAACATGGGCATCGGGATGCGGGCGGCCCGCATGATGATGCCGCTGTAGAAGTCGACGTTCGGGTATAGCTTGCGCTCGATGAAGTACGGGTCCCTCAGGGCCGTCTCCTCGAGCTGCACGGCGATGTCGAGCAGCGGGTCCTTGAGACCGAGCTTGCTGAGTACCTGGTGGCAGGCCGCCTTGATGATCTTGGCGCGCGGATCGAAGTTCTTGTAGACGCGGTGCCCGAAGCCCATGAGCCGCGTGTGGCGCGGGTCGTCCTTGACCTTCTGCACGAACTTCTCCAGCGGCTCCCCGCTGGCCCGGATGTGCTCGAGCATCTCGATGACGGCCATGTTGGCCCCGCCGTGCAGCGGGCCCCACAGCGCGCACACGCCCGCGGCGACCGAGGCGTACAGATTGGCCTGGCTGCTGGCCACCATGCGCACCGTCGACGTCGAGCAGTTCTGCTCGTGGTCCGCGTGCAGGATGAAGATCTGGTCCAGCGCCCGCACCAGCTCCGGCGACGGCTCGCCGTAGGAGTTCGGCATGCTGAACATCAGGTGCACCAGGTTGGCGGTGTACGACAGATCCGCCCGGGGGTAGTTCACCGGCAGGCCCATCGACATGCGGTAGCTGGCCGCCGCGATCGTCCGCACCTTGGCCAGCAGGCGGGCAGCCTGGTCCTTGAACTGCGCGTCGTTGCTCGGCTCGACCAGCTCGTGCTCGAAGCACCCGGCGGTATTGATCATCGCGGAGAGGATGGCCATCGGCGGGGCATCCGGGGGGAAGCCCTCGAAGTGGTGCCGCATGCTCTCGTGAATGAACTGGTGCTCGGTCAGCATGGCCCTGAACTCGGCCAGCTCGTCGGGCGAGGGCAGATCGCCGAAGATCAGGAGGTATGCCACCTCAGGGAACGTGGAGTACTCGGCCAGTTCCTCGATCGGGTACCCGCGATAGCGCAGGATGCCCTTCTCGCCGTCGATGAAGGTGATGCTGCTCTGGCACGAGCCGGTGTTCCCGTAGCCATCGTCCAGGGTGATCAGCCCGGAGTCCTGCCGGAGCCGGGAGATGTCCACTGCCCGCTCGTGCTCGGTCCCCGTCACGACCGGAAGCTCGTAGCTCTTGCCTTCGAAAGTCAGCGTGGCGATGTCGCTCATGTGCAGCCTCGGTTCTTGCGGGTGGGGCGCGTCCTGCCTGCATTCTAGCGTGGCACCGGTCCACCGCGGGTCCGGATGTCGCGCGGGCGTAGCAAAGTCCAGAAGCCCTTCACTCCCCTCCCTCCCAGGGAGGCGGGGCACATCCCTCAGGCAAGCCAACCGCTCGATTCTCCGGTGCCGGTAGACCCGGGTTCCAGAGCGGTTAAGCCAGCGTCTCGAACTCGACCAGCGGGGCCACGTCCGTGAGCCGGTCGAACTTCATGCACAGGTCGATGATCCGGTCGGCCGTGGACGCACTGACCACGCCGCCTGCCAGCTTGCGGAACTTGGCGACGACTTCGTCGTCCGTCATCGGGTTACCGGCGTGGCCGCGGGGGTACTTCACGTACTTCTCGACCTTGCGGCCGTCGGCGAGCGTGATAATGAGCCTGTTAGGGATGCCGTCCGGATAGCCGGCGTTGCACTCGTCCGTCTCGACGATGCGGATCTTGTCGAGCAGGGCCAGGACGCGGGGGTCGCGAATCTTCTCGTCCTTGAACGAGGCCCGCGTTACGTCGCCGTCGAGCAGCGCGACCGCCACGCAGTAGCCCATGCTGTGGTCGGCCGTCTCCCGACTGGTCGGCCGCCACTTCTCCGGCTCGCTGCCGATGATGCTGACCGCTGCCTCGAAGCTTTCGATGAGAATCGACTGGATCTTCCCGGCGTCGCCGACTTGCGGGCGAAGCTGGAGGGCGGCGTCGATCGCGGACTGGGAGTGGTACTCGGCCGGCCAGTACTTGATGTAGGTCTTGCGGATCATCCAGTCGTCCGCGCCGCGAGCCCAGGCCGGCTCGAATGGCCCGGTCACCATCTTGAAAAGCCCCTTGGGCCCTTCAAAGATTTCGTTCGGCCCCGTCAGCCCCTCGCGGGCCAGCGCCGCCGCGAACACGCCGTTGCGGGCGGCGTTGCTGAAGGCGCAGGCCTTCCAGTCGGATATCTGCCCGGTCCGCGTCTGGCGCGTGGCGAAGTTGCAGACCCCGGCCAGGCCGAGCGTGTGCACCATCTGCTCGGTGGACAGGCCGTACAGCTTCGCGGCCGCGAGCGCGGACGAGAGCGCGCCATAGTAGACGTGGTCCCAGCCGTGCTTTCGAAGCGATGCGGCGTCGCACAGGCGGCACTGCACTTCGTAAGCCAGCGCGATCGCGGTGACGATGTCCTTGCCGCCGCGGCCGAGCGCCTGCCCGACGGCCAGCGCGGCGGGGATGTTGTCGCTGGGGTGGGCGGGCTCTTTGCTGAGATAGGTGTCGTTGAAGTCCAGGTAGCGGACGAGCGCGCCGTTGGTGAACGTGGCCAGGTCAGGCGTAGTGCGGTGCCGCGTGCCGAGCACACTGGCCCCGCCGGGATGGCTCACACCGAGGGCGATCTTCCGTGTGACCTGGGCGGGTCGACTGGTCCAGGCGCCCAGCGCGGTCCCGATCGAGTCGAGAATCCGCCGCCGGACTTCGTGCACGGTTTCCGAGGACAAATCCGAGAACGTGAGCTTGTGTGCCCGCTCTGCCAGCCAGTGTGCGAGGGTCGCCATGCCGTCTCCTTCCTCATGCGCCGAGCGGGGCATTGTGACGAATCGGGGAAACGACTTCAACGGACCGATCCGCGGGGCTTCGCGGGCGACGGAGGCCGCGCCATCGCCCCGGCGCGCGCTCGTTCGGCGGAATCGACTCAGCCGGCCGGGACGATCTCGGTGCCACTGCGTCCAGCCAGGGCGTCGCCCATGTGCTCGATGTCGCAGATGAGCGCCCGGGCGTCGCCCGGCTTGCAGCCGCGCAAAAACTCGATCGCGGCCTCGATCTTGGGCCCCATAGAGCCGGGCGGAAACTGGCCTTCGTCGAGGTAGCGCTGGGCTTCCTCGGTGGTCAGGCGGTCGAGCCAGCGCTGCCCGGGCTTGCCGAAGTCGACCGCCACTCGCTCCACCGCCGTGACGATCATGAAGTGCGGCGCGTCGAGGATGCGTCCCAGCAAGGCCGCGGTGCGGTCCTTGTCGATGACAGCCTCGACGCCGGCGTAGCGACCGTGCTCGTCGCGGGCCACCGGGATCCCGCCGCCACCCCCGACCACGAGCAGTTCGCCGCTCTCGACCAGCTTGCGAATCAGCGGCTCTTCGACCACGGCGCGGGGCACCGGCGAGGGGACGACGCGACGGTATCCCTGGTTGGGTACGTGGACCATGTCCCAGTGCTGCTCGCGCTGGAGTTCCTCGGCCTTCTCCTTGCGATAAAAGCTGCCGATCGGCTTGGTTGGCTTCTGGAAGGCCGGGTCGTTGCGGTCGACCTCGACGGCCGTGACGAGCGCGGAGCAGCGCTGTTTCAGCCCGCGCTCGACCAGGGCGTTGTTCATGCACTGGGCGATCATGAAGCCCATGCCGCCCTGGGTGTGCGCGCCGCAGATGTGCAGCGGCAGGCGGTAGAGCTCCTTGGCGGCCAGCTCAACGCGGCGCAGGACGTTGCCGACTTGCGGCCCGTTCCCGTGCGTGATGACGAGCTGGTAGCCCTGCTCGACCAGGCCGGCGAGGTAATTGCACGTGTAGCTCGTGTTCTCGAACTGCTGGGCGACGTTGCCCTCCTGGCCGGGCTTGCTGATCGCATTCCCGCCCAGCGCGACGACGATGAGCTTGCTGCGGTAGGTGTAACTCACGGGGCGATTCTAAGTTAGAAGTCGGCGCGGCTCCAGGACGCCGCCCGTGCCACCCTACGCTTATCGGACACGATGCCGGCCGATCTGGAGAGACTGGCAGCAACCGACCCGCCGGTACAATCCCCGCCCGGACACGAGGCGAGCGCCTATGCAGCCCCCGAAACCCGCACCACGCGACGGCGACCCCGTCGACGCGCTTGAGCTCCTCAGCGGCGCGGCGGCCGATCCGGTCGAGCTCTCGTCGGGCAGCGCGTCGCCTAGGGGGGCGCCCCGCGGAGCCGTGGCCGGGCTGTCCGCGCCGATCCACGCGCCCGCGGGGCCGCGCTGGCGATGCCTGGACTGCGGCTATCCGATCATTGAGAGCCTCGAGCCGACGTGCAGCGAGTGCGGCCGGCGCTGGGAGCGCGGCGTGCTCGAGCGCTGGGCATCGGGGGCCGAGGACGCGAGGCTGGAGCGTGCCGCCTGGTTCGTCCTGGCAGCCCTGTTTGCACATCTCTTTGCACTGCCGATGTTTCTGACCGTCGCCCGCATCGCGTCCGCGTGCTTTTTGTTCGCCGCGTGTCAAACTGCCTTGGTTGGTCGCCAAGATAGCATCGGCGGGTACCTCGCCATTTCGGGGATGGCGGCCGCGGCGCTCATGATCGTGCCGTTCGCGTGGATGGGGAACGCGCTGCCGTACTACACGCTGCATTTGGTCGCGACGTCCGCACTGGTGCTCGCGATGCTTCACGACCCGGTCGCCAGCGTCGTCGGGCGGTCGCTCGGCGGGCGCCAGATCGCTCCGTTCGTGTTGTTTGGTGCCCCGGTGCTCGCGACGGTGTGCTACGTTCTGGACGCGGTCGAGGCGGCGCCGGCGGTGACGATTCCGGTGGGGGGCTCGTCGTACGACTACGCGCCGTTCTCGTTCATCCTGCCTTATCTCGTGGCGCTGGGGGGGGGGGTGTTTGCGTGGCAAACACTCGTCGCGGCGCGCAAGCGGCTCTGCGGTCCTCCCGAGGAGTGATGGGCGTGCCTGGTTCGTCAGAACGAGCGTGCGCGGCCGAAGCCCGGGCGCTCACGGCGCTGCCCGTCGAGATGGCCTGTCTCGCGGCGCGTGCCGGGCGCGGGGGCGGGGGGGGGCGCTGGCGTTCGGGCCGCTTGCGGTTACAATCCAAGGTTCGGCAGCCGGTTAGCCGCTCTTGTGACGTCGACATTCCTCGTCGACCGTGGAAGCATCCCCGGTCGCGGGGCGTTGTTGTCACCCGCTGGCCGGAAGCTGGACGCCGCCCCGGCGCGACCGCCCAGGCCCCCGGCGGCGGCTTCGACCGACAGCACAGGAGGCAAAGCCGAGCATGCCCGCAGCGCAATTGCTGGAGCTGGCCCGAAGCGGCAAGTACGAGGCGTTCGAGTCCCGATGCGTCGAGCTGCTGGCTGACGGCCAGCTTTCGCTGGGCCAGCTTATCGCGCCCTTCGAAATGCTTGAGAAGACCGGCTACGGCGAGAAGCTCGTCGCGCTCTTGCAGACGGTCCTTGAGAACACCGACGCCCAAGCCGATCCGGCCAGTGCCCTGGCGCTCTCGCGCGTAGCGCTGATCGGCTCGCCCAAGAACGAGGAGTTCCGCCGGGCAGTGGTGCAGCGATACCGCGACGTGCACGCTGGCGTCGTGCACTTTGATGCCGTTCTCGAGGCCTCCGGACTGGCGGGCGGCCGCCCGGTCCGGATGGCCCTCAAGCACCTCGACTTCTGTCTGGCGTTGCAGCCCGGCGACGTTCTCATCGGCCGGGCGGATGATCGGGTCGTCGAGGTGGTTGAGATCGATCTCCAGCACGCGCTCTTCACCATTCGCCGCGATGGCCGCCCGAGCACCTTGCCTGTCTCGGAGGTGGTGCGCGACTACGACCGGGTCAGCGCGGACGACTTCCGCGTCATTCGGCAGCTCCGCCCGGAGCGCGTCAGCGCCCTGCTCGAGGAGAACCCGGTCGCGGTGGTGATTGGTGTCCTGCACGCCCACGGGGAGCACATCGACACGGACCAGCTCAAGGACGAGCTCGTGCCGCGCTTCATCAGCGAAAAGGACTGGTCGGCGTGGTGGACGCGGGCGCGCACGGCCCTGCGCAAGTCCCCGCACATCATCATCGAGGGGCGCTCGCCCGTGATCCTGCGCTTCTCCCCGCAGGGGCAGACGCTCGAGGACGAGACCTGGGAAACGCTTCAGCGCGAAAAGGAGCCCGCCCGCTGGCTGGCAACCGTCGAGTCGTACGTGCGCGAGAAGGTCGCGCTGAAGGAGACGCCAGACCAGGCGTTCGTCAGCAAGATGGTCGCGCAAATCGAGAAGCAGGCCCGCGCTCTCGCCGAGAAGCGGCCCGTCGATGCCCTCGCCGCCGGTCTCGCCCTGCTGAGGCTGGCGGACAAGGGACTGCCCGTCTCGGACGAGGGCAAGACGATCGCGGCTGACGTCCTGCGCCAGGCGAGCCGGCCGCTATATCTCCTCGAGCAGATCGAGAGCGAGGCGCTGCGCGAACGGCTGCCGGGTGTGCTGCGAGAGGCGCGCCCTGACGACTGGGCCGACATCGCGGTCGCCTGGATGCCGACCGCCCCCGCGTCGCTGCTGGATGCGCTGGCCAGCGCGGCGATCGAGGCGGGGCGGCACGATCGCGTCCAGGCCATCCTTGACGCGGCTTTGGACGAGGCCGCCACCCATCCGCAGCTCATGTATTGGCTGTGGAAGGGGCCGAAAGTGAAGGGCGAGCTGAACTTCCCGGGAGAGCTGGACCTATTTCGCCTGCTGCTCGACACGCTCTCGGCCCTGGGCCGAACCGTGGCGGCCGAGCCCGCGATCGTCAAGGAATTCCGCCACACGGTGAAGGCGGCCTTCGGTCTGAAGGACTACGCCCGCGTGAAGCGCTGCCTGGAGCAGTGCGGGGAGGACGCGGCGATCGTGATCAAGCGGCAGCTTCAGCGTCTCGAGGGCGTCGGACCAAACGTGCAGGCGCGCATGCTCGAGTTGCTTCGCGAGGTGCATCCGGTCCTGTGGGTCGTCAAGCGCCGGCACGTGGAGCCCTGGGCCGATCCCGAGACGCTCTGGACGACGGCGGCCGGCCTCACGCGGCGGGCGGCGGAGCGTGACGAGATCGTCAACGTACAGATGCGCGAGAACGCCCGGCGCATCGGTGAGGCGGCGTCGCTGGGTGACCTGTCGGAGAACTCCGAGTACAAGTTCGCGCTCGAGGAGCGCGACCTGCTGCGGGCACGCCTGGCCGCGATCAACGACGAGCTCTCGCGGGCGCGCAAGATCGAGCCGCGCGACGTGCCCGAGACCAACGTGGGCGTCGGCTCACGTGTCCGGCTCCGGAGCGGTACGGACGGCAGCGAGCGGATCATGACCTTCCTGGGGCCATTCGACACGGACGTGGAACGCGGAATCTACAGCTACCAGGCCCCGGTCTCGCAGAAGCTCATGGGGCGCTCGGTGGGCGACCGGGTGATCGTCACCGTCGACGGCCGGGACATCGAGTATGAAGTCCTGGCGATCGAGAACGCGCTGCTCGACCTGCCGCAGCCACAGGAGGCGGCGGGAAGCACGGGGGCGTAGAGCGCCACGCGCAACAGGCTGCGAACCCGGACCGCGACAGACAGGGGGCGGCCGCAACTGGACGGAAAAACGCTTCCGGACTGGTGCGGTTCGGTCTTGTCGGGCGCCCTTGGGCGACCCGGCGCCGTTGTTGAGACCGTGACAGCGTCGTCGTAGGATTCCCGCCTCGATCTCCCGCGGCGCCCCGCCGCGTGGGGGACGCACACAGGAAACGCGGAATGCCCGGACTGCTTGCGGAGACTTCCCGGTACGTGCCCAGCGTGCTGTGGGTCTGGCCGTTCGCCGCCATGCTGCTGGCAATCGCGCTGCTGCCGCTTGTTCGTGGCGTGGCGCATTGGTGGGAGCGCAATACCAGCAAGCTCATGGTCGCCGTCGCGCTGTCACTGGTCACACTGGGCTACTACTACTTCCGCAACACCGGGCTCGAGCTGCACGTGGTCTCGCCGCCGGCATCGAAGGACGCGGCGGCACCCGGCGGAGCCGAGGCCCACGCCGACCGGCCGCACGTGTCGGCACCCGGCCTGGAGACGGTTGTCGCGGTGCTTCGCTACGCCGTGGTCGACGAGTACATCCCGTTCATCACGCTGCTGTTCGCGCTCTACGCGATCGCGGGCGGCATCCTGGTCCAGGGCGACATACGGGCGACGCCATTTGTCAACACCGCGTTGATGGCGATCGGTGCACCGCTGGCCAGCCTGATCGGGACGACCGGGGCATCCATGGTCCTGATCCGGCTGCTGCTGCGCACGAACGCGGAGCGCCGCTACCGTGTGCATACGGTCGTGTTCTTCATCTTCATCGTGTCGAACTGCGGGGGGCTGCTGCTGCCGACCGGCGACCCGCCGCTGTTCCTGGGATACCTGATGGGAGTGCCGTTCCCGTGGACGCTCCAGCTCTGGCCGGAATGGCTGTTTATGGTCGGCGCCCTGCTGGCGATCTACTTCGTCTGGGACTCGTGGGCCTACAGCCACGAGCCGCCCGAGCGGATCGCGCTGGACTACCAGCGGCAGGCGCCGGTGCGCGCGGCGGGGCTGGTCAACGTCATCTGGCTCCTGCTGGTCGTGCTGGCGATCGCGGTGCTGGACCCGCACAAGGCGGTCCCGGGGACGGACTGGAAGCCCTGGCCGCACCTGCGGGAGGCCGTGCAGCTCGTGCTCGTGGCGTTGTCGCTGGCAACCACGCCGCGCGGCCTGCGGCAGGCCAACGGCTTCAACTACGTCGCGATTGGCGAGGTGGCGTGCCTGTTTCTCGGCATCTTCATCACGATGCAGGTGCCCATCGAGCTGCTACGGATCAAGGGGCCGGAGCTGGAGTTGACGCACGACTGGCAGTACTTCTGGGCCAGCGGCCTGCTCAGCAGCATCCTGGACAACGCCCCGACGTACGTGGTTTACTTCACGACCGCCGGCGCGATCCACCCGCCCAACCTGCACTACCTGGCTGGCGTGGAAACGGCGACCGGAGAGATTTCGATCGAGCTGCTGACGGCCCTGAGCTGCGGCGCCGTATTCATGGGCGCCAACACCTACATCGGCAACGGCCCCAACTTCATGGTCAAGAGCATCGCCGAGCAGGCGGGCGTCAAAATGCCCAGCTTCTTCGGCTACGTCGGATACGCTGTGCTCGTGCTCTTCCCGCTCTACATCGTGATGACGATCCTGTTCTTCCACACCTGACGCGGCGGTGCCGGGTCAGTGCGACTCGCCCGGCCCGTTGGCCGGCTGCGTGGCCGGCTGCGTGGCCGGTACCTCGTCCGCCGGGGAGAGGTCGAATACCAGGATCGCGTGGCCGTCGAGCTCGAAGTACTCGACCACGATCGCGGTAGGCTTGGTGGACGGCTGCTCGAAGTAGGCTTCGTCCACCGTTGTGCCGTGCTGCGTCCAGTTATCGAGCACCGGCTTGCCGTCGACGATCACGCGAACGCCGTCGTCGCTGAGAGTCGACACCTTCCAGCGCCCCTTCGGCAGTGTCCGCGTCGTGCGGGCCCACACGCCGAACCGGTCGCGCTGCGTGGCCATGTCGGCGGGCAGACCCAGCTCCGTGACGTCCTGCGGCCGGCGGTAGGCGAAGGGGAAGACGAGCGAGCGCTGCTTGATGGTGACCGCTTGGGGGGACTTGGCCTCGCGGCGCCAGGCCATCACATCCTCGCGCGGGTCATTCTGCCAAGGGAAGACGGTCACGTCCCAGTCAGCCACGACGAGCGTCGATTCCTGCCTCAGGCCCAGCGAGGGGTCACCCAGCACAAGCGTGTAGGGATAGACGCCCGGGCGGTGGGCGCTGATGACGAGCGTCCCCACGCCGCTGCCATCGCGGTTGACCGTCAGTGCGGTGGACACGTTGCCACGGACGATGCGCGGCGACGAATCCGGCGGGAGGCCGCCGACGTCGTAGGTGTGCACACCCCCGGACCGGTCGCGCAAGCGCATCATGGGCGAGACGTGGTCCCACGGACCCCACTCGGTCATGACGATCTTGTCTCGCCCCTTGAGCTCGGGGCGAGCGCCCACGGGCCGCCGCTGACCGAGCGCCTGAAAAGCGGGCGGCTCCAGGTTTGGCGGAGGCAGGTTGGGGTCGTGGGTCAGCCGGGCGTCGTCGCGCGCGTCGATGCGCGCCAGGGCACGCTCCAGGTCGTTCTGTCCGACCGTCGCATCGCTCGGTCCGCGAAGCTGAACGGCCAGCATGTCGCCGAAGAACGTGTTGCCAACGACAAGGTTGTCCGTCGAGTCGGCCCCGTTGGCCTTCACCCAGGGCCGCTCGAACAGGGCGCCGTCATCGTCCCACCACAGGTGCACCCCCGCGGCGTTGTTGCGAAAGCGATTACCGATGATTCGGTTTCCACGACCGTGCTCGATGTTCACGCCGCCGCGCTCGAAGCCGTAGCCGGCAGCTCCATTGAGCTCGAACTCGTTCTCGTCGATGGTCGTGTCCTGGGAGTAGCCCGCCCAGATGCCGCAGATCGCATTGTCGCGGAATGTGTTGTTATGGATGCGGTTGCCGAAGGAGAAGGTCAGCTCGAGCCCGTGCGCGGCCGCGGAGGAAAAGTCGTTGCCGACGAAGACGTTGTCGTTGCAGCCGCGTCGGCGGTAGTCGAAGTCGCCAGCCGGTGCGGGCGCCTCGCCCAGCGCCTCCTTGCCCGCGAAACCGAAGAAGCCGTCGCCGCCGTGAGTGGCCGAGTTCTCGGCGAAGACGTTCTGTGAGCACTGCTCGAAGGCCAGGATGCCGGCCGAGTCCTGCCCGCGGTTGTAGACCTCGTGGCTGTAGCCGCGCACGCAGAAGTCAACCGCGTTTCGCGAGATGATGTTGCGGCTCGAGCGCCACAGGGCGATGCCCCACCCGGAGAGAAACGAGAAGTCGTTGTCGAAGATGCGCGACTGCTCGACGCGATCCAGGCAGAGGCCGTTCTGCGCGTCGCGGGCCTTGCACAGGCGGACGGTCACGTCGCGCGAATCCTCGATGTAGATGCCGGCCCCGTAGCGCTCCAGCCACTCGTTGGCGTCGTTCGCGTGCGGCCAGAGCCAGTCCCGCGCGTCCTCGGCCAGCGGCGTTGAGCGCAGGCGGTCGCGGCGGATGCCCGAGACGTTGAGGTGCTCGAGCACCAGCCCGTCGGTCCGCGTGGCCCACAGCCCGCAGCGAAAGCCCGTGATGACGGCGTCGCGAACCGTCACGCCGGCGTGCCCGTCGATGCGCATGCCGATGCCGTCGTACGTGTCGGGAGCCACGTCGGGCCCGGCACCGCGGAGAACGCTGCCCGACTCGAAGACCAGCGTGAGGTTCGGCGCACCAACCTGGATCACGCCGTCGCCATTGACGTCCGCGATGACCAGGCCGCGCGGGATGGCGATGCGGCACGACTCGCGAATGACCACGTCATCGCGATCGACGGTGACGACCGGAAGGTCGGACGGCTGGGTGGCCGCGGGGGCCAGGGCAACAAGAAGCAGAGCGGTAGTCATCATGGTCGCAACCCTGTAAGAGCGTCGGGCACCTGACGAGTGCGGATGGCGGCGGCCACGGGGCGAGTGAGCTACTTCGGCCACTCGGCCCGGGTGAACTTGCCGTTTCGCGAGATGATCTTGCCGTCGGCCTCGATCGTGCCGCCCTGGCGCAGGTCGCAGACCATGTCCCAGTGCAGGGCGCTCTCGTTCGTGCCGCCGGTCGCCGGGTAGGCGGCGCCGACCGCCATGTGGACGGTGCCGCCGATCTTCTCGTCGAAGAGCGTATTTCGCGTGAAATTGCGGATGTCGTAGTTCGTGCCGATGGCGACCTCGCCGAGGATGCGTGCGCCCTTGTCCTGGTCAAGCATCTTCAGCAGGAACGCCTCATTCTTGCTGGCCGAAGCCTCGACCACGCGGCCGGCCCGGAAGACGAGCCGCACGTCGAGCACTTCCCGGCCGCCCGTGACGGCGGGGAAGTCAAACTGAACCACGCCCTCGGTAGCGTCCTCGATCGGCCCAGTGAACACTTCCCCGTCGGGGAAGTTGCTCTCACCCTGGCAGTTGATCCACTTGCGACCCGCGATGCCGAAGCGGATGTCGGTACCCCGGGGCGTGCGGTAGCGCAGCTCGCTGCACTTGTTCAGATGGTCGGCCAGGCGCTGCTGGGCGACGCCGACCTTCTTCCAAGCCGCCACCGGGTCCGGCTGGTGCAGCTTGCCCGCGCGAAAGACGAAGTCGGCATACTCGGCCAGGGACATCTCGGCGTCCTGGGCGGCGGCGTTGGTCGGGTACTGCGTTCCCACCCAGCGCAGCCGGCGGGGATCCTTGGGCGGCAGTCCTTCGCGCTTGAGAAACGTCTTGAGCCAGGGCTTGCGGGCGAGGCTGGCGAGCTGCTGGCGCTTTGGGTCGACGCTGGTCAGCGCGCGCGTGTTCTCCTCGCCCCACAGCGAGATGTAGACGTTGCATGCGCTGATGACGTGCTTGTCGAAAGGTGAGCAGAAGCGGAGCTGCGTGTCGCTCCCGTGCCGCACGTGCAATTCCTTGCAGTGCTCGCTGACCAGTCTTACCCACGGGTGCCCGCCCGCCCG
This sequence comes from uncultured Planctomycetota bacterium, assembly GCA_900696535.1. GTDB lineage: Bacteria > Planctomycetota > Phycisphaerae > UBA1845 > Fen-1342 > CAADGM01. Next base: position 28,639 of record CAADGM010000245.1, read on the forward strand.
CAGCACCTCCCGGTAGACCGCCGCGACCGCCGGCTCGCAGCAGGCCGCCCCGGTGATGACCACGAGTTCGTCGCGGCGCACTCTCGTGCTGTAGTGAACGAGGACCTTTGCAAGCTGATCGAGACGCTGGTCGTGCATTCAGGCGTTCCTTTCGCTCCCTGGCCGCGGAGCATCGTACCCGTCTGGCGACTTGGCCGCACCCGCGGCGCGTCACTCCGCGCATCGCCCCCTCGCGAGCCCGAGCGAGCCGTCTCGGACCGTCGTGGAAGCGCTGCAAGGAGTTGTCCGCCTCGCGTGTCGCGGTTGGGCCGGCCGCGTACGATACGCGGCATCAGTCAACTTGGCTGAGCGGGAGAGTCCATGCCAGCAATCGAGTTCACGTCGCGGCTCAAGCAGGCACTGCTCTGGGCGCTGATCGCGTCGCTTTCGGTCGCGGCGCTGATGGGGATTCTCGCATTCATCGCGGGCGAGCAGCTCGGGTTGGCCGACTTCCGGCTGCACGGAACGAACCTGGCCTTCGCGTTCGCCGCCCTGACGTCGCTGGCGTGCGCCCTGGCGCTGGAGCGCGGCCGCTCGCGCTGGGTGTGCCGGGTGGGGTTGGTGGCGTCGGCGGCGACGTTCACCCTGAACGTGACGCTGATCTGGCAACCGTACCTGGGCGACCTCACTGACTTCCTGGCCCGGGCCGCGGCGGTGGGGGCCACGTGGGCCGTGTACTGCCCGCACTTCGCTTTGCTGGGCTTTGCGCGGCCGGGCCGGGCCCTGACCTGGGTACTGCCGGCGACGCGCGGGTCGGCGACCCTGCTCGCCGTGCTGATCATGTACGTCATTGTCATCGATCCGTGGGAGGACGAGATGATATTCCGAACGATCGGCGCCGTGGCAACGCTGACGCTGCTGGGCACGATCACACTTCCGGCCCTGCACTGGATCGGCATGATGCAGAAGCGCAGCGAGGTCGCCACGACGGCCCTTGAGGTGCAACTCACCTGCCCGCGCTGCGGCGACGCGGCCGTCCGGCCGGCGGGGCGCTCGGCCTGCGGCAAGTGCGGGCTGTGCATCCGCTTGGAGATCGAGGAAGAGCGCTGCCCGAAGTGCAACTACGTGCTCTACCAGCTCACGTCGGATCGCTGCCCCGAATGCGGGGCACCGGTGTTCGACCGGCCGCGGCCGGCTGCCCCGGCCGCCGGCGGACCGGAAGGCGGGGCCAGCGCGGGTTGAAGCCGCGGGGCTCAGTGGCCCGCGACGACGAGCTTCGGTTCGGCCACAAGGTGCTCGACGTCCCCGGCCGCCGAGGGCTTGCCGAAGAGGTAGCCCTGCGCGAAGTCGATGTCGAGCTCCCGCAGCAGGGCGAACTGCTCGGTCGTCTCGACACCCTCGGCGATGACCTGGAGGTTGAAGGCCCGGGCGATCTGCACGATCGACCGCAGCACGACGGTGTGGGCGCCGCGGCGGCAGATGTCCTGGATGAACGCGCGATCGATCTTCAGTCCGCTCAGCGGAAGCTGGTACAGGCAGCTCAGGGAGGAGTAGCCCGTCCCGAAGTCGTCCAGGTGCAGCCAGACGCCGAGTTCCTTGAGCTGCTCAAACACCGCCAGGGCGGCGTCCTTGTCGTCAATAACCGTGCTCTCGGTGATCTCGAGGATGAGTGAGCCGGGCGGCAAATCGGCGTCCCGGAGCGTCTGGGCGATCTTGCTCACCAGGTCGGGGTCGATGAGCTGCTTGCGCGACAGGTTTACGCTCATGAGGAGCTGCTCTGCGCCGCCGCCCCGCGCGTGCCAGGCTCGAAGCTGCCGGCACGCGATGCGAAGCAGGCTGATGCTGAGCGGCTGAATGAGCCCGGTATCCTCGGCGACGGCGATCAGCTCGGCTGCCGGCACCGGTCCCTGCGTGGGATGAGACCAGCGAACCAGCGCCTCGAAGCCCGACAGGCTACCGTCGCCCAGGCGCACGATGGGCTGGTAGTGCAGGCCCAGTCCGTCTTCGCGCACCGCCTTGCGCAGCTCGGTCTCGAGCGACAGGCGCGCCATGACCTGCTCGTGCATGTGGCGGTCGAACATGACGTACCGGTTCCGGCCGCCGGCCTTGGCCCGGTACATGGCAGTGTCGGCGTCGCGGAGCATGTCACCGGCGCGCTCGTAGTTACGGTCACTGGTGGCGATCCCGATGCTCGCGGTGGCATGGAGCTTCTGGCCCTCGATCTCGTGCGGCTCCGTGAGCACGTCGAGCAGGCGCTCGGCGACGCGGGCCGCGTCGTGCTCCTCGCGGAGGTCGTCGAGGAGAATGACGAACTCGTCGCCGCCCAGCCGCGAGGGCGTGCTCTGGTGGCAGATGCGATCGCTGGCCCGCAGGCTGTTGCGCAGCCGGTCGCTGATCTCGATCAGCAGCAGGTCGCCGGTCTCGTGTCCCAGGCTGTCGTTGATCAGCTTGAAGCGGTCGAAATCCAGGAAGAGCACGGCGAACTTGTAGTTCGGGTTTCGCTTGCGGCGCTGGATGCAGGTCTCGAGGTGCGTGACGATCAGCGTCCGGTTGGGCAGCCCGGTCAGCCGGTCGTGGAGCATGGCGTGCTCAATCTCGGCCGTGCGGGTCTGGACCATCCGCTCGAGCTCGTCGAGCTTGAGAGCCGCGGCCCGCTGGGCCTGCCACTTCTCGCTCAGGGCCGTGGCGAGCTGGAGGATCTCGACGGGGTCGAAGGGTTTCTTGAGCATCAGCAGCCGGTCGCTCACACCGAGTTCGTCTGTGATCTGCTCGAGCGAGTAGTCCGAGTGCGCGGTGCAGATGACGGTCTGCACGGCGGCGTCGGCGCGCCAGAGATGCTTGATGGTCGTCAACCCATCCCAGCCGGGCGGCATGCGCATGTCGACAAAGGCGACCTGGTAGGGCTCGCCCTGCTCCAGTGCCGCACGTGCCTTCTCGACTCCCGCCTGGCCCTGGAGCGCCGCGTCCAGTTGGAACTCGGGGCGCGCCTCAGCCGCTGGAGTGGTCGCGGCGGTCCCGAACAGGGCAGCCTTCGCGGCGGAGAGCGCGGGCGAGCGTGCGGGCGGGGCGAGGATCTTGCGGAAGTCCTCGTGGATGGACTCGTTGTCGTCGATGACCAGGATGCGCCGGGGTACCGGGGTGTCGGCGGTGTTCATACGGCTGCCTCTGCTGGGGACTTCGCTTCACGCGTCAGGAGCGGGAGGTCGAGCACGAACGTCGCGCCTTGGCCGGGTCCGGGGCTCGTCGCCTGGAGCGAGCCGCCCATTTCACGGGCCAGGTTGGCAGCGCTGTGCAGGCCGAACCCGTGCCCGTCGCGCCGCGTGGAGAAGCCGAACGTGAAGATCCGCTCGATGTTCTCCGGCGCGATGCCCATGCCGTTGTCGCTCACGCTGATCTGCACGCGCCGTCCGTCTTCGGCCTGCACGGCGGCGATCCGGACTGCGACGCGCGCGCCGTGCTCCTTGCCCGACAGGGCGTGCCTCGCGTTGCTCAGCAGGTTCACCAGGATCTGGAGGACCTTGTGCTTGTCGAGCAGGACGGGGCCGACCGGCTCGAAGTGACGCTCCAGCGTGATGTGCCGCTTGCCGAGCGATGCCGCCCCGAGCCCGAGCGCATGCTCGACCAACTCGGCCGGCTCGACGGGCTCGAGCAGGGACTGGCTCTTGCCGTGGACCTGCTGCATGGCCACGACACTTCGAATGTGGTCGATGGCCTCGCTGAGAATCTGCATCTCGCGTTGCATCTCGGCCTGCTCGGCCGACAGGCACTTGGCCAGCTCGGCCAGATATGCGGGCAGATGCCGTCCGCGTTCGTCGCGGGTGATGAACGCGCCGAGGTCCTCGCGGTGGGCGAGCATGAGGTCGGCTGCCTGGCTGAGCGTCGGCAGTTCGGAGGTCCGGAGTCGCTCGCTGACCAGGCTGGCCGATGTATTGACCGTGTTCAGCACGTTGCCGACGTTGTGCAGGACGTCGACGGCGACCTCCGCCATGCCGGCGTGTCGAGCTACCGCCAGCATCTGCGCGCGGCTCTCGGCCAGGCGGTCCACCATCGTGTCGAAGGCCCGCGCCAGGACGCCGATCTCGTCGCGGCTGCGCATGTTCAGCCGGGCCGTGAGGTCATCCTCCTCGCCAACGCGGGCGGCGTGCTCTGTCAGGCGCGTGAGCGGCTGCACGACGAGCAGCGCGAGCACAAACCACATCACGAGCGTCATCGCCGCGCCGCCGCCGACGGTCATCCATACGGCCGCGTGCGCCGCGTTCCGGCCGTGCGTCGTGATCGTCGGCGGCCGCTCGATCCGGATGAGCAGGGCGGGCTGCCCGTAGATGTCGCGGCGGAGGGTGTAGGCCCACAGAGGTGGCCCGGGCTCGACGGTCCAGTCACCCTGCCCCTGCGTGAGAATGTGGAGGGCGTCGCTCGCGTCCGGGGGGACGCTGTCGACGGGCCACAGCTCGAGCGCGACCCGGGTTCGCGCGGACAGCTCGGCAATGGCATCCGCGTCGAGCAGCCGACCCATGATGAGCGCCCCACGGATAGGGCCCTCGCCCTGGCTGGTGATGATCGGCCGGGACCCGACCAGCAGCGGACCGAACTCGCTCGGCAGAATGCCCTCCACGTGTGAGTCCAGAGCGCTGTGCGAGGTGAGCACGTGTCCGGGGCGACACACAGCATTGAAGAGCGCCTCGGCGTCGAGGCGCTCGCCCTCGTCGTTGCGCACTTCACCCCACACCCGACTGCCCTCCAGGTCCACGATCAGGAGCAAGTTCAGCCGCAGGTTGCGGAAAGTCTCCGCCAGCAGGTTCTTGCTCTCGAACGCGCTGTTGCGGTCAATGACGTACTCGTACGTGTCGTCCCACGCGGCATAGTCGGCCGCAGCTTGGCTAAGGTGCTCACAGTCGCGCCGCAGGGCCTGCACACAGCGCGCGACGTCCTTGCTCGCCTCCTCGCGCTCGACCTTCTCGAAGCCTGGAAGCATGATGGCTCGCTGCACCAGGTAGCTCGTCAGCGCGAAGACTGCTGACACGGTCAGCACGAAGATCAGCACTTTCGACCGGAGCGACATCCGAGCGATCCTCGCGACCCGCGACCAACTCCCAATCTGTCTCAGCGGCCAAGCCGACGGACGCCGCCGTGCCGCAGGTCGCAACAGACCGGCACGTGGCGACCGCCGCCGTAGGGGCGCACCGCGCCCGTTGTCTTATCGAGTGTTCTCCCGTCCGTGCCCGGTTCTGCCGGACGACCGCGTACCGTCCGATACGAGCGGCCCCGGTACTGGCCGGTATTGGCCAAGGTTGAGAGCGACCGGCAGGGGCGCGCCGTCGTCCGTCCGCATAGCGCGTGGCCGCAAAGAACGCGCGACAGCCGGGCGGCGATCGCGGCCGCGGCAC
>CAADGM010000246.1 GCA_900696535.1 uncultured Planctomycetota bacterium
ACCGGGTCCTTTCTCACGCGGACCGCTTCGTCGTCGCCGGCCACGTCGAAGGCCGGCCGGGAGCGCTGCGGCGCGGGCGTGATCCCCACGCCGCGCTGAAGCTCGTGCCACACATCCGTCCAGGTGAATCGCGGTCGGCGGGGCTGCTGCTGCTGCTGCGGCGGCGGGACGTCGGCCAGGTAGAGCGTCATCCGCTCCGACGCGAGCGACTCAAAGTCGCTGCGGGCCAGAACGTTGCCAACGAAGTCGACGGTGTTGCCGCGACCGTCGATGCGCAGGCTGCGCGACGCCGTCACCAGCACGCGACTGCCCGCGGCCCGCGGCGCCCCCTGGAGCGAGCGCTGCGACGGCAGCGTCATGCGCGACGGGCCGTCGACCACGAGCAATTGCGCAGCGCGATCCAGGTCGATCCGCTCGCCGCGCACGACGTAGTCGTCCGCCTGGAGCCGGGCCCAGGCTGTCGGCGTGCCGGCGACGAAGGCCGTTGTCAGCCGACTCAGTTGCTCGAAGCGTGCCGAGAGGCGCTCCCCCCGGGCCGCGACGCGGTTGTCCGGGTCGAGCAGTTCAGCCGCCTCGGTCACCTCCAGCGAGCGGATCACGAACGCCGGGCTGCCGGGCGGCGCGTCCGGCGGGGCGGCCTGCATGGTCGCCTCGACGCGATTGCCGCGCACGCGCGCCTGCCCGCGGCGCAGCTCGGCGCGCCCGAGGGCAACCAGCTCGCGCGGGAACGGCTCGCCGGTGGGGGTGCGATCGAACACGAGATCCATCCGCTCGCACGCCAGGCGACCGTCGTCGTCGCTGAGTCGTACGCCGCCGCTGGCGCTGGCGCGCTCCAGCAGGGCTTCGAGCGTCTCTTCTTCCGCATCGGTGCGGAAGCCTACGTCCAATCGCTCGGCGCGCAATCGCTGTCCCTGGAGTCGGACGACTACCTCCCCGACGAAGCGCGCCGATTCCAGCCGCTGGAAGTCCGTCGCCGCGTCGATGGCCGGCCGCGTCGTGGGCTGCGTCTCGGGGGCTGCCAGCCGCAATTCACCCCATTGCGTGGCGCGGATCGAGGACCGCTCGCCGCCCACTCCGCGGCCGCGCGCCGAGGTCAGCTCCATGGGGCCGACCAGCTTCACGATCCGTGCCTCGCGATCGATGAACACGCCGGAAGTCTGCGCCGAGAGCTTCTCTCCGAGGCGCATCGGCAGGCGCTCGCCCGGCAGCGGGTCGAGCCAGATGCGCTGCGTCTCGTCGTGGTACTCCACGCGCCCGGCGCGAATCGTTCCCTCGCCGCGGCTCAGGACGACTGGATTTCCTGTGGCCACGAACTGGAGCCGCCGCGACTGGGCAGCCGGGCCCGTGGCCGGTTCGAGCCGCAGCGGCCCGCTCCAGCGAACCACGAGCCGATCGCCGCCGTCGCGCGTGGCCTGCGTGGTGGCGGGCAGCGTGGTCGGCTGCGTCGCCGGGCGTGGGCGCAGGGCACGCCCCGCGCCGGCGCCGACGTCGAAGACCAGGTTGATCTGGTCCGCGCTGAGCGAGCCGGTCACCTGCTCGGCCTGTGTCTGCTCGGCCACCACGTCGCCGGACAGGACGCACGTGTACGCCGTCGGCCCGCGTACCGGTCGGCGGCGGCCGGGCGGCTGGGCCGGCGGCTTCTCGGGCGCCTCGGCCGCGTCCGCCGGCGCCGGCGCGGGCCGCTCCGCGGCCTCGAAGAGCCCGGCTGAGCCGTAGTAGACGAACTGCTCGCCCTGGGCGACCGTCAGCGTCTCGACGCGGTTGTCCGCCTGGCTCCAGACCAGGTCGAGCCCCGTGCCGGCCACCTCGAACTCGTCGCTCGACACGAGCAGCCGGTCGCGCGTCCGCAACTCGCCGCGCTCCAGGTCGAACTCGACGCGCGTCAGGCTGATCCGGATGAGGTCCTCCGGACGCTCGGCGGCCGGGGGCTGATTCGGCTCGGTCTCACGATCGATCACGATCTCGACGGCGCCCTCGAGCCAGCCGGCCTTCGGCCGCAGCTCCGCCCGCTCGCTGCGCTCGCTGGTGAGCTGACCGGTCTGGGCCGAGATCGTGGCCGTCATGCCGCTGGGCAGGAGCAGGATCAGCTCGGGCTCGCTGACGCGGATCTCCGTTTGCGAGCCGGCCACCGGCTGCCAGTCGCTGCAACTGAACACGTCGGTCGGCTGCCCGGTCCGCTCGCTGTAGCGGCGATAGACGATCCGCCTGCCCCCGGGAACGGACACGTCCGGACCAAAGACCAGCGGGGCGACGTTGGCGTCCGCCTGAGGCGGGAGCTGCTCGAGTTGCGGCGGCTGCGAGCGGAAGGACGACGGCCCCAGCCACAGTGTATAGACAAGGTACAAGGCGAGCAGGATCGCCAGGGTCACCAGCGCCAGCACGAGGTTGCGCATCATCGTTTGAGGCCTGCTCCTTCTGATACCTGACGGCGGCCGGTCCAGGCCCCGGACGCTCGTGATTGGCCGGCTCAGCCCGGCGCGGCGACTCCGTAGCGCGACAGGATCGCGTTCCAGCGACCATCCGCGCGCAGCAGCCACTCGATCGCGTCGCGCACGGCACCGTGCCCGCCCGGCCGCGGCGTCACCCACGTGGCCGCCGCCCGGACCTCGTCCACGGCGCTCGCCACGGCGACACCGGCCGCACAGGCACGCATGAGAGGTACGTCCGGCAGGTCGTCGCCGACCATGACGACGTTCCGCAGGCTGACGCCGAGCGAAGGCAGCAGGGCCTGGATTTCGGCCAGCTTGTCGCGGCTGCCCTGGAGTACGTGCCGGATGCCAAGTTCCGTGGCCCGGGCATCAACCGCGGGCGAGCGTTTGCCGGAGCAAATCACGACCTCGCCGCCGAGTTCGAGGAAGCAGCGGATCGCGAAGCCGTCGTGGACGTGGAAGGCACGGAGTTGGCGCCCCTGCTCGTCGACGGGGAGGCGGCCGTCGGTCAGAACGCCGTCCACGTCCAGCACGAGGACACGAATGTCAGGTGGGGGCTGCGGGGTGGTTGGCACGGACTCGCTCTCTCGCCCCCGGGCCGCGCGCCCGGGTTATCAGCCGGCTATCATACTGTCGGCCGTCGGGTGTGTCCCTTCGCGTCACCAGTCCACTTCGGGAGCACCGCATGACTCGACACGCAACCACAATCGAACTCGGCGCCCTGCGCGTCACGCTGCTCAGCGCAGGGCGTATTCGCCTCGACGGCGGGGCGATGTTCGGCGTCGTGCCCAAGGCGCTCTGGGCGCGTCTCTGCCCGGCCGACGAGGAGAACCGCATCGACCTGGCCTGCCACAGCCTGCTGATTGAGTGGCAGGGCTCCGATCGCCGAGCCCTCGTCGAAGCCGGCACGGGCAACAAGTACGCGGAGAAGGAGCGGGTGATCTTCGCGCTCGACCCGTCCGACTGGCTGCTGCCGAACCTGGCCGCGGCCGGCGTGGAGCCGGCCTCGATCACGGACGTGCTCCTCACGCACCTGCACTTCGACCACGCCGGCGGACTGACCCACGACGCGGATGGCCGCCTGGCGCCCTCGCTCCCGCGCGCCCGCGTCCACATCCAGCGGCGTGAGCACGACGACGCCCGTGCCGGCCACACCGTTATGACGCTCACGTATCGCGAGGAGAACTTCTCGCCGCTGGACGGCACGGGGCTGTGGAACCTGCTCGAAGGGGAGGACGAGGTGCTGCCCGGCGTCCGCGTCATGCCCACGCCCGGCCACACGCGCGGACACCAGTCGATCGTGGTCTCGGGCGGGGGGAGAAGCCTGGTCTATGCGGGCGACGTCCTGCCGACCCGCCACCACCTGCGGCCGGCCTACAACATGGCGTTCGACCTGGATCCGTTGGGGAACCGCGCCGCGAAGCAGGCATTGCTGACGTGGGTCGCGGACCACGGTGCCTTGCTCGTCATCGGGCACGACGTGGACCAGCCCATCGTCCGTGTCCGCCGATGGCGTGAGTGGTTCGAGCTCGAGCCGGCCCCCGACGCTGTGCCGGAAGCCGCGCCAGCCGCGTGAGTGGCGGCGAGGGCGGGCAGACTCGGCACTGTCCACATCTGGCCTCCGTACCCGCGTCCCAAGCACAGTGGGGCGCGGCTCTGTGCCTGCCGGCAGGCAGGGGCGCCTGCCTCGACTGCGCACCGGTGCGTCGCGGAAATTCGAAGGCGATGCACTAGAATCCGGCGAAACCGGGCCGCCGTGCATCAACGACTTACGCCAAGGCCCAAGGAGCCACACTGTGACCGACGCGATCTTCTCGAACGGTTCCACCTCCGTCCGCCACGGTGAGACCCGGCTTCGCAGCGGACCGATTGCCGCCGGCACGCTGCTGATCGTCGCGTTTGGCGTGATCGGTGGCTGCCCGCCGTCGAACCAGGGCACATTCACCCCGCTTCCCCGGCTGCGCTACATCAATGTCCAGGTGAACCAGGCCAAGGCCCGCCCCGGCGACCGGATCCGTGTCTCCTGGCAATTCGAGAACGAAAGCTTGCTGGTCAAGCAGAGCGTCCGCTTCTTCACGCCATTCCTGCTCGGCTTCCAGCAGCCGCAGGACTTTGACCTTGATAGCGGCATCCGCAACATCGAGTTCGACTTCACCGGCCCGGTGACGGTCATCCTGCGCGCCACCGACACCGAGTCTGACAACGTCAATCCGAACCTCGCCGAGATCAACGTCGCGTTCGACATCAACCTGAACGACAACTTCGGCGTGCGCGCCTTCGTGCGGGCTCGCGACCATGTCGACTACCCCCGGCTCGGCTACCCGCGGGTTGCGTTCGCCGGCAACGGTGCGCCGGTGCTGGCCACGCAGCGCGAGATCAATTTCGCGCAGTACATCGCCATCTACGACCTGCCCACCGGCGGCGAGATCGGCGCGTCGCGGAACGGGCTCATCAACGAGCTGGTCGCGGTCCCCGGCCTCCAGGCCTTCATGCCAATCACCCAGGACTTCCGTGCACACACGCCCCAGCCGGCCACCGAGCAATTCGCCAACGGCGATCGCCGCTTTCTGATGACGCAGGGGCTGCGCTTCCCCGATCGCTCCGAGCTGCTGGCCGACTTCCTGGGCAGTGCTGGCCAGTGCGACGTCGTGCTTTTCGCCGGGGCGATCGTCTACAGCGGGACGGAGTCCACCGTGAAGACGGCCGACGGCGACCTGAAGATCGTCGAGAACGCGCTCAACTTCGAGCCCATCATCCTGGCCATCGACATGGTCGAGAGCGAAAACAACGTGCTCGTCTCCGACGTGCACATCGGGAACGTCAACCAGGGACTGGTCTGCTCGGCCGAGCGCGGCTTCAAGGACGACGAGTTTGACCAGCGTACGAGTGGTACGCAGACCACGAGTCTTCAGCGGGCGTTCCTCGGTGCGGTCGGCACGCTCAGCGGCAACATCAAGGGTGCCCGCGTCGGCGCGCTCGTTCGAACCCTCGAGGGCGTCGAGCTCCAGAGCAACTTCTTCGGCGCTCCCCTGCGCGGGGCCTACGTCGAGCTGGACACGATCGAGTTCACGGTTCCCCTGCGCCCGGACACCAATCTCGGCGGACAGATCGTCCTGAACGGCCCCGGCGTGCAGGCCGTGATCGCAGGTCCGTAGACCGCTGCGCCGCACGCCTCGGCCCTGCATCCCGGCATCGCCGGTATAATCGCCCCGCGCTGGCCCGGTGGCCTGCGTGGAGGTGACTCACCGTGATGCTCGGAATCATCGGCGGCACGGGGTTGGGCGAGGCGCTTTTCGGGCAGGTTCAAGGCGAGGACCGCGTGGTCGAGACGCCGTTCGGGAAGCCCAGCTCCGCCCTGCGGCTGGTCGAGTGGGAGGGGCTGCGCGTGGCCTTGCTCGCGCGGCATGGTCCCGGGCACGTTCTCAACCCATCGCAGGTGCCGTACCGCGCCAACATCCACGCGCTCAAGTCGGTCGGCGTGACGCATGTCCTGGCCAGCGGTGCGGTCGGTTCGCTGCGCGACGACATCGCCCCGCGCGACCTGGTGGTCGTCGACCAGGTGATCGACCGGACGTTTCGCCGTACGCCGACGTTCTTCGATGACGGTCTGGCCGTGCACGTCGAGTTCGCCGATCCGTTCTGCTCCGAACTGCGGACGGTGCTGCTGTCGGTCTCGGGCAAGGTCGATGCCAACGTCCACAACCGCGGCACCTACGTGTGCATGGAGGGGCCGGCGTTCAGCACCAAGGCCGAGTCCCAGATGCACCGCACGTGGGGCGGCGACGTGATCGGTATGACGGCCATGCCCGAGGCCAAGCTCGCGCGCGAGGCCGAGATGAGCTACGCCCTGGTCGCCCTGGCCACCGACTACGATTGCTGGAAGCCGCACACGCCCGGCATAACCCGCGACGCGCTGCTCGCCGAGATCATCGGTCATCTCAAGGCGGCCACGCACAACGCGATCGGCTTGATGAAGGCCGCGATCGACGTGCTCGCCCGCAAGCCGCTCCCGCCCAGCCCGGCCCATACCGCCCTGGACCTCGCTGTCTGGAGCGACGCCGCGGCGCTGACGCCGGCCGTCCGGCAGCGCTACGGCGTGCTGTTGGAGCGCTACCTGCGCGCCAAGGGACTTGCGTAACGCCAAGCGGCCGCAGCGGCGCGGTCTTCCACCTGCGGCGCCGCGTTGCTAAATTGCGTGTACTTGGCGCCGGTCGCGGCAAGGAGGCCCGCATTCCCACGCTCAGTGTCTCGCGCGAGTGGTTGATCACTCCCCCGCACGCCGAGCGGGAGGCCTTCGCCCGGTCCGCCGGCGTCTCGCCGCTGATTGCCCAGCTCCTGCTCAATCGTGGCGTTTCGGACCCCGCCCGCGTCCGCCCGTTTCTCGAGGTGAGCCCCTCGGAACTGCTTCAGCCCGAGACGCTGCCGGGCGCTGTCGAGGCCGCCGACCGCCTCGCCACCGCCGTCCGAAACCGACGCCGCATCGTGATCTATGGCGACTACGACGTCGACGGTGTGACGGCGATCACGATCCTGTGGCATGCCCTGCGCCTGGCCGGCGCCGACGTGCACTACTACGTGCCCAGCCGCCTCGACGAGGGCTACGGCCTGAACGCGGCGGCGCTCGAGCAGATCGCGGCCGACGGCGGACAGCTCGTCATCTCTGTCGACTGCGGGATCACGGCTGTCGAGCCGGTCCGCGCTGGCAAGGCCGCCGGGCTGGAAATCATCGTCAGCGACCACCACCAGGCCCAGGACGCGCTGCCGGAGGCGGACGTGCTCGTCCACCCGGTCGCGCTCGGGCCGAGTCCCAACCCACACCTCTCCGGCGCCGGCGTGGCCTTCAAGATCGCCTGGGCGCTCTGTCAGCGCCTCTCGGGCACGAGCAAAGTGCCTTCCCCGTTCCGCGAGTTCCTCGTCGAGGCCACGGCTTTTGTGGCCCTGGGGCTCATCGCCGATGTCGTGCCGCTGGTCGGCGAGAACCGCGTGCTGGCCAGCTTCGGCCTGCACCAGCTCGCGCGGAGCAGCAACGCGGGGCTGCGCGCGCTGATCGAGGTCAGCGGCCTGGCCGAGCGGCGGTCGTGCGATGACTATGACGCTGGTTTCATCCTGGCCCCGAGGCTCAACGCGATCGGTCGGCTCGGGCACGCCCGACTGGCCGTCGAGCTCTTCACCCGGGCCGACGCCGAGCGGGCTCGGGAGATCGCCTCCACGCTCGACCAGCAGAACCGCAAGCGCCAGGAGCTGGAGAAGCAGATCAGTCGCCAGGCCGAGGCCCAGGTTATCGAGCGCGGCTTCGACCGGGAGAGCTGCCGCGGTATCGTCCTGGCCAGCCCCGACTGGCACCCGGGTGTCATTGGGATCGTCGCGTCCCGCCTTGTCGAGCGCTTCCATCGGCCGACGATCCTCATCGCGCTCGACGACCAGCTCGGGCAGGGCTCGGGCCGCAGTGTGCGGCACTTCCCGTTGCACGAAGCCCTGAGCGCCTGCTCCGCTCACCTGGTCAGTCACGGCGGACACGCCATGGCCGCGGGTGTCAAGATTCGCCCGGATCGCGTCGAGGCGTTCACGGACGCATTCCTGGCGCAGGCGTCCCAGCGGCTGACGGCGGTCGATCTGCGTCCCTGCCTGCGGCTCGATGACGAGGTTTCGCTCGGCGCGCTCACGCTGGACGTGGCCGAGACGCTGCAGAAGCTCGCCCCGTTCGGAGAGGGCAACCCCCGTCCGAGGCTGGCGACCGGGGCGGTTCAGCTAGTCGACAGCCCGCGGGTCGTCGGAAAGGCCGGAACGCACCTGCAACTTTCTGTGCGCGAGAACGGGCACGTCCGCAAGTGCATCGCCTTCGGCCGCGCGGCCGACGCGCTCGAGCTGGCCGAGCATCGTACGGTCCGGCTGGCGTTCGAGCCGATCATCAACGAGTGGAATGGTCGGCGGAGCGTCGAGCTGCGCGTGCTGGACTGGAAACCTGGCGAGTCCTGAGCCAAAGCGGCCAGCAGCGCGACTGCGTACGCGTGGTCGTCACGGACTCCCGGTCGATTCAAGCGAGTGATCGCATCTGCCGAACGGGTCGGTCGGGCGACCGTGGCGCTGGACCTTCGCGTCCAGCGCCTTTCGGTTGGTTTGCCGCGGCACGCCAGACGCGGAGAACGCCGGACGCAGAGGTCCGGCGCTACTGAGTCGCGGACTTCGAGCCGTTCGTCATGGGGCTGTTGTGCCGCGCGCCTGCCCGCCCAACGCGGCCACGAAGGCGTCGATGTCGTCAAAGTCGACGCGCCCGTCGGCGTTGCAGTCGCTCGAGCGCCAGTGGCAGTCGGGGAACTGGGCGGCGTACTCTGCCAGGTTGCTCAGCGCCAGCACGAATACGTCGATGTCGTCGAAGTTGACCGCCCCGTCACAATTCGCGTCGCCGGGAGAGAACGGCAGCGGTGCCGTGCACGAAAGCGTGCTCACTGTCACCTGTACCCCGTCCACCTGCCAGCCGCGGTAGCTGTTCTGCTGGTTGTCGATCGTGTCGAAGCGCCATTCGATCTGCACGGTCTGGCCGGCCAGAGCCGAAAGGTCCGCGGTGCGCGTCTGCCAGGCCAAGGACTGCACAGGTGTGTCCACCGGGCGTCCGCCGGCCAGCACCACTCCCACGTCGAACCCCGACTCATTCTCTGTGACGAACGTGTTGCAGTAGCGCAGCGTCGCGCTGCCGCCCGGCGGCAGCGGCGGAATGGCTACCGGCGGACTGCGCAGTATTCCGCTGTTGCGCTGGCCGTTGTTGTACGTGCAGGTCGACGGCTGGCCGTAGTAGGCCCAGCGCACGCCGTCGCACGTCGGGCTCACGGCGCAACTGGTGGCCACGGTCCAAAGCCCGGTAGTCGACCAGCCGGCGGGCAGCCCACCTTCGAAGTTCGCGGTCAATAGCGTGACCTCGCCCGCCGTCCCGACACCAGCGTCCAGCAGGCTGGCCGGCGCCCCGGCGGGTGCCGTGCGCAGGCCGTAGACGGCACCGACGGCCGATACGTAGAAGCGCGGCTGGTCGTCACACACGAAGCGCGGCAACGTCGCCCGGTACAGATTCCCGCCCAGTGGCTCCAGCGGTGCCGAGTACTCCGGGCCGTCGGGCGTGTAGCGGTAGTGCACGCGCGGCGATCCCGGCACGAGCGGCTCGCCGTTCGGTGTGATGACCACGTCGAAGGTCGTCTGTGTCCAGGGCGCCACCGTCGTCGGGGGCGTCGGCACGCTGATCACGGGGCCGGGATTGTCGATGGTGAAGGTGTAGAAGCCGGCCGGAGCCACGCGCGGCAGCGTCTCGCTGCGCCCGGAAAAGTCTGACGCGGCCAGGTAGTAGTGCACCGTTGTGCCGGGCGGGTACGCCGGCAGCGTGGCGACATACTCATCCGGCTGACTGCCCGGCGTGAGCGGCACCCAGTCCCACGTCGCCGCGCCGGCGGCGCTGTGGTACGCGCGGAGCAGGCCCGGGATCAGGCCGGCTTCGCTCCGGTCGTCGATCGTCGCACTGATTGCGTAGCCGGCCGCGGGCGACACGAGCGCGTCCAGCCGGCGGTGACTCATCCGGAGCATGTGGCGGTCGAAGATCGCCCGCGTGCGGCAGTGGAGCGCATCGTAGTAGTACCAGCTTCCCCAGGGAAAGCCGACCACCTCGTAGCCGGGCATGGCCGCCTGCCACGTCGCGATCGCCTGCGCGTCGCCGGGGATGTTGAACAGCGGGACATAGACCTTGCGATTGAGGATGAGCGAGTTGCAGTAGGCGGCGATGCGGCTGCCGTTGTAGGGCGGGCAGTCGATGCGCAGGATGCGGTAGGGGCGGCCGTGCGGGCCGGTCAGGTTCGCGAGCACGGCGAGGTTGGCCTCGATGTCGTTGAACTCCTCGTGCCAGGCTGGCGGGCGCTTGACCAGGAGCGTCTCGTCGTCGAGCGGCTTGAACCAGCAGTCGATGTGCTGGATGCCGTTGTTCTCGGTGGGCTGGAGGGCGATGAAGTTCGTAACGCCGAGGTAGCTCGCCAGCTTCTGCCGGAAATCGGCTTCGCTGCCGAGCTGGAGGTTCTCGGCGATCTGCGTGCAGGTGGCGAAGGCGCGGCTGCCGCCGTCGTTGAGGAAGTTCCCGCCGACCAGGTAGGCCGGTAGCGGCACGGCTGCGGTTCCGAAGAAGCTTGCCACGACGGTCGGGGACTGGTCGTCCAGCACGTAGCCGCCTGGCGACGTGATGACGTTGCAGCTCTGGCCGACCCAGGGGTAGCCCTGGAAGATCGCGTCCACGATCCGCCACTGGCCGCCGCCGTCGAAGATCTGGTGCGGGCCCCAATCGCGGGTCCAGTGCGAGTTGTGCGGACAGAGGATGGTCGTCACGCGCGAGACCGGGATGTTCTGCGACGCCATGTAGGCCCGGCACGCGGCGTCGTCCGCGGCATTGTTGACCAGGACGTACAAGTGGTCGTCCTTCGCCAGCTCCGTCACGAGCGCGGCGGGAATGCCCAGCGGCCACGAAATCAGCACGCCGGCGGCGGGCTCCCACTCGGCGATCATGCGGACCGGCGGGTCCGGCGGGGCGGCCAGAAGCCGGGGCGCGAGAGACAGATTCAAGATGGTGCCGATCGCCAAGAGCAGTCGGTTCGACGATCGAAGCATGGCGTATCCTGTCATGAGTGCAGTGGACCTCAGGGGGCGACGCTCACGGCTGCCCTGGCAATCGCGCACGGGCGGGTTGCGCGACACTGCTCGGGTGGGCGCGAGTCCTCGAGCGCATTCATCATATAACAATGAGCGGCCTCACCAACTCAGGTGTGCCGCGGCACCCGCCGGACGCGCTTCGCGGACGTTGGTTGGGTGCCGTGCGGGCCGGCAGGTCCCAGAATGGTGGGGCGAATATCGTGCGCAGGGAGAATCGCCGGCCAGCTGAGCACGGCCGGTGGCGACTCGTACCTGGGGGCACGATGAAGAACGTGCGGGGTGCGTAGGGACTTGCCACTGGCGCTCGTGCGGAGACCCATGATGCATGGTCGCGACGACGCGCTCGACGCCCGGCGCATCAGCGACGCCGAAGCCCAGGCCGTGCTGCGGGAACTCGACAGCGTTCAGCCCGCCTTGCCGGGCGGGGACGGACGACGGCATCGGCGGTATGCGTACTACGTACCCGGCGGCGTGGGACTCCAGATCCAAGGGGTGTCTCAAACCTACCTTGTTCGGCCCCGGAACATCTCGCGAGGCGGGATTGCCTTCCTGCACGGCCTCTACCTCTACAAGGGAACGCCCTGCACGCTCGTCCTGAAGACGCGCGGCGGCGAGCGGTTGCTCGCCCGGGGTGTCGTGCAGCAGTGTCGCTGCGTGCGCGGCCGCATCCACGAGGTTCGCGTGCGTTTCGTGGAGGAAGTCGACGTCGAGCTGTTCGTTGATACGTTTGCCCAGGCGGGTGACGCGGAGTCTGGCCCGGGCTACGACGGTGGGCAGATGCTCGACGTCCTCGACAAGCTGAGGGACGCGGTCGAGGACGGTGCCTCGCTCGACGAAGTCCGAAAGTCCGTCGCAAGGCTCGCGCGGATGGTCGCTCCACGCGCCCCTGCCCAACCATGAACGCGCGGCCTGCGCCGCGCGCCCGCCCCGATGCTCCGCTCAGTCGAGCAGGAGCTGCTTCAACTCGGCCACGTGCTCCGACTCGACCGCGATCTGCTGGCGGATGAAGTCTTCCAGCCCCACGTCGCCCTCCACGCGCCGCAGGCAGTCCTGGTACGCCTCCAGCGCCGCCTCTTCGACCGTGAGGGCCAGCTCGAGCGCCTGGCGCCCGTCGACCGGCGTCGCGTCCAGCTCGAGTGACACGCGCAGCATCGGAACGCCCCCCAGCGTGCGGATTTTCCGGGCGATGACCTCGGCGTGCTCGATCGTCTCGCGGTAGGCTTCCTTGAGCTTGGGGCCGACCAGCAGCAGGTCGAGCCCGCGGACGGCGTGCAGAAGGTGGAAGTAGCGCAGCGCGGCCTCGATCTCCTCCGCGTACAGCCGGTTCAGCTCCTGGATCACATCGGTTTTCTTGAGTGTGGTCACGGCGTTGTCCGTTTCAGGGCCGTCGGCGGCGACTCGACCAGCGACGCCAGGCACTCGCTGGCGCAGCTCGGACAGGTCTCGGGCGCGTGCGCACAGGCCGCCCCGGCCAACCGCCAGTCCGCCAGCAGCCGCTCGGCCCGTCCCGGGTCCTCGTCGAGGAAGCGGAGCAGGGCCAGTACGCGGTGCGCGGTCTCGTTGCTGACGAGGTGCTCGATCTTGCAGGCGTCGATCTCGGCCTGCGAACCGCCCACACCGAGCACTTCCGACAGCAGCCGCTTGAGAAGCAACCGCTTCGTCTTGATCGAGCCGACCAGCGCACGTCCGGCCTCGGAGAGGCGAAGGTGCCGGTTCTCGTCCTGCGTGACCAGCCCCGCCTTCTTGAGCGGCTGAAGCGAAATGGACACGCTCCCGCGGGTAATGCCCAGGCGCCGGGCGATATCCGAAACGCGCGCGTAGCCGAGCGTGCCGATCAGGTCGTCGATCGCCATCAGGTGGTGCGCGGCACTGTGGCTGATGACGTTCTGGTCGAACTCTTTCCAGGTCACGGGCGCGGTGCTCGAGGGGCGACTGGCGTCCACGCGCACATTGTAGCCCCCCTCCGCCCCCGGCAAGCCGCGCCCTCCCCCCAATGGAGATTTCGACCAGCCGCCGCTACACTGCCCCAGGTCACGCGAGCCGGAGCACATGGCGGCCCCCAGCGGCCGGCAACCGCGCCCAAGCCCATGAGAGTGAGTTCAATGCGGCCTCGCGACTCCGACGCCCTCCCGGGCGGACGTGGGCTGTGCCACAGGCGTTGCCGGCGTGGGGCTGAGTGGCGTCGGCGGCAGCAGAAAGGACACGCATGGCGGCCTCGGTCCTGACGACACCGAACCCGGTTTGGACCCGCAATCCGCTGGTCCGCTTCTTCTCGAGCCTGTACACCGGCATCACCCTGCTGGTGCTGATCCTCATCTACGCCTGCGTTTTCTCCGCGTTGCCCCAGGTTCGCGGCGCGATCGAAGTGACCGAGATGCGGGCGTTCGCCCACTGGCTCTTCTTCGCCCTGAACATCCTGCTGTGCGTGTCGGTCATCGTCGCAACGCTGTCCCGTATCCGCTTCAGCCTGACGAACCTCGGTGTCTGGATCGTTCACGCCGGCATTCTCACCCTCAGCGGCGGAGCCATGTGGTATTTCGGCAGCAAGATCGAGGGCGACATCATTCTCCGCTCGCCCAGCATCGAGCTGCTCGCCCAGGGCATGGGGCCCTCGACACGCCCCCTGGCCAAGCTCCTGGCCGAGCCCGGGCAGCGCTGGGCGACGAACATGCCGGCCTTCGGTGGCGAGGTCTCGCTCGAGGTGATCGAGGCACAGCACGGGCCGGCGACGTCGGTGGATCGCGCGACCGTCCGTGTGCAGCTTGGTTCGGCCGCGCCGGTCGACATCCAGCTCGCCCCGGACGGGCGCGACGCGGTCGCGGTCAATGAGCGGCTCTGGCTGCGTCTGGTGACCTACCCTGCCGAGCGGACGTTCTACGACCACGAGGCGGCCGCCCTGTGGTATCGGCCCGTCGGCAGCGACGACTGGAAGACGAGCTCGCTCGAGGGCCTGCCCTTTTTCCGCGAGCGCTTCACGGACGCGGGCTACGAGATCGTCGACCGCAACGGCGATGTGGTGGTATCCAAGCGCACAACGCCGGCGATGAAGCTCGGCAGCCTGGTCATCCCGACCGGCTGGTTCGAGCCCTGGCGACTCCCAGTCCGCCCGGAGACCGACCTGCCCTTTGACGTCGAGATCACCGGCTACCTGCCGTACATCGCCGGCACGCGCGACGTGGCGGTCGGCGGGGGCGACAAGCTCAACCCGGCTATCAACCTGCGGGTCGTGATTCCGGGCACAAACCAGGGCATTCAGCGGGCGCTGTTCGCGCTGCGGCCGGTGGAGTCGGTGATCGACCTCCAGACCCCCTTCGAGTTCCGCTGGGTCGAGTCGGAGGCGGAGGGGGCAGCCCTGCTGGCGCCCCTGGCCGGCCCGGACGAGCTGACCATCGAAGTGACCGACCCGCCGCTGAAGAAGACGATCGCAATCCGGACGGGCGACACGGTGGAACTGGAGGGCACGCCGTACAAGCTCACGATCCAGCAGCTCATGCCCAACTGGCCGCTGATCTCGCCCGGCTTCGAGGGGGCGGCGTCGCCCGCGGCGCTGGTCGAGGTGACGGCCCCGGAGAAGCACTTCACCCGCACGGTGATCCAGCGTTTCCCGCAGTTCTCGCAGGACATCGACGAGCAGGGCATGCGGCGCAAGGTGGGGCTCTACGACGAGAACATCCAACTGCGCTATCGCAGTGCCGCGCGGGGCCATGTGCTGCTGCTCGCAGATGCGCAATCGGCGGACAGCGGCACGCTTACGCTGGCCGTCTTCGACGAGCAGGGGCAGGTGGACGTGCGACCCATTCGCGTCGGCGCGTTCGAGCGCGTCACGCTGCGCGGCACGCCGGTGGGCGTCGCCGTCAACGACTTCTTCGAGCGCGGGCAGGGCGGCGCGATGCCCGTCGTCGAGCCGCTGGCCACCCGGCGGCCGAACCTGGCCGCGCGGGCCGCGTCGACCATCCGTGTGACGCTGACCGGCCGCGGGCCGCTGGCGGGCTGGAGCGAGACGCACTGGATGAACTTCAGCCAGTACCCGCACGTGGATCCGATGAGCCTCATCGTGCGGCCGCCGGGCGGTACGCCCTACGAGCTCGTGTACTCGCGCATGCCCCACGACCTGGGGGCCGTGCTCATCCCGCAGAAGCTGACGGTCAACTTCTTCCCCGGCCGCCGGAGCGTCGAGTCGTGGCGCAGCTTCTTCCTGGCGCAGCCCGACGGCCAGCCGCAGCCCGAGCAGGCCACGGTCTATACGAATCGCACTTGCAGCGTCGGCCCGTGGACGCTGTTCCAGAGCGGCGCGGCGCAAGACCACTGGAGCTACACGATCCTCGGTGTCGGAAACCGCAACGGAATCTGGCCGATGGTGCTCGGTTGCACGATGATCACGGTCGGCTGCCTGTACGCCTTCTACGTCAAGCCGGTGCTCAAGCGCCGGGCGATCGAGCGAACGCGCGCGGAGGAAGCGCGGCGTCGGGCGGCGTCGGGGCCGACCAAGACGCCGTCGCCCGTTCGCAGCGATGAGCGCGAGGTGGTTCATGCGAGTTAGCGAGGTCTCTCACATGCAGCGATACTCGGTCCGTTACTCGGCACTGGCACTCGTTCTCGGGCTGGCGGCGACGGCCGGCGCGGCGCCGCGGCCGCTGGACGCTTCGCGGACGGCGATCCAACTGGACCGCCAGATCCGCTGGAACGAGGTCCGCCTGATCGCGGTGCAGGACGCCGGGCGCTACAAGACGCTCGATTCGTTCGCCCGCGAGTCGATGGCCGCGATGCTCGGACGCGAGAGCCTGCCCGGCCTGTCGCCGCTGGCCTCGCTGATGGAGTGGCTCTTCAACCGCGACGCGTACATCGACGAGCCGGTCATTCGGATCAAGGACAAGGGCCTGCGAATCCACTTCAGCTCGCACCTGCCGCCGGCGGAGCGCGAGTACATCGTGCAGTACGGCTATATGACGCCGCGGCAGCTCGGCGATCCGGTCGTCCAGCAGCGGATGCGGGAGCTCGAGCCCCAGTTCGCCATGGTGACCGCGATGCGCCGCGTGCGCGACGCGCAAGCGGTGGCCGGCTTCCTGGAGGAGATGATTCTCATCGTCCCGCCCGCTGTTGCCGACCGGGACGAGCCCTGGCACCTGCCCAGCGACCTGGTGGCCAACCTGCCGCCCGAGCTGCGCCAGGCGGCCGGCGCGATGACCGGCGCGGAGCCCGTGCGCGGCGTTACGGCCGAGCAGGCCATCGCGGTGCTGGGGGCGTGGGCGCGGCTGGGGCCGGCTTGGCGTGGCGGCGACGCGGCTACCGTCCAGGAGAGCCTGGACCGGCTCGCCACCATCCTGCCGACGCTGGCGACGGCGGGAGTCTATCCCGGACAATCGCAGCGAGCGGCCGAGGCCCACTACTACGCGCTCGGCAAGTTCACGTGGGGCTGGCTCTTGTACTTCCTGGCGGCGCTGGTCGGGGCGTGGGCGCTGATCACGCGTTGGAACACTCCTTGGGCGGTCGGGCTCGCGTTGCTGGGCGTGGCGACGCTCCTGCACGCGTACGGCATCGGCCTGCGCTGGTACATCCTGGGCCGCATTCCCGTGGCCAACATGTTCGAGGCCGTGATCTCCTCGGCCTGGATGGGCATCGCGCTCGCCCTCGTTGCCGAGCTCATCTACCGCACGCGCGTGTTCCTCTTCGGGGCGGCGGTCACGGGCTTCTTCGCCCTGATCCTGGGGCAGTTCGTCATCCCCGGCGGCGGGACGCTCACGACGATCATGGGCATCCTCGACGACGTCATGCTCCGCATCCACACAGTGCTCATCATCGCCTCCTACGCGATGATCTTCCTCGCTGCGGTCATCGCCGTGGTCTACCTCTTCGGCTACTACTTCCACACGACCCCGACCAATTCGCTCGCGATGGGGGCCATCACGGCCCTGGCGGGGGGAATCGTGTGGCTCGGCGCATACCTGCTCTTCACGCCCGGCACGCAGGCCGCGCAGGCGTGGGTCAAGGTGCCCTACGCGGCGGCCGTGTTCTGGACGGCCGCGTCGGTAGCGCTGGCCGCGCTGATCCCGCTCATCGGCTACCGCGCCTCGGGAACGATGCTTTATACGACTGTGTTGCTCATTGTCGTGCTCGTGACGCTGGCGATCGGAAACCGGACGTTCGTCGCCGGCACGGGCCTGAGCATGGTCGCCGCGGGCGCAATCTGGGCCATCGGCACCGGCCTCGGGCTGCTCGCGCGCGTCCTGAGCGGCTCACCGGCCGCGACGCCCGCGCTGGCCGGCGCCGGCGGCCCAGCCATGCGCGTGTCGGAGCTGCGCTTCAACCGGCCCATTCTGGCGGGCGGTGCACCGGGTGACGAGTCGAAGGCGGCGGCGCTGCCGCTTTGGCTCCACACGGTCGATTGGAGCCACCTCATCATGCTCAACCTGGTGTTCGTGCTGCTGTTCGTCGGCACGATCCTGGGGGCCGTCTGGGCGGACTACTCCTGGGGCCGGCCGTGGGGCTGGGATCCCAAGGAGGTCTTCGCGCTTAACACCTGGATCGTCTACGCCATCCTCATCCACGCCCGCTTCCTCGTGAAGAACAAGGGGCTCTGGACGGCCTGGCTGAGCGTCGCTGGCTGCGGCATGATGGCGTTCAACTGGTGCTTCGTGAACTTCTTCATCGTCGGTCTGCACAGCTACGCGTAAGCAGTCGGCGACCGCCGGCCGTGCCCAATGCGCCGGCCGGCGAGGCGATCGGCAAACCTGCCGGCGGGGGAGCCCGACCGGCCCATTGGAAAGGTCATCTTGATGTTGCGCCGTACCCGTGTTCGCACGACCCTGACGCTTGCCCTCCTGGCTGCCACGTTCCTCACCGCCTGCGAGCAGTCGCCGCCGCCGCCGCCTCCCAAGCCGGCCGCTGCCCCTGCCCCTGCTGCCGCGCCGAAGGAAGACGTGGCCGCGATTCAGTCGATGCTCCAGGAGAAGGGCTCGGCCACGATGGCCCCCGGCGCCGCCCTGCCGCCCGGGCACCCGCCCGTGCCTGGCGCTGCACCGAGCGCGGTCGCGGCTCCCGCCGGCGGTGCGGACGCTGAGCTCCAGTACGAGCCCGCGGCCGACTGGAAGGCGGTGGCGCCCGCCAGTGCCTTGCGCAAGGCGCAGTACGCGCTACCCCGTGCCGAGGGTGACGAAGAAGACGGCGAACTGATCGTCTTCTTCTTCGGGCGCGGCGAAGGCGGCTCGGTCGAGAACAACATCGCCCGCTGGCGCGGGCAGTTCACCCAGCCCGACGGCGAGCCGCTCGGGGCCGATGCGGGCAGCACGGAGACCTTCGACGCGGAGAGCGGGCTGAAGGTGACGCTGCTCGACGTGAGCGGACGCTTCGCGCCCGGCGCGATGCCCGGTGCGCCCGTGGTCGGCCCGCGTGACAACTATCGCATGTTCGCCGCTGTCGTCGAGACGCCCGGCGGCCCGTGGTTCTTCAAGGCGACCGGGCCGGCCCGCACGATGGAGAAGCACCGCGACGCGCTCAAGGCGCTCCTCGCCGGCGCGAAGTACCCCGGACGCGACTAGGGGCGCCTGACAGAACGGCATCCGGGTCCCAACCGCAACCGCAAGGGAGCGGCGCCCGCCGCGAACGGGCGATCGACCGGATACAATCCGCGTCTTCCATCAGCGCGTGAGCGGAGGACGCCGATGCCACCCAGCCTGTTTGACCCCGAGCGCCGCTTTGTCGTCGGGATGGTCCACGTCGCGGCTCTGCCCGGCACG
Source organism: uncultured Planctomycetota bacterium (assembly GCA_900696535.1). GTDB lineage: Bacteria > Planctomycetota > Phycisphaerae > UBA1845 > Fen-1342 > CAADGM01. The sequence continues at coordinate 18,836 of CAADGM010000246.1, forward strand.
CCGGGGCATGATCTGGTCCTGTCCGACATTCTGGACCGCGCGCGGCGGGAGGCAGAGACGTACACGGCGTCCGGGTTTGACGGGTTGCTCATCGAGAACATGCACGACGTGCCGTACCTCTGTGGCACGGTCGGGCCGGAGATTGTTGCGGCCATGACGGCGGTGGGGGTGGCGGTGCGCGGCGTCAGCCCGCTGCCGTTGGGGGTGCAGATCCTTGCGGCTGCCAATCGCGAGTCGCTCGCTGTCGCCCTGGCCTGCGGCGCGCGTTTCGTTCGGATCGAGAATTTCGCCTACGCGCACGTGGCCGACGAGGGACTGATGGCGACGGCTGAGGCGGGGCCGCTGCTGCGCTATCGCCGGACGATCGGTGCGCAGGATATCGCCGTGATCGCCGACGTGAAGAAGAAGCACTCCAGCCACGCGATCACTGCCGACGTGCCTCTGCGTGAGGCCGCGCGGACGACCGAGTTCTTCGGGGCCGATGGCGTGATCGTGACCGGCGTGGCGACGGGCTCACCGGCGAGCGTGGACGACGTGCAGACGGTTCGGGCCGCGGTCCGCGTGCCCGTGTGGATCGGATCGGGGCTGACCGCCGACAACCTCGCCGCCTACTGGCCGCACGCGCACGCCTTCATCGTGGGGTCGTCACTCAAGGTGGGTGGCGTCTGGTCGAATGCGCTCGACCTGACGCGCATCGCCGCCTTCATGGGTCGCGTGCGAGCGCTGCGCGGGTGACGCGCCAGACAACCTTACGAGCAGGAGTTGACCGGAGCGTCGGACCTCTGTGTCCGACGCAACGTTCGATACGAGTGCGGCGCCGGATGCGGAGGTCCGGCGCTACCAGAGAATGCCTGAGCGGCGCCGGACGCGGAGGTCCGGCGCTACTGAGGGAGTTCGGCCTCAGGCACCTCCACGCGCTCGTCAGCCGACTGCTACGGGCAGGGGCAGTTGCCCATCAGGCACGCCACGAACGCGTCGATGTCATCGAAGTTGACTGTGCCGTCGCAGTTGGTGTCGGCGGTGTGCCAGAAGCAGTTCGGGTAGTGGGCGGCGTAGACATCCGGCCCGGAGAGCGCCACCACGAACGCATCGATGTCGTCGAACGTCAGAGCGTGGTCGCAGTTCGTGTCGCCGCGCCGAAATCGAATGCCGGCGAGCTGGGCGCATCCGTCGCCGTTCGGGCACAGCCGGGCCTCGAGCGCGTTGATGTTGTCGAGCGGATGGCCCAGCCCCAGGACGCCAGCCGGGGCGAAGATCTGCGTCGGCTGGCCGGGCCGCGCGATGAAGATGTCCGCGGCCGCGCCGATCGGGCTATGTCCTGGCAGCGTGTTGAGCGAGGGCGAGCCGGGCGCCAACGAGAACAGGACGCGATCGGGCGTGTCGTAGATGCCGTTGTTGTTGAGGTCGAAGACCAGCAACGCGTTGATATCGTCGTTCGGCTGGAGGCCGAGCTGGAAGAACGCCGCGTAGCGCTCGGTCGGAGCAAACTGGAGCGGCGCCGGGTTGTAGAAGATGGTCGCGCCGCTCGGCGGAATCCCGATCGAGAGGATCGGAAGCGAAGGCGACTCGGCGCTGGCCGTGAAGTAGACGCGCAGGGGGCCGTCCCGAACGACGGTCTCGCCGAACTGCGTGCCGTCGACGTCGTCCTGCGGCGTGCCGGGGGGGACGACGTCGGAGCCGCTGGTTGGGGGCACGGCGCCGAAGTCCGTCCCGCCCTCGTCGTAGTTGTTGCGCACCATCGCGTTGTTCGTGGTGCGCATGCCGCTCGCCGTGCCGCTCAGCGTGAAGACGCTCGTGGACATGAACTGGTCGCCGGCCGCATGGCCGCGAAAGGCCTGATCCAGCACGTTGTACGGCACGCCGGCCGCCACCAGGGCCGGGTCGGGCGCCACGGCGCCGACGCTCTGGCGGTCCACCGAGAAGAGCAGGACGAACGGCGCGAAGGCCGGCCAGTCATTGTGCGGGCCCGAGATCGCATCGAGATCATCGAACGGACTCGGCAGACCCAGCAGTGCCCCGGGAACGACGACGAGTGGTCCCGCCGGGCCCAGCGTCAGCATGTCCGCGGCGCCGACGAAGCCGGTCATGACTGTCGGCGACGCGAGGTCGAAGCTGTAGTACGGCAAGGGGAGCGGCTGAAGGGGCGGCGCCGCCAGCGCGCCCGCCGTGCCGAGCGCCAGGGCAAGCGCCGACGCGAGTGTCGCGGCGCGGCGCAGTCCGGTCGGGCCGGCGACGGCTTCGTTGGCCGTTGCCCACACGCGGCGCGTCACGGCAACGTGACGAGCGGGTTTCTTCACATCAGTCGACATGGTCATGGCACTCCCTCCCCACTCCTATCAGGTACCGGTGAACTCGCCGGCTCCGCTGGCTCCAACGATGATACCGCCAGCCACCACGGCCAGGCGCGATTTTCCTGCAACCGCCCGAGCAGCAGGCGGGCGTGGTACGTATACCGCCGCTCCCCATCGAAGCTCCGGTAGGCTCCGATAAGCCCGGCTTCGGCCCCGCGACGGTCCCCGCTGGCCAGTCGTCGGATCGCGTCGTGGAACAGCACCTCGGCGCGCAGCCGCCAGGGCTGCGGGGATTCCGCGATGAGCGCTTCCACGTGGTCGGTCCGGCCGTCGCGGGCGAAGTCGAGCACGGCGGCGGCCCACGCCGGCGTCCAGGGAGGGCTGGGCTCGGCCTGGAGGTCCGGGCGCTGCGCGTGCTCGTCGAGAGAACGCTGAGCCTCATCGGCCGCGCCGAGCAGGCGCAGCGTCGTGGCCGCCCACAGCACGGCTTCAGGGTCGCGCGGTGCCGATGCGAGCAAGGCCCGTGCGCTGGCGAGCGCGCCCGCCATGTCGCCCTGCTCGGCTCGGAGCAGCGCGGGGTACACGTACTCGTAGAAGCGGTTGTCCGAGTCGCACTGCCGCGCGGTGGCCAGGTCGGCCTCGGCCGCGACGAAATCCCCCAGCCAGTAGTGCAGCCGCCAGCGATAGTGCAGCGCTTCGCAGCGCTTCACGTCCGCGTCGGCTAGCTCGAACTGCCGCGTGCGCGCCGCGACCGCGGCCTCCAGGTCGCCCATGCGCTCCAGGCACTCCGCCTCCGCCGCAACGCAGCGATCATCCCGCGGCTCGACGAGTTGCCCACGGCGGGCCCAGTCGAGCGCGGCGGCGAAGTGCTGGTCGGCCGAGCCGTCACGCGTTCCGCGGCTGCCCTCGTAGATTTCGGCGGCCAGCCGGTTCGAGATTGACAGCAGGTAGTACGGGAAAGCGCCGTAGTAGCCAGCGTCGACGAGTTGCCGAAGGCTGGCCTCAGTCTCTTCGCGCCCGTCCAGTCGTCGAAGCTCGTAGAGCTGCTGGTTCCGAGCCCGCGCCAGGTGCAGCAGGGCCTGCGGGTAGAAGCCGCCCGTGCGTGCGCGCTGGGA